>NZ_JBWKVR010000001.1:0-486595 GCF_059421805.1 Rhodoferax sp. GW821-FHT02C08
GTACTGACTTTGGAAGTCCGGCATAGACAGGCCGGGCTGGAATTGGATGCGGTTCATAGGCATGGGGCACCTCGCACACAACTGGATGAAACACCAGTATGGCGCATCTGAACCAAAATTCAAGTCTGTCTGAGGCAGGTAGCTAATCAGGCATATTTTCTATATAAGCTCAGATAGGCGCCGCGCCTGGGGCGGCAAGGCCACCACGTCGCTGATGTTCACCGGCAGATTGGACTGCATGGACTGCACGCCCGCAATGCCGATGGCGATGGATGCCGCACCCTGTTCGTGCCCTGCGGTGCGGCCCCAGGCGTCCGGGGCTTGCGGTGGGCCGTAGAAGTGGGCGTTCAGAATTTCATCGGCACCGCCATGGGCCGCACGGATCTCCGGCATGGGTACCACATAGCTGCTCTGGAAGTGCGGGAACACGCGTATCCATTCGCCTTCGGCTTCGGCGCCGGGCTTCTCTTCGATCTTCCAGTTCTTGGGGCTGACGGCGCGGTTCATGTGGGTGCCGATGAACTCGTGGTATTCGATGCGGCCACGGTCGCCGTTGAAGGTCACGCGCATGCCTTCGCGCGGGCTGTAGCAAACCAGGGAGTAGGTCAGCACCTGGCCGCTGCGGTAGCGCACGTTCAGCGACATCTGGTCGGGGATGGTGATGCCGTCGCGGAACACGTTCTGGTCGCGCAGATAGCCCGAGTCGGCTTCGCCCGCCAGGTACAGGCCGCGAAAGGATTCGCTCTCGTTCAGGTCCAGGTAGAAAGGATCGTCCTTGGCTTCGGGCACGCCGGTGTAGCGTGCGTAGCGGGTCAGCTTCTCGTCGCCGCGGTTGATGGCGTTTTGCTTGCCGTAGAACACCAGGTCGCCATAGGCAAACACCTGCTGCGGAATCGCGTCCAGCCACCAGTTCACCAGGTCGAAGTGGTGCGTGCTCTTGTGCACCAGCAGGCTGCCGGAGTTTTCGATGTGCGCATGCCAGCGGCGGAAGTAATCGGCGCCGTGGTTGGTGTCCAGCAGGTACTCCAGATTCACCGAGTGGATCTTGCCGACCACGCCGCTGGCAATCAGTTCCTTGACCTTGGTGCGGAACGGTGCCCAGCGGTAGTTGAATGCCACCCGCACCCGGCGCCCGCTGGCTTTGACGGCCTCCAGAATCGCCTGGCACTTGGCGGCATCGGTGGTCATGGGTTTTTCGGTGATCACGTCGCAGCCGGCGAGCAGTGCGCGCACGATGTAGTCGTGGTGGGCCGAGTCCTGGGTGCAGACGAATACTTCGTCCGGCTTTTGCTCCCGCAGCATGGCGTCGAACCGGCCGGCCGTGTAGGCCGGTACCGCGTGGTAGCCGATGTCGCCCTCCAGCAGCTTGTTGTAGTAGGCCATGCGGGCCGGACTGGTGTCGCAAATGGCCACCAGTTCATTCTGCCCGGCATAGGTGGTGACAAGGGGTTCGATAAAACTCAGGGCGCGTCCGCCGGTGCCGACAAACGCATGACGCTTCTTGCTCATGGTGCAAATGGAATGGGTTCTGAAACCACGCGGCTTCAGCGGGGTTGGTAAACCTGGGGCGTCCAGCAGCGGTCGCCTGAGGGACAAATTCGTCTGTAAATCATAGTCTTATTTAACTAAATAGTGAATAGAATCCACAGAAAGGCCTGTCTTGACACCCTGCATGCGCATATTTTTTGTTGCTGCATTTCTTTGCACTGGAGCGCTATGACTAGCACGCAGACCCCCATAGTGGAGCCCCGTTCGCGCGACGCAGACCGCTCGCAGCTGGCCATTCTGGCGGCCGCCCGAGATGAGTTTTCGCGCTATGGTTTTGCCGGTGCGCGCGTAGACCGGATCGCCGAAAACGCCCAACTCAACAAGCGGTTGATCTACTACTACTTCACCAGCAAGGACGAGTTGTTTTTAGCGGTATTGGAGCGCACCTATGCCGATATCCGCGATGCCGAGCGCGAGCTGCATCTGCGTGATCTGGAGCCCGCCAAGGCCATCCGGCGTTTGACTGAATTCACCTGGGAATACTACATCGCTCACCCGGAATTCATCACTTTGCTGAACAGCGAGAACCTGCACCAGGCCCGGCACTTGACGCAGTCCACCCGCATCCGTGAGTTGAATTCACCCTTGGTCCAGGACCTGGGCGATATTCTGGAAAGAGGGCGGGCTGAGGGGGTCTTTCGTGGCGGTATCGATCCGGTGCAACTCTATATTTCGATTGCCAGCCTATCGTACTTTTACCTGTCCAACCATTACACCTTGTCGGCCATTTTTGGACGGGATCTGATGGCCACCAAGGCGCACAGTGAACGGCTGTCCCACATCTGCGATGTGGTCCTAGGGTATGTCCTGAGAGATTGACTCGCCGCAGCCATTTACAGCGGAAATGGGCGATTTCATAATTCACCAGTGAGTTAACTATTCGCGCATTCCCCGTCTTATAGGAGCTAGCGGTTATGGCACTTTTCACCCGTCGTCAATTTGGAGTCTCTGCCGCTGCGGCAACGGCCGCACTTGGTTTGAATCCTTTATTGGCGCAGGCCCAGGCGACCCGCCTGCGCTGCTTCTGGTGGGGTAACCCGGATCGCGACAAGCGCACCAAGTTGTTGCTGGACACCTATAGCAAGAAGAGCGGCACCCAGATCGCGGCTGAGTCCTTGGGCTGGGGTGACTACTGGACCAAGCTGGGTACCCAGACCGCTGGCGGCAATGCGCCCGACCTGATCCAGATGGACTACCGCTATTTGTTCGAGTACGCGCGCCGTGAAACCCTGCTGCCGCTCGACAAGCTGCTGCCCCTGGCCGATTTCAGCCCGCAGGAAAAAGACGGCGGCAAGGTGGACGGCAAGCTGTATGGCGTGAACCTGGGTTCCAACTCCAAGGCCATGGTGTATGACACCGGCATGCTGGAGAAGGTCGGTGTGAAAGCCATCGACATCAACTGGACCTGGGACGACTTCGCCAAGATTAGTGGCGAGATTTCCAAGATCAACCCCGGCAAGTACTGGGGCGCCAGCGACAACAGCCGCTGGGAGCAGGGCTTCGAGCAGTGGCTGAACCAGCGCGGCAAGATGCTTTACACCGCCGAGGGCAAGGCCGCCTTCACCCGCGACGACGTGGCGGCCTGGTTCGACCTGTGGGACAAGCTGCGCAAGGCCGGGGCGATTCCACCGGCCGATGTGGGCGCCACCAACAACGGCAAGGTCGAGGAATACGAGCTGACCCGCGGCCTGGCGGCCATGAGTTTCGTCAACTCCAACCAGGTGGTGGCCTTCCAGGGCATCAACAAGAACAAGCTGGCCATTAGCGTGTTCCCACGCGCCAAGACCGGCTCGTCCGGCCACTACATCAAGCCATCCCAGATGATGAGCGTGTCGGCCCGCTGCAAGGCGCCGGAAGAAGCGGCCAAAGTGATCAACTTCATGGTCAACGACCCCGAGGGCGTGAAGATTCTGGGCATCGAGCGCGGCGTGCCGTGCTCTGCCGCCGCACGTGCCGCACTGGCGCCCGATCTGGACGCCCTGGGCAAGATGCAGCTCGACTATGTGGCCGCCGTCACCAAGGTCGCCGTGCCCTTGCCGCCGCCACCACCCAAAGGCGCGGGCGAGGTGGAGAACCTGCTGCGCCGGGTTGCCGATGCCGTGGCCTTCGGCCGCACCAGCATCAAGGACGGTGCCCAGCAGTTCCACACCGAAGTCGAAGGCATCCTCGCCAGGGCCTGAGGGCCACGGCATGCGACCGCAGGGGCGCTTCACTTCCGCTTTTTTGCTGTCTAGCCTGGAAGGCAAACTACGTGTCAACCCTTGATGAAAAAACCTCCCGTGCGCGGCGAGGGCAGTCGCGTGCCGCCTGGCGCAAGGACTTGGTGGGTTATGCCTTCCTGATGCCCTGGCTGATCGGCTTCGTCTGCTTCTCGCTGGGGCCAGTGCTGGCGTCGCTGTATCTGTCGTTCACCAAGTTCGATCTGCTGCGTCCGGCCCAATGGATAGGCGCGGACAACTATGTGCGCATGTTTACGGCGGACGCCCGGTTCTGGCAGTCGCTCAAGGTCACTTTCAGCTACATGCTGATGGAGGTACCGCTGAAGCTGGCATTCGCGCTGCTGGTGGCGGTGGTGCTGGACAAGGCGATACGCGGCGGCGCCCTGTACCGGGCGCTGTTCTACATCCCTTCGCTGCTGGGCGGCTCGGTGGCGATTGCCGTGCTGTGGCGGCAGCTGTTCGAAGGCAATGGCACGCTGAACCAGATTCTGCTGTGGCTCTTCAACTACAAGGGGCCGAGCTGGATCGCCAACCCGGACACGGCCATCTACACCCTGGTGCTGCTGGCGGTATGGCAGTTTGGTTCGCCGATGATCATCTTCCTGGCCGGCCTGCGGCAGATTCCGCAAGACCTGTACGAAGCCGCCTCCATGGACGGCGCCGGCACCTGGCGCAAGTTCCGCAAGATCACCTTGCCGCTGCTGGCGCCGGTGATCTTCTTCAACATGGTGCTGCAGATCATCGAAGGCTTCAAGGCCTTCACCCCGGCCTATGTGGTGTCGGGCGGCACCGGCGGCCCCATCGACTCCACGCTGTTCTACACGCTGTACCTGTACCAGGAAGCCTTTTCCTACTTCCGCATGGGATATGCCTCGGCGCTGGCCTGGGTGCTGCTGCTGATCATCGGCGCCTTCACCGGCATCAGTTTCCTTACCTCCAAATACTGGGTCTACTATGAAGACGATCCGCGCTAACCAATCCCGGGGGCCGGGCGTGCTGCGCCTGCTGGTCGGGGGCCTGGCCCGCCACGCCGTGCTGATCGGCGCGACTTTTCTGATGCTGTACCCGCTGCTGTGGATGGTGGCCTCGTCGTTCAAGCCCGAGTCCATCATCTTTACCGACCTGTCGATCTGGCCGCACGCGTTTGACTTTGGCAACTATGTGCAGGGCTGGACGGCGCTGCAGGAGAGCTTCACCGTGTTCTTCAAGAACTCGGTGCTGGTGGCGGTGCTGGTGGTGGTAGGCAACACCATATCCTGCTCCATCACCGCCTATGCGTTTGCGCGGCTGGAATTTCGCGGCCGGCGTATCTGGTTCGTGGTGATGCTGGGCACGCTGATGCTGCCCTACCACGTGACCCTGATTCCGCAGTACGTGCTGTTCCTCAAGCTGGGCTGGATCGACACCTTTCTGCCGCTGATCGTGCCCAAGTTTTTGGCCGCTGATGCGTTCTTCATCTTCCTGATGGTGCAGTTCTTCCGCGGCATTCCGCGTGAGCTGGACGAGGCCGCGGTGCTGGATGGCTGCGGCCCCTGGCGCATCTACTGGAAGATCATCATGCCGCTGTCCATGCCGGTATTGGCCACCACCGCCATCTTCTCCTTCCTCTGGACCTGGAACGACTTTCTGGGCCCGCTGGTGTACCTCAACGAGGCCAGCAACTACACCGTGCCACTGGCGTTGCGCTCGTTTGTCGACTCCACCGGCCAATCGGCCTGGGGCCAGCTGTTCGCCATGTCGGTACTGGCCATCCTGCCGATCTTCCTGTTTTTTCTCTGCTTCCAACGTCTGATCATTGAAGGCGTTGCCCAATCTGGAATGAAACGATGACATCTCCTACGATACGCTTTGCCGCCATCGGCCTGAACCACAACCACATCTACGGCCAGACCCGCGCCGTGCTGGACGCCGGGGGCGAGCTGGTCAGCTTCCATGCCGTCGAAGACGACCTGGCCGCCGACTACGCCAAGGCTTTTCCGCAGGCCCGCCGCGTGGCCGACCAGCGCGAAATCCTGGAAGACGCCAGCATCCAGTTGGTGGTCAGCGCCACCATTCCCGATGTGCGTGCCGCCACCGCCATCACTGTCATGCGCCATGGCAAGGATGTGATGGTCGACAAGCCCGGTGTCATCACCTTGGATGAACTGGCCGCGGTGCGCAAGGTGCAGGCCGAGACCGGGCGGATTTTCTCGGTGTGCTTTTCCGAACGTTTCGAAAACCGTGCTACCGAGAAGGCCAGCCAGCTGGTAGCCGCAGGCGCCATCGGCCGCGTGGTGCAGACCATGGGCATGGGCCCGCATGCGCTGCGCAACAACCCGCGCCCTGACTGGTTCTTCGAGCGCAAGCGCTACGGCGGCATTCTGTGCGACATCGCGGCCCACCAGTGCGACCAGTTCCTGCATTTCACCGGTTCGACGCGGGCCGAAGTTGTAGCCTCGCACATCGGCAATTTCGGTAACCCGGAGACCCCCGAGCTGGAAGACTTCGGCGAAGTGCTGCTGCGCGGCAATGGCGGCACCGGCTTCATCCGCGTGGACTGGTTCACGCCCAAAGGCCTGGGTGTCTGGGGCGACGGTCGGCTGACCATTCTGGGCACCGAGGGCTATATCGAGCTGCGCAAATACGTGGACATTGCCGGCCGCCCGGGCGGCGACCACCTGTTCCTGGTCGATGGTAAGGGCACGCAGCACATGGACTGCAAGGCCGAAGTTCTGCCCTATGGCGCGCGGCTGATCCAGGATGTGCTGAACCGTACCGAAACTGCCATGTCCCAAGCCCATTGTTTCTTGGCTACCGAGCTGGCCCTGAAGGCCGAAGCCCTGGCCACCCGTGTAGGAGGAGTTGCGTGATGGTGCAGATACTACAAAAATTACGTGTGGCTGTGGTTGGCCTGGGTGTGGGCAAGGGCCATCTGGAGGCCTATGCCCAGATTCCCGATTTGTACGAAGTGGTGGCGGTGTGCGACCTGGACGCGGCCAAGGCCAGCGCCGCAGCTGCCGAATTCAGCGTGCCTTGGCATACCACCCAGTTCAGCGAGCTGTTGGTCAGCGGCAAGGTGGACATCGTCGACATCTGCACGCCACCCTATACCCACCGCGCCTTGATCGAGCAGGCGCTGGCCGCCGGCCTGCATGTGGTTTGCGAGAAGCCCTTGGTCGGCTCGCTGGCCGAGGCCGATGCGATTGCGGCCGCGCAAAAGGCTGCCAGAGGCATGTTGTTCCCCATCTTCCAGTACCGCTTTGGCCACGGCCTGCAAAAGCTCAAGCATCTGCAGTCCAAGGGCTTTGCGCACACGCCGTTCCTGACCACCATCGAGACATCCTGGCGCCGCGATGCCGACTACTACGAGGTCCAGTGGCGCGGCAAATGGGCGACCGAAATGGGTGGCTGCTGCCTGACCCAGGCTCTGCATGCGCACGACATGCTGTCCTATGTGAACGGCCCGGTGAAAACCGTGTTCGCCCATCTGGCAACCCGCGTGAACCCGATCGAGGTGGAAGACTGCGCCGCCATCTCCATCGGGATGGAAAACGGCTCGGTGGCTACGCTGTCGGTCACCCTGGGCGCGGCCGAAGAGCTGTCGCGCCTGCGCTTCATGTTCTCCGACCTGACGGTGGAAAGCCGCAGCACCGAGCCCTACCGGCCCGGCAAGGACCCCTGGCATTTCCAGGGCAAGACGCCTGCGATCGATGCCGCCATCAGCGCCGCCCTGGCCGACTTCGTGCCGGCGCTGGAGTCCTTCGAAGGCGAGTTCGCGCTGATCCACGCCACCGTGACCGGCGGTGCCCCCACGCCCGTGAGCTTGCATGACGCGCGCCAATCGCTGGAGCTGATCACGGCGATCTACCACTCGGCCGAAACCGGTACGCAGGTGAGCCTGCCCATCTCGCAAGGCCACGCCAAATACAACAGCTGGGCACCCACCAGTGGCAGCTTCAACAAGGCGGCACACCATGGCTGAGCTGTCACTGCGGGGCATCATCAAACGCTACGGCAACGTGGAGATCATCCACGGTGTCGACCTGAACATCCGCGATGGCGAGTTCGTGGTCTTCGTCGGCCCCTCGGGCTGCGGCAAGTCCACCTTGCTGCGCATGATCGCCGGGCTGGAAGAAATCTCCGATGGCGAGTTCTGCATCGACGGCGACCGCGTCAACGAGGTGCCGGCGGCCCAGCGCAAGATTGCCATGGTGTTCCAGTCGTATGCGCTGTACCCGCATATGAGCGTCTACGACAACCTGGCTTTTGGCTTGCAAACTGCGGGTGAGAAAAAGGACGTGATCGACCGGCGCGTGCAGCACGCTGCCAAGATGCTGAAGATAGACAGCTATCTGCAGCGCAAGCCCAAGGCCTTGTCCGGTGGCCAGCGCCAGCGGGTGGCGATAGGCCGGGCCATCGTGCGCGAACCCAAGCTGTTTCTGTTCGATGAACCCCTGTCCAACCTGGACGCCGAGTTGCGCGTGCAGATGCGCGTCGAGCTGTCCAAGCTGCATGCCGAGCTGCGCACCACCATGGTCTACGTCACCCATGACCAGGTGGAGGCCATGACCATGGCCGACCGCATCGTGGTGCTGCACGACGGCATCATCGAGCAGGCCGGCTCCCCGCTGGAGCTGTACAACCATCCGGTGAACCGTTTCGTGGCCGGCTTCATCGGCAGCCCGAAGATGAACTTTCTGGAGGGCACGGTGGCTGCGCGCAACGCCAACGGATTGGATGTGCGTCTGCAAGGCGGTGAGACCGTGCACCTGCCCGTGCTGGCCGCGCAGATTGCCGTTGGCGCGCCGGTCTGCGTGGGCATACGCCCCGAGCATGTGGAGCTGGCAGAGCAGGGCGGCCAGAGCACGAGCCTGGCCATGCAGGTGGTGCTGACTGAACAGTTGGGCGGCAACACCGTGCTGTACGGCACCCTGGGCGCCCAGCAGTCGCTGGTGGTGCAGGTGGTGGGCCAAAGCCATTACAAGCGTGGCGACACCGTGCAGGTGCATCTGCCGCCCGCGCGCTGCCACGGCTTTGCGGAAGACGGTGTGACGCTGGCCCAGCGCTAGCCCATCTATTTACCTCCTTGCCCATTGGAAGCAATAGCCATGACGACACACACCCTCGGTCTCATCATGCACGGCGTCACCGGACGCATGGGCATGAACCAGCATCTGATCCGCTCCATCGTCGCCATCCGCAAGCAGGGCGGCGTGACCCTGAGCAACGGCGACAAGGTCATGCCCGACCCCATCCTGATCGGCCGCAACGCCGAGAAGATGCAGGCCCTGGCCCAGGCCCACGGCATCGCCCGCTGGGGCACGGATCTGGACGCGGCCTTGGCGAACCCGGCCGATACCGTGTTCTTCGACGCCGGCACCACCCAGATGCGCCCAACCCTGCTGGCCAAGGCGATCCGCGCGGGCAAGCATGTGTACTGTGAAAAGCCGATTGCCACCAATTTGAACGAGGCGGTGGAGATCGCCCGCCTGGCCGAGGCCTCCGGCCTGAAGCACGGTGCGGTGCAAGACAAATTGTTTTTGCCCGGCTTGCGCAAGCTCGACATGCTGCGCCGCGCCGGCTTCTTCGGCCGCATGCTGTCGGTGCGCCTGGAGTTTGGCTACTGGGTGTTCGAGGGCGATCTGCAGCCCATCCAGCGCCCGAGCTGGAACTACCGTGCCGAGGACGGCGGCGGCATGATCCTGGACATGATGTGCCACTGGCGCTACGTGCTGGACAATCTGTTCGGCGAGGTCAAGTCCGTGTCGTGCATAGGCTCCACGCACATCCCCGAGCGCTGGGACGAGGCCGGCAAGCCCTATAAGGCCACGGCCGACGACGCCGCCTACGCCACGGCCGAGCTCATCGGCCACAACGGCGAGCCGGTGATTGCCCAGCTCAATATGTCGTGGGCCACGCGGGTGCGCCGCGACGACCTGGTCACCTTCCATGTAGACGGCACGCACGGCTCGGCCGTCGCCGGCCTGACCGACTGCCGTGCGCAAAGCCGCGTGACCACACCGCGCCCGGTGTGGAACCCGGACCAGAAGCAGACCATGGACTTCTTCGACCAGTGGCAGGAAGTGCCGGACTCACAGGTTTTTGATAACGGCTTCAAGATCCAGTGGGAGCACTTCATCCGCCACGTGGTGGAAAACGAGCCCTACCGCTGGACCCTGCCCGAAGGCGCCAAGGGCGTGCAACTGGTCGAAGTGGCCCTGCAGTCCTGGAAGGAACGGCGCTGGGTGGATGTGCCCGCACTACACATTTGATAGCTCCTGGCGCAGGTACTACCTGCGCTAGAGCCCGATTTTCTTTAAAAGTGGTGAGATGACCATGGCCCATACCCTTTTGTTACCCACCGCCGGGGCGCTGCAACCCTATACCTTGCGCGGCACGGCGCCGCTGGCGTCCAGCACCCGCGTGCCGTTCAACCGCATCGCCTATTCCGCCGCCCATGTGGTGGCCGACCCGCGCGCCGCCATCGACTCCTGGCTGCAGTGCGCGGTGGACTGGGACGCCACCATCGCCTACCGCCAGCGCCTGTGGTCGCTGGGTCTGGGCGTGGCCGAGGCCATGGACACGGCGCAGCGTGGCATGGGCCTGGACTGGCCGACCTCGCTGGAGCTGATCCGCCGCTCGCTGGATGCTGCGCGCGACGTGCCCGGCGCGCTGGTGGCATCCGGCTGCGGCACCGACCACTTGGTGCTGGAGGATGTGCGCACGGTGGACCAGGTGACCGCTGCTTACGAAGAGCAGATGGAAGCCATCGAGAAATTCGGCGGCAGGCTGATCGTCATGGCCAGCCGCGCGCTGGCACGGGTGGCGCGCAGTCCGGCCGACTATGAGTGCGTCTACGACCGCATCCTGCGCCAGGCCCGCCATCCGGTGGTGCTGCACTGGCTGGGCGATATGTTCGACCCGGCGCTCAAAGGCTACTGGGGTTCACTAAATCTAGATGTGGCCATGGACACCGCTCTGGCTGTGATCGCCGCGCACCCGGATAAGGTGGATGGCATCAAGATTTCGCTGCTGGATAAGGATAAGGAAATCGCCATGCGGCGGCGTCTACCCGCGGGTGTGCGCATGTACACCGGCGACGACTTCAACTACGCCGAGCTGATCGCTGGTGACGGCTACGGCAAGCAGGTGACGCATGGCCAGAGCGATGCGCTGCTGGGCATCTTCGACGCCATCGCGCCCGCAGCCAGCGCCGCGCTCAGCGCCCTGGCGCAGGGCGATAGCGCGCAGTTCCACGCCATCCTGGGCCCGACGGTGCCGCTGTCGCGCCACATCTTTGCCGCGCCCACGCGCTACTACAAGACCGGCGTAGTTTTCATGGCCTGGCTGAACGGCCACCAGAGCCACTTCACCATGGTCGGCGGCCAGCAGAGCACGCGTTCGCTGGCGCACTTCGCCGAGCTGTTCCGCCTGGCCGATACGGCCAACTTGCTGGAGCAACCGGACCTGGCGGTGCACCGCATGCGCACACTACTGGCGTTGCACGGAGTGGAATAACAACATGCGTGATTTCTCTGAAAACCACCGCTGGTTGTCCATCAACACCGCCACCGTGCGCAAGCAGTGGAAGCTGGACCGCATCATCGAAGAGTGCGCGCAGCGCGACATCCGCGCCATCAGTCCCTGGCGAGACCAGGTGGCAGCTGTCGGGTTGGACAAGATCGCCCGGCAGCTGCGTGATACCGGCATAGAGCTTTCCGGCTATTGCCGTGGAGGCTTCTTCCCGGCGGTTGACGCTGCTGGCCATCAAGCTGCGCTACTCGACAACTGCCAAGCCATAGACGAGGCCAAGACCCTGGGTGCACCCTGCGTGGTGCTGGTGGTCGGCAGCCTGCCCGGCGCGCTGATCGGCAAGCCAGCCTATACCGACATCGCCCGCGCTCGCACTGAAGTCTTTGATGGCATTGCCGCCGCGTTGGAGTACGCGCGTCAGGTCGGCATGCCCTTGGCCATCGAGCCGCTGCACCCTATGCAGGCGGCGGAGCGCGCCTGCGTCAACACGCTGGAGCATGCGCTGGATATCTGCGACGCACTGGACCCGCAGCAGACCGGTGCACTCGGCGTGGCGCTGGACATCTACCACGTGTGGTGGGATCCGAAGTTGCAGCAGCAGATTGCCCGCGCCGGCGCGGTTCGGCTGCTGGCCTACCATGTGTGCGACTGGCTGCTGCCCACCCGCGATTTGCTGAATGACCGTGGCATGATGGGTGACGGCGTTGTGGAACTGAAGAAGATCCGTGGCTGGGTGGAAGCGGCAGGCTACCAGGGCTATAGCGAGGTCGAGATATTCTCGGAGCTCGACTGGTGGCAGCGCCCCGGCGAAGAGGTGCTGAATACCTGCGTCAGCCGCCACCGTAGCGCTGTGTAGGCAAATATCCCGTTCACATCCAGTAGCCATTTTTCTGGCGTATAACCAAGACGCACTGTCAACGAACAGTCACTTATTACGTTGTTGAACTACTACTGAAAAACGGATGGATACCATGGCACACACCTTCTTTTCCCTGCGCGCACCTGTGATTGCTTGCACCATTGCCGCCCTGGCTTTGGGCGGCTGCGCAAACATGAGCGAAACCCAAAAAGGGACTGGTATTGGCGCAGGTATTGGCGCAGTCGCCGGTGCCTTGATCGGCGGCAATAAAACCGGCGCGGCCGTGGGCGGCGCGGTCGGCGCGCTCGGCGGCTATGTCTGGTCCAAGCACATGCAGGACAAGAAGGCCGCGATGGAGCAGGCCACCGCCGGCACCGGCGTGGCGGTGACGCAAACCGCGGACAACCAGCTCAAGCTGAATATCCCCAGCGACATCTCTTTTGACACCGGCCGCGCCGATATCAAGCCGAATCTGCGCCCCATCCTCGACCAGTTTGCCAGTGGCCTGCAGAACCAGCCTAACACCGAGGTGCGCATCATTGGCCACACCGACAACACCGGCTCCGACGCCATCAACAACCCGCTGTCCTTGCGCCGCGCCGAAAGCGCGCGCGACTACCTGAGCGCACGCGGTGTGGATTCGCGCCGTGTGGCGGTGGCCGGCCGTGGTGAGTACGAGCCCATTGCCGACAACAGCAGCGATGCCGGCCGGGCCCGCAACCGCCGCGTCGAGATCTACCTGGCCGAACGCGCGCAGCAGTAAATCTCACCCATAAAAAAGGCCCGTGGAACCAATGGTTCCACGGGCCTTTTGACGTCTGCTGTCTTAGTCCGACTTGGTGACCAAGTCAAAGTGCTCCACCACCGGTGGGCTGGCAAAGAACGGCCCGACGATGGCACGCCATTCGGCGAAGGCCGGGCTTTCGCGGAAGCCGACGTTGTGGGCTTCTACCGAGGTCCAGAAGATCTGCAGCACATAGCGCTCGGGGCTCTCGATGCCCTTGTTCACCTTGTAGCCCTTGCAGCCAGCGTTCTTGCTGATGACGGTTTGCAGGCCACGTGTGATGGCCTCATCGAAGGCGGCCTGCTCGCCGGGGCGGATACGGATATCGGCAATTTCTAAAATCATGTTGGTCACTTTGTAAATTTACAAGACTTCGCTGGCGAAGTCGGCCAGGCGCGAACGCTCGCCGCGCGCCAGCATGATGTGGCCGCTGTGCGGCCAGCCTTTGAACTTGTCCACCGCGAACGTCAGGCCGGATGAGCCTTCGGTCAGGTACGGCGTGTCGATCTGCTGCAGGTTGCCCATGCAGATGATCTTGGTGCCGGGGCCTGCGCGGGTGATCAGCGTTTTCATCTGCTTGGGCGTCAGGTTCTGTGCCTCGTCGATGATCACGTACTTGTTCAGGAAGGTGCGGCCGCGCATGAAGTTCATGCTCTTGATCTTGATGCGCGAACGGATCAGCTCGTTGGTTGCCGAGCGGCCCCATTCGCCTGCGCTGGTCTCGGTTTTGGCCAGCACTTCCAGGTTGTCGTCCAGTGCGCCCATCCACGGGCCCATTTTTTCTTCTTCGGTGCCGGGCAGGAAGCCGATGTCTTCACCCACGCTGACCGTGGCCCGCGTCATGATGATCTCGGTGTAGCGGCGTTCGTCCAGCACCTGGGTCAGGCCGGCGGCCAAGGCCATCAAGGTCTTGCCGGTGCCGGCGTTGCCAGTCAGGGTGACGAAGTCGACTTCGGGGTCGAGCAGCAGGTTCATTGCGAAATTTTGTTCGCGGTTGCGGGTGGTCACACCCCACACGGCGTGTTTGAGGTGGTTGTAGTCTTTCAACGTCTTCAACACCGCGGTTTTGGCGCGGATTTCGGTCACGCGCGCATACAGGCTGGGCTCGCCCGGGGCTTCGAAGTAGACGAATTGGTTGACCATCATCTCGGGCACGATGGGGCCGGAAATGCGGTAGAAAGTGTGCAGGCCTTGCTGCCAGCTTTCCACGGTTTTGCCATGCTTACTCCAGAAATCGGCCGGCAGGGCCAGTGCGCCGGAGTAGAGGAACTCGCCGTCTTCCAGCGCCTTGTCGTTCTGGTAATCCTCGGCGGCCAGGCCCAGTGCGCGGGCCTTGACGCGCATATTGATGTCCTTGGACACCAGCACGACTTCGCGGCCGGGATGCAGCGGGCGCAGCGCCTCGACCACGCCCAGGATCTGGTTGTCGGCCTTGCCCTGGGGCAGGCTGGACGGCAGTGTGTAGTCCAGCGTCTGGGTCTGGAAGAACAGCTTACCGCCGGCTTCGGGGTGGCCGGTGGCATCCAGCTTCAGTCCGATGCCGATGTCGCCACCATTGCTGCCGGCCAGGGCGTCCAGCGAGCGGCTGGTCTGGCGTGCGTTGCGGGCGACTTCGGTCATACCCTTTTTGTTGCTGTCCAGCTCTTCCAGCACGATCATGGGCAGGAAGATGTCGTGCTCTTCGAAGCGGAACAGGCACATCGGATCGTGCATCAGCACATTCGTGTCCAGTACGAACAGCTTGGCCGGCCCCGTGCTCTTGGGGGGCTTGCGCTTGGCAGCGGGTTCTTGCAGCAGGGCCACGCCACGGTTGCGTGCGGGGGCTGCGCGGTCTGCCGCTGGTGCGGGTCTGCTGGGTTCGGCCGCGGGGCTGGATTTGTCGCGCTGGGTGGGCAGGCGCTGCTCCACCGGTTCCACCGCCACATTGCGGGCTTGGGGTTTTTCGTCTACGGGGCCGGCATTGGCGCTGGCTTTAGGTGCCCGGCTGGTCCCCGATTTTTTGACGGGCTTGGCGACCACGTCATAGGCTTCACGGGCCAGGGTGGCGGCGCGCTTGGTGGGGGCGGGTGGCAATGGCATAGGGCGTGGGGCTCGCTAAAAAGAAGGATCAAAAAGCGAAAAAGCCGCCAGGAGGCCCGGGCGGCTTTTGAGGGGGAAGCGCGTTCGAATTCACCAAAAACATGAATTCATTATGCATGAGCTGCGTGGCATTTTGGTGCCGTGCAGCAATGACGGCTTTAAACGGCTTTTTTCAGGTCCTTGACGGCTTGCAGCACGTCGTCCACATGGCCGGGTACTTTCAGGCCGCGCCATTCGTTTTTCAGTACGCCGTCGGCGCCGATCAGAAAGGTGCTGCGCTCGATGCCCTTGACCTTTTTGCCGTACATGATCTTGTTCTTGACCACGCCAAACATATGGCACATTTTTTCTTCGGTGTCGGCGATCAGTTCAAACGGCAGTTCGAGTTTGGTCTTGAACTCGTCGTGCGACTTCATGTTGTCGCGCGACACACCGAACACCGTGGCGCCGGCCTTTACAAATTCTTTATGCTTGTCGCGGAACTGCATGGCCTCCGTGGTGCACCCAGGGGTGTTATCTTTGGGATAAAAATACAGGACGACAACTTTACCGAGATGGGTGGTGTTGGAGACCTTTACGCCACCCGTGGCGTTGGCTTCGAATTCGGGGATAGGTTTATTGACAACGATCGCCATAGTGCTTGGGGTCTCTTGTGACGGGATGTGGTCGTTGAAAGCTGAAAGTGGCTTGGAAAGATGCGATCACATGCTTGACCAAGATACCGCGGCTGACCAATCTGCTGTGAAGGTTATTACGCAGCTGCAACCTTCGATTTTACCCTGAAAACCCTGAGGCTCACGGCGCAGGCTCAAGTATCAGGGCTGCCACGACGTGGCGACCTTCCTGGGCCAGGATGTTGTAGGTGCGGCAGGCGGCTTGTGTATCCATGGTCTCCAGGCCTATGCGCCGGGCCATCAGTTCCTTCATCCAGACCGGTTTGGGAAAGCGGATACGGCTGCCGCTACCAAAGATCACCAGCTCGGGCTGCAGCGCGGCGAGTTGTGCGAAGTGCTCCTCCGTCAGGTCCTCAAAGCGTGCGCAATTCCATACCAGGCGCTCACCGTGCGAGCCCAGCACCACGCTGTGCTCCACTTTGTCGGTGTTGATGCCCACCCAACCGGGTCCGTAGCCGGTGATGGATTGGACGTCGAATTTATCGGGTTGGATCTTCATGGGGCGGCGTGCCTGGGTTGGATGTTGCCAGGCCCTGGAACGGGGCGGCAAATGTGGTCCAATTATAGGTTTCCATCCTTGCAGGCAGTCCGGGAGCAGGCGGCTTGCGTATTTGCCCATTAAGCGCCCACTAGGCCACCATGAAGACCATCCAAAAATCCAGCAAACTGGCCAATGTGCTGTACGACATTCGCGGGCCGATCATGGACGCAGCGCGCCAGATGGAGGACGAAGGCCAAAAGATCATCAAGCTCAATATCGGCAATCTGGCGGTTTTTGGCTTCGACGCGCCGGAAGAGATCCAGCAGGACATGATCCGCAACTTGCCCAATTCGGCAGGTTATTCGGACAGCAAGGGCATTTTTGGCGCGCGCAAGGCGGTCATGCACTACACCCAGCAACAAGGCATTGCGGGCGTGACGCTGGACGACATCTACCTGGGCAACGGCGCCAGTGAGCTCATCACCATGGCGACCAACACCTTGCTGGACAACGGCGACGAGCTGCTGCTGCCCATGCCCGACTACCCGCTGTGGACGGCCGCGACCAGCCTGTCTGGCGGCACCCCGGTGCACTACCTGTGCGACGAGGGCAACAACTGGATGCCCAATCTGGACGACATCCGCGCCAAGATCACGCCGCGCACCAAGGGCATAGTGGTGATCAACCCCAACAACCCCACGGGCGTGGTGTATACCGACGCGCTGCTGCTGGAGATCGTCGCCATCGCCCGCGAGCATGGCCTGGTGATCCTGGCCGACGAGGTCTACGACAAGGTGCTGTACGACGGCGTCAAGCACACGGCGATGGGCAGCCTGTCGACCGACGTGCTGACCCTGACCTTCAATTCGCTGTCCAAAAGCTACCGGTCCTGCGGCTACCGCGCGGGCTGGATGGTGGTGTCGGGCAACAAAAAGGTGGCCACCGACTACATTGAGGGCCTGAACATGCTCTCCAACATGAAGCTGTGCTCCAACGTGCCCGGCCAATGGGCCATCCAGACCGCCTTGGGCGGCTACCAGAGCATCAACGACCTGGTCTGCGAAGGCGGCCGTCTGCGCCGCCAGCGCGACCTGGCCTACGAGCTGATCACCGCCATTCCGGGCGTCACCTGCGTCAAGCCACAAGCGGCGCTGTATATGTTTCCCCGGCTGGACCCGGCGGTCTACCCGATCGCCGACGACCGCCAATTCTTCCTGGAACTGCTGCGCGAAACCCGCGTCATGCTGGTGCAGGGCACCGGATTCAACTGGCAGCAACCGGACCACTTCCGCATCGTCTTCCTGCCCCACGAAGACGACCTGCGCGAAGCCATTGGCCGCGTTGCCAAATTTCTTGAAAGCTATCGTAAACGTAGCGCCTAGCGCACGTACTACCTGCGCTATCGGCACTTTTTACTTAAATATCTGTTATGAAACCCATCCAAGTAGGCATCCTCGGCATCGGCACTGTCGGCAGCGGCGTGTTCAACGTTTTGCAGCGCAACCAGGAAGAAATCAAGCGCCGGGCCGGCCGTGGCATTGAGGTCACCATGGTGTCGCGCCGCAATGTGGCCGAGGCCCAAGCCCTGGTGGGCGACCGCGCCCAGGTGGTGGCCGATGCGCGCGCCATCATCGCCAACCCCGACATCGACATCGTGGTCGAGCTGATCGGCGGCTACACTCTGGCCAAAGAGCTGGTGCTGGAAGCCATTGCCGCCGGCAAACACGTGGTCACCGCCAACAAGGCCTTGCTGGCCGTGCACGGCACCGAGATCTTCGCTGCAGCCCACGCCAAGGGCGTGATGGTGGCCTTCGAAGCCGCCGTCGCCGGTGGCATCCCCATCATCAAGGCGCTGCGCGAAGGCCTGACCGCCAACAGCATCCAGTGGGTGGCCGGCATCATCAACGGCACGACCAACTTCATCCTCAGCGAAATGCGCGACAAGGGCCTGGACTTTGCCGTGGTGCTCAAAGAAGCCCAGCGCCTGGGCTATGCCGAGGCCGACCCCACCTTCGACATCGAAGGCGTGGACGCCGCGCACAAGCTGACCCTGATGTCGGCCATCGCTTTCGGCATCCCGGTGCAGTTCGACAAGGCCTATGTCGAAGGCATTACCCAGCTGGGCTCGCAAGACATCAAGTACGCCGAGCAACTGGGCTACCGCATCAAATTGCTGGGCATCACCAAGCGCACGCCGCAGGGCGTGGAGCTGCGTGTGCACCCCAGCCTGGTGCCAGCCAAGCGCCTGATCGCCAATGTCGAAGGCGCGATGAACGCGGTGGTGGTGCAGGGCGATGCCGTCGGCACCACGCTGTACTACGGCAAGGGCGCGGGCAGCGAACCCACCGCCAGCGCGGTGATCGCCGACCTGGTGGACATCACCCGCCTGCACACCGCCGACCCGACCAATCGCGTGCCGCACCTGGCCTTCCAGCCAGATGCCCTGAGCGATCTGCAAGTGCTGCCCATGGGCGACGTGGTCACCAGCTACTACCTGCGCCTGCGCGTAGCCGACCAGGCCGGCGTGCTGGCTACCGTCACCGGCCTGCTGGCCGCGGCCGACATCAGCATCGACGCGGTGCTGCAGCGCGAAGCCGATGAAATCGGCGGCGAAGGCGCCACGCAAACCGATGTGATCATCCTGACCCACGACTGCACCGAGTCGCGCATGAACGCCGCCCTGGCGCAGATGCAGGCCCTGCCCACCGTGCTCGCGCCCATCACCCGCATCCGCAAGGAAGAGCTGGCCTGACCTCATACTCCTTTACGCATTAAAACTGTGAGGGTTGCGCTATGAAAATTGAGTCGATACGCCTAAAAAACTTTAAGGCTTTTCGGGATGTTCATATTTCTGAAATGCCTGATTTTCTCGTCGTAGTGGGAGCAAATGGCGCGGGTAAAACGACCTTGTTTGATGTGTTTGGATTCCTACATGATTGCCTCAAGGGCAATGTACGACAAGCCCTGGATCGTCGGGGTAGATTCAAAGAGGTTTTGAGTCGAGACAGTGTGGAAGACACAATCTTGATCGAAATTCAATACCGCATGCCGATTGCGGGCGTTGATCGCCTGGTCACCTATTCGTTGGAAATCGCCGAAAAAGGAAATGCGCCTTATGTGAAGCGAGAGGTGCTTCGCTACAAGCGCGGGCGCTACGGGAGTCCTTACAGATTTTTAGACTTCACCAATGGGCAAGGTTTTGCCATTAATAACGAAGAGGATTTCCATAAGCCCGACGGCGAGTTGGAGCGAGAGTTCCAAACGGTTGCACCTGACACTTTAGCCATCAAAGGTTTAGGGCAGTTTGAGCGATTCAAGGCGGCCAATGCTTTTCGTCAGTTAATGGAGTCGTGGCATGTTTCCGATTTTCACATTGATGCCGCACGTGGGCGTAAAGAGCCGTCCGGTGATTCAGAGCATCTGTCTGAAACGGGCGATAACCTGCCATTGGTTGCACGTTATTTGTACGAGCAATACCCCCGGGATTTTCAGAACATTTTGACCACCATGGCTCGGCGTGTACCAGGGGTTCGTGCGGTGGAGCCATTGTTGTTGGATGATGGGTACTTGACGCTTCGGTTCCAGGATGGTTCGTTCAAGACCCCTTTTTTGGATCGCTATGTTTCCGATGGCACTATCAAGATGTTTGCCTATCTTGTGTTGTTACATGACCCTAAACCGCACCCATTGCTGTGTGTAGAAGAGCCTGAAAATCAGCTATATCCCAAGTTAATGATTGAGTTGGCTGAAGAGTTCCGTCTGTACGCTCAACGTGGTGGACAAGTACTCGTGTCCACCCATTCGCCGGATTTTCTGAATGCGATTGAGCTTGATGAGGTATTTTGGTTGGTGAAGGAGGGTGGCGGAACTCAGATTCGTCGAGCAAGGGATGATGTGCAAATTGCAGCCTATATGGCAGACGGCGATCAAATGGGCAATTTGTGGAAACAAGGCTTCTTTAAGGGGGCTGACCCCATATGACGGAGTTGGTTTTTTGCTTGGAGGAGGCCTCTGCACAGGCCATGCTGGAGGGACTGTTGCCCCGTTTGTTTCCAGATGGAGGGATGGTCTACCGGTACATCACCTTTCAAGGTAAGCAGGATCTAGAAAAGCAATTACTTCGAAAGTTACGTGGTTATCAGAATCCATTAGCAAAATTTGTAGTATTACGCGACCAAGACTCCAATCCGGATTGCGGCGCGGTGAAGGAAAAGCTGTTGGCCATATGTATCCAGGCGGGGCGTCCCGACAGCTTGGTACGCATTGCCTGTAGGGAGCTTGAGACTTTTTATTTGGCTGATTTAGCTGCAGTCGAGCGTGGACTCGGTATTTCCGGATTGGTGAAATTGCAGGCTACTAAGAAATTCCGCAGTCCTGATTACCTAGGATCTCCGTCTAAAGAACTAGGCATCTTGACGAAAGGGCTTTACCAAAAAGTAGGTGGATCGCGAGCGATAGGTACCCATCTTGATCTTGAGAACTTCCGATCTGACAGTTTTCGCAATCTCGTAGCCGGGATTCGGCGACTTGCCCATTGATTTATTGGACATTATTCATGCACTACATCTCCACCCGTGGCGACGCCACGCCGCGCAAGTTCTGTGAAATCCTGCTCGAAGGCCTGGCGCCCGATGGCGGCCTGTACCTGCCGGTGCAGTACCCGCAGGTGGACAACACCACCCTGACGCGCTGGCGCAAGGTCTACCACGAGCAAGGCTATGCCGAGCTGGCGTTTGAAATTTTGTCGCTGTATATCGACGACATCCCGGCCGACGACCTGCGCGCCCTGTGCCGCAAGACCTATACCGCCCAGGTGTTCGGCACTGGCGAGATCGTGCCCCTGCGCCATGTGGAAAACGGCGTCTACCTGGAAGCCCTGTCGAATGGCCCGACCCTGGCCTTCAAGGACATGGCGATGCAGCTGCTGGGCAATTTGTTCGAGTACGAGCTGGCGCGGCGCGGCGAAGAGCTGAACATCCTGGGTGCCACCAGCGGCGACACCGGCAGCGCGGCCGAATACGCGATGCGCGGCAAGAAGGGCGTGCGCGTCTTCATGACCTCGCCGGCCGGCCGCATGAGCCCGTTCCAGCAGGCGCAGATGTTCAGCCTGCAGGACGCGAACATCATCAACATCGCTGTGGAAGGCGTGTTCGACGACTGCCAGGACATCGTCAAAGCCGTGTCCAACGACCTGGACTTCAAGCGCAAGTACAAGATCGGCACCGTCAACAGCATCAACTGGGCACGCTTGCTGGCCCAGGTGGTCTACTACTTTGCCGGCTACATCCAGGCCACCGAGACCAACGACCAGAAGGTCAGCTTCACCGTGCCCTCGGGCAATTTCGGTAACGTCTGCGCCGGCCATGTAGCCCGCATGATGGGTCTGCCGGTGGCACAGCTGGTGGTGGCCACCAACGAGAACGATGTGCTCGACGAGTTCTTCCGTACCGGCGTCTACCGCGTGCGCGGCAGCGCCGATACGCACGAGACCTCCAGCCCCTCGATGGATATCTCCAAGGCTTCCAACTTCGAGCGCTTCGTGTTCGACCTGGTGGGCCGTGATGGCGCGCGCACCAAGGATTTGTTCAGCACCCAGCTGTCCGCCACCGGCAGCTTCGATTTGAGCGCTGATCCGGCGTTCAAGGACGCGGCCGCGCGCTACGGTTTCGTCAGCGGCAAGAGCACGCATGCCGACCGCCTGGCCACCATCCGCGACACGGCAGACCGCCATGGCATGGTCATCGACACGCACACGGCCGACGGTCTGAAGGTGGCGCTGGAGCACTTACAAATCGGCACACCGATGATCGTGCTGGAGACGGCGCTGCCGATCAAGTTCGCCGCCACCATCGTCGAAGCCCTGGGCCGTGAACCCGAGCGTCCCGTGCAGTTCGAAGGCATCGAAGCCCTGCCCAAGCGCGTGCTGAACCTGCCCGCCGATGTGACGCTGGTGAAGGCGCTGATCGAGAAGACTTGTAGCTAACATGGGACACCCCCAGGCTTGCCCGCTGCGCGTGGCCTCCAACCCCCTTGCAGGGGGCAACACCAGTGGCCCGGCAAAGCCGGTTCCACGGTGTTTCTGGCCTCTGCGTCGCGCCACAACGTGAAGGCCGTCGTCTTCGCGGGCTTTTCCGGGTCGGGTAAAACCACCCTGGTGGAGCAGCTGATTCCTCGTCTCAAGCAGCAGGGCCTGCGGGTGTCCGTGGCCAAGCATGCGCACCACAAATTCGACATCGACCACCCCGGTAAGGACAGCTGGCGGCACCGCCAGGCCGGCGCCTTCGAGGTGGTGGTGGCCTCCGACCGGCGCCTGGCCCTGGTGCGCGAATTCGAACAACCCGAAGAGCTGTCGGTGCATGCGCTGATCGCCGAACTCAGCCCCAGCGTGGACTGGGTGCTGGTCGAGGGCTTCAAGTCCAGCGACCTGCCCAAGATCGAAGTCTGGCGCGCCGCCGCGCAGCAACCGGTGCAGTACCCGGCGGACCCGCACATCGTGGCCATAGCCACCGACGTGGCCGCCGACACATTGCCCGAGCCCAGCCCGCACCCGGTGCTGGACCTGAACGACCCCGACGCTGTAGTCGCCTGGCTGCTGCAGCACGCCCCTCTGTTTGTCTACAAGGCCCCGACATGACCCGACCCCGCGCTCCTTTGATGCCGCTGGACGACGCCCTGGCCCAGCTGCTGGCCCAGGCGCAGCCCCTGGCCGGGGTGGAGCAGGTGTCCACCTTCGATGCCGACAGCCGCGTGCTGGCGCAAGACCTGGTGTCGGCGCTGCAAGTGCCCGCGCACGACAACAGCGCCATGGACGGCTATGCCCTGCGCTGTGCGGACCTGGCGGGTGCAGCCAGCTTGCCGGTTTCCCAACGCGTAGCCGCCGGCAGCCCGGCGCTGGCCCTGCAGGCAGGTACGGCGGCGCGCATCTTTACCGGAGCACCGATTCCCTTTGGTGCCGACGCGGTAGTGATGCAGGAAGACTGCGAAGTCCTGCCCGACCAAAGCATCCGCGTGCTGCGCCCACCCCAGCCCGGCCAGTGGCTGCGTCGGGCTGGCGAAGACGTGGCCAAGGGCGCCGTGGTGCTATCGAAAGGTGAGCGCCTCACGCCCGCATCTACTGCGCTGGCGGCCAGTATTGGCATGGACCAGCTGCCGGTGGCGCGGCGCCCAAGGGTGGCGCTGTTTTCCACCGGTGACGAACTGGTCATGCCCGGCGAAGTGGCGCCACAGGCTATGCGGCCCGGCGCTATCTACAACTCGAATCGCTTCTTTCTGCGTGCCCTGCTGCAGCGTCTGGGCTGCGTGGTGACCGACTACGGCATCGTGCCGGACCAGCGCGCCGCTACCGAGCAAGCGCTGCGCGATGCCAGCCAGGCGCACGACCTGATACTGACCAGCGGCGGCGTGTCGGTGGGTGAGGAAGACCATGTCAAACCCGCTGTGCAGGCCCTGGGCCAGCTGAATCTGTGGCAGATCGCCATCAAGCCCGGTAAGCCGTTTGCCTGTGGCCGGGTGGGCGGCGCCCACTTCATCGGTCTGCCGGGCAACCCGGTGTCCAGCTACATCACTTTCCTGGTGTTGGTGCGCCCCTTCCTGCTGCGGCTGCAGGGTGCGACCCAGCTGGTGCCGCAGGCCATGGCACTGCCCGCGCATTTCAACTGGCCCCGCGCCGACCAACGCCGCGAATTTTTGCGCGTGCGGCGCAACGCGGCCGGCGGCCTGGACCTGTTCGCCAACCAAAGCTCTGGCGTGCTGACCTCCGCCGCCTGGGGCGACGGCGTGGTGGACAACCCGGCCGGCCAGACCATTGCCCATGGCGACATGGTGCGTTTCATTTCATTGGCAGAGTTGCAGGCATGAAGCTCACTGTGAAGTACTTCGCCTCCATCCGCGAAGCCCTGGGCCAGGGCCGCGAAGTTATCGAAACCGACGCGCCCACCGTGCAGGCCCTGCGAGATGAGCTGGTGGCACGCGGCGGTGCCTACGCCAGCAGCCTAGCCCCTGGTCGCGCTGTGCGCGCCGCGCTGAACCAGGTGATGGTGGATGGGCAGGCTGCCTTGGTAGAGGGGGCCGAGGTAGCATTTTTCCCACCAGTGACGGGGGGATAGTTAGGTGGGGGCACACCCATATGGGCTGTGCGGCTTTTATAGGGCTCAGCCAGTAATCGGTGAGCAAAGTTCGACGAGCACGCCGTCGGGGCAGCGCACGTATGAAACCGTTTGTCCCCAGGGTTTGACTTGCGGCGCGGCCAACTCGGTGGCGCCGGCGTTTACCGCTTGTGCATGGGCGGATGGCACATTTTCTGTGACCAGAGCGACTTCAAAACCCAGCGGTTGCAAGGATGTGTCTGCGTGCACATGGCCGCCCGGAAAGTTCATGTCTCCGAGTGCGTGCGCAGCGAACGACAGCGTGGTTTCCCCGGTATCCAGTTCGCCGTAAGTGCCGCTCTCGTGGAGAAACTTTCGCTTCAATCCAAATGCCTGCTCGAAGAATGTCAACGAGGCGGAGACATCTGGCACGTAGATGATGGTGTAGCCAAGTTTCATGGAACTCCTCTGTTTGTGTTGGTATTAGCCCTGCCAGGCCCTATGCCTTTTTCACAAACTCCGACTTCAATTGCATCGCGCCCACGCCGTCGATCTTGCAGTCAATGTCGTGGTCGCCTTCGATGATGCGGATGCTTTTGACCTTGGTGCCCACTTTGATGACGAGGGAGGAGCCTTTGACCTTCAGGTCTTTGACCAGGGTGACAGCATCGCCATCGGCCAGCACGTTGCCATGGGCGTCGCGGACGACGCGTTCTTTTTCAGCGCTGTCTTCTGCGGCCTTCTGCGGCCACTCGTGCGCGCATTCTGGGCACATGAACAGAATGCCGTCTTCGTAGGTGAAGGCGGAGCCGCATTGGGGGCAGGGGGGTAAGTTGCTCATGTTATTTTGGTCTTGGGTGAGTGGTTGATCTTGGGGGGAGTGGTGGCTCTAGTTCGCCTAGGGTGAACGGAGATCCCAAGCCAAATTGTCTGCTACCGTAGAAAGAATCTGCGGTAGCTGCTATTCATTTGAGAGCAAGCCTGCATCCCTGTCCGAGATGCAGTGCTAACGCCCGCCGGCTATTCCAGCTCGGCCAGCTTGGAGTTGCGCAGGCGGTTCGGGGCCAGGGCGCCGGCCGAATCCAGGATGGGGTAGGCAATGGAGCAGATGTGCGAGTTGATGCGCTTGAGCTCGCTGATCAGGTCGATGTGCAGCGAGCTGGTTTCGATGCTGGACAGGGTGTTGTCCGTCAGCCGTACCAAGTGGGACCGCGAGTAGGCGTGCTCCAGGTCGCGGAAGCGGGCTTTTTCCTCCAGCAGCTTTTTGGCGTCGTGCACATTGCCGTTGAGGAACACGCTCATGGACAGGCGCAGGTTGTCCAGCAGGCGGGCGTGCAGCTCGCCGATTTCCTGCAGGCCGGCTTCTGAGAAGTTGCGCCGGGGGCGTATCTTCTTGTCCTGTACGTCGATCAGCACACGCTCGATGATGTCGCCGATCTGTTCCATATTGATGGTGAAGCTGATGATGTCGGTCCAGCGTCGGCTCTCGGCTTCGGCCAGGGCTTCACGCGATATCTTGGTCAGGTAGTACTTGATGGCTGAGTACAGCTCGTCCACCGTGTCGTCCAGCTTGCACAGCTCCTTGGCCAGGGCCTCGTCGTCGTGGCTGATCACTTCCATCACGCCGCGCAGCATGGTTTCCACCACATCGGCCTGGTGCAGGGCTTCGCGCGCGGCACAGGAGATGGCCAGCGAGGGCGTGGACAGGGCGGACGGGTCCAGATGTCGCGGCCGCATCTGGGATGCGGAGGGCAGGGGTTTGGGCAGCAGCTTTTCCATGGCCTTGGCCACTAGCTGGGTCAGGAAAATAAAGGCCAGGCTCATGGCCACGTTGAAGGCCAGGTGGAACAGCACCACACCCTGCGTGGTGTCGGGCATGGAGGGCTGCACATGGCGCAGCCACAGGCCGATGAACGGCGCCACAAGCACCACGCCCATGATCTTGAACACCAGGTTGCCCACGGTGACCTGGCGCACCTCGATGGCCGACTTGGCCGTGGTCAGTACTGCCAGCGCGCCACTGCCCAGGTTGGCACCCAGCACCAGGCCCAGCGCTACGTCCAGGTGGATCACATGCGAGGCGGCCAGCGCCGCAATCAGCAGCACCACCGCCAGGCTGGAGTAGGCCAGTATGGCCAGCAGCATGCCGAGGAAGATCTCCAGCACCACGTCGCTGCTGACGGCGCTCAGCAGCCCGCGTATGGCGGGTGAGGCCAGCAGCGGCTCGGTGGCGTCCACCACCAAACGCAGGGCCAGCAGCATCAGGCCCAGGCCGATCAGCACCCGGCCGATGCGCCCGGGCGTACCGTCCTTGCTGGACAGGAACAGCACCACGCCGACAAAGATGAACAGCGGCGACAGCCACGACAGGTCGAAGGAAAACAGCACCGACATCAGACTGGTGCCGATGTCGGCCCCGCGCATCACGGCCAGTGCGGCGGGCAGGGTGATCAGGCCCTGGCCCACGAAGGAGGATGTCATTAACGAGGTGGCTGTGCTGGACTGCACCAATGCCGTCACGCCTATGCCCGATAGGGCGGCGGTGAAACGGTTGCCCATGCTGTTGGCCAGGATTTGCCGCAGGTTGGCGCCGAATACACGCAGCACACCGGTCCGTACCAGGTGGGTGCCCCACACAAGCAGCGCAATGGCCGCCAATAAATTAAGGAGATGCTTCATAGGGTTAGCCGGCAACTATACGCCGCAGCGCTGTTGTATTTGGCATGGGGACGCCATGGATTGGCCGGGAGGCGCCATGGGGGCACCCCGATTTTCTTGTGTAAAGAATGGATGAGGCTCATATTGGCTCATGTAGGATGTGTGTAAATGTAAATTTGTGTTTGCAGTTCAAGTACAAAAGCAAGTTTGCTGAAGAGACAGACAGGCCCCGCGCAGGGTGGATGCCAGTCTGGATGTTTTTTTTCACTACCGCCCATATACATAGGAGTCGATATGCCGAGAACCCAAGCCCCCGCCATCCAGCTCAAGCGGCGAACCGTGATTTCTTCAGCTGTCGGCATGGCGGTGTTCGGGCTGGCCGGGTGCGGCAGCTCCGCCAATGGGGCGGGCGACTCTGCTGCGGCAAGCTCCGCAAGTACAACGAGCGGCTCCGCCACGCTGCTCGCTAGCAGCGACGCGGGCACGACACAGGTGGACAACACAACTGCCACCGCAAGAGTCTTCGCACACCCGGGTTTGCTGCATACCGAAGCGGACTTCACGCGCATGCGGGACAAGGTCGCGGCCCAGGCCCAGCCCTGGCTTGCGGGTTGGAATGCGCTCACGGCGAATGGCCGCAGCCAGCTGGGTGCGACGCCACGCCCCCTGGCCACGGTGTACCGCGGCACTACTAATAATTCCGCGCAGATGTACATCGATATTGACCGAGCCTACCAACTGGCCTTGCGCTGGAAGGTGTCGGGCGACACACGGTTCGCCGATCTCGCGGTGGTGTTCCTGAACGCGTGGTCGTCCACGCTGACGTCCATCCAGGGCAATGCCGATCGCTATCTCGCGGCAGGCATTTACGGCTACCAGTTTGCCAACGCGGCCGAGATCATGCGCACCTACAGCGGTTGGGCTGCGGCAGACTTTGCGCAGTTCCAGAACATGATGTTGACGGTGTTCTACCCGCTCAGCAGCTGGTTCCTGGTCAATCACAACGATGCGGTGATCACCAACTACTGGGCCAACTGGGACCAGTGTGCGCTGGCCTGTGTACTCAGCGTGGGCGTGCTGTGCGACCGTGAAGACATTTACAACGAGGCCATGGCCTACTACCGGTCGGGGGCGGGCAATGGTGCCGGCTTGCAGGCGGTGTACCACGTGCATCCTGGTTACCTGGGCCAATGGCAGGAGAGCGGGCGCGACCAGGGGCACTGCACGCTAGGCATCGGCTTGGCCGGCGCATTCTGTGAGATGGCATGGAACCAGGGCGACGACATCTACGGCTATGACAACAACCGCTATTTGGCGGGCGCCGAATACGTGGCCAAGTCCAACTTGCGGGATGCCAATGGCGTGTTCAATACCGTGCCTTGGTTGACCTATGCCGACAAGCAGGGCGTGTTCACGGGCCTGTCCACCGCTGCACAAGGCAGTCTGCGCCCGGTGTGGGAAATGCCCTTGCACCACTACCAGGGCCGCCGTGGTATCGCCGCCAAGTACGTGGGGCAAGAGGCACTACAGCTGCGGCCTGAAACCGATGGTGGCAACGGGGATCAGCTCGGCTTTGGCACGCTGACGTTTGCACGCGACTCGCTCACAGGTGCCGCTCCGCAGGGCTTGACCGTGCGCCAGCAAGGCACTCAAGCGGTGCTGTCCTGGTGGGGTACGCCAGACGCTACGTCGTACAACGTCAAGCGTGCCAGTTCCGCTGGCGGCAGTTATGCGACCGTGGCTTCGGGTATCACCGACCTGCTGACCTGGACCGACACCTTGCCGGCGGGCACATCCTGGTACGTGGTGACAGCCGTGTCGGCCAGCGGCGAGAGCGCGGTATCGAATGCTGTGAGCGTATCTCTCTCCCCGGTGCTGTCGCTGCAGCTGAAGTTCAATGAGGCCAGCGGTACAGCCGCAGCCGACAGCACGGCGCAATGGCCGGCGGCAACCTTGACCAATGGAGCGGCATGGGTCGCGGGCCATGAAGGTAGTGCCTGTGCGCTGGACGGTGTGGACGACTATGTCGCCTTGCCCGCCGGGATCGTGGACACCTTGAGCGACTTCACGATGGCCACCTGGGTGTATCTGGACTCTGCGGCGACCTGGGCGCGCATTTTCGATTTCGGCTCGGGCCCGCGACGTTGCATGTTTCTAACCGTTCGGAATGGGGCAGGCGTGCCGCGCTTCTGCATAGACACCATCCACGGCTACAACGCGCAGGTGATCGACGGCAATACCGCGTTTCCCGTAGGGAGCTGGATCCATGTAGCCGTCACCCTGTCGGCGGGTGTGGGCACGCTGTATTTGAACGGCGCGGTCGTTGGCAGCAATACGGATATGAAGCTTGCACCCTACCACCTGGGTACTGGCATGGACGGCTGGATTGGCCGTTCGCAGTACGCGGCCGACCCTTATCTGAAGGCCAAGGTAGACGATTTCCGGGTGTACCAGGGCGCCTTGACGGCGGCTGACATTGCAGCGCTGGCGAGCGCCTGAAAGCCAGTCCAATCAGCCATAGCTGATGCATGCCAGGGCTGCATGGGGTTGCCTTGCCCCTTGACCTTGGGTGCAGCCAGTGCCGGGTTCAGGCGGTCACAGATCTGCTTGCGTGCCGGGCGCCGGGGCCTCCACGTTCCAGCCCAGTGTTTTGGATATCTGGTCGGCAAACCCGCGTGCGGTCTGCGCTTCTCCGTGGACCACGAAGGTCCGCTGAGGAGGGCGCGCAAAGCCCTTGAGCCAACCCAGCAAAGCCGCCTGGTCCGCATGGGCCGAGAGCCCGCCGATGGTGTGGATCTGCGCCCGCACCACATGCTCTTCGCCGAAGATGCGCACGCGTTTGGCGCCATCCACCAGCTTGCGGCCCAGCGTGCCTTCGGCCTGGAAGCCGATGATGACGATGGCGCATTCCGAGCGCCCCAGGTTGTGGCTCAGGTGGTGCTTGATACGGCCCGCATCGCACATGCCGCTGGCCGACAGGATGATGGCACCGGCCTTGATGTCATTCAGGGCGATCGACTCCTCCACGGTTTGCGTGAAGTGCAGGTCGATCCAGCGGGGCAGGGTGTCCTTGGGCACCAGGAATGCGCGGGTTTCGTCGTCCAGCACCTCCTTGTGGCGCCAGGTGATCTCGGTGGCCTTGGTGGCCATGGGGGAGTCGACGAACACCTTCAGCTTGGGCAGCCGGCCCTGTCGGCACAGGTCGGCCAGCAGCCACAGCACCTCTTGCGTGCGGCCCAGGGCAAAGGCGGGGATGATGATGTTGCCTTTGCGCCGGCGCAGCGTGTCTTCCACCACCTGGACCAGCTCGTCCACGGTGTCCTTCATCTGCCGGTGCAGGCGGTCGCCGTAGGTGGATTCGACCAGCAGCACATCGGCGCTGTCGATGATGGTCGGGTCGCGCACGATGGGCCTCCCGGGTTGCCCCAGGTCGCCAGAGAACACTAGCTTGGTGGTCTTGGCGCCTTCGGTCAGCCACAGCTCCAGAATGGCCGAGCCTAGGATGTGGCCCGCATCGCGAAAGCGGCAGCGCAGGGCGGCATGCGGCTGCACGTCTTCGTCGTAGGCAACGCCGTTCAGCTGCTCCAGGCAGGCCTGGGCCTGGGCTACGGTGTACAGCGGTGCGGGCGTGGCCGCCAGCCTGCGCTGGCGGTGGTTTTTGCGCTGGGCGCGGGCCCAGTCGGTTTCCTGGATGAAGGCGCTGTCGAGCAGCATGACGGACAGCAGGTCCACGGTGGCCGTGGTGGCGTAGATCGGACCGCGAAAGCCCAGCGCGGACAGCCGGGGCAGCAGCCCGCTGTGGTCGATGTGGGCGTGGGTCAGCAGCACAAAGTCGATCTGCCGCGGGTCAAAGGTCCAGGCCTGCAGATTGCGCGCCCGGGCTTCGCGCCCGCCCTGGAACATGCCGCAGTCCACCAGAAACTTGAGTGAGCCAGTTTCCACCTCCGCCTCTACCAGATAGCAGGAGCCGGTGACTTCTTGCGCGGCCCCGATAAATGTCAGCTTCATACGCAGCCTCCAGAGTGGAGGTCCAGTATCTGCTTGGCGATGGCGCTTGTGTTGACCTGGGTCAAACCATCCGCTGCTGCCTATTCCAGCAGTTTGCGCGACGCCTCCAGCGCCAGGCGCGACCACTCCACATCGCCAAGCTGCGCGACCCGCAGCTGGTGCGGCACCTCGACGCTGATGGGCAGGTCTGTTGGCAGCGCGCCGAACAAACCGGCCAGGTCGATGCCTCCTTCGCCCGGCAGCAGGCGCTCGCAGCGTGCGGTGTGGATCATCTGCTCTACCGTGAAGTCTTTGCCGGCAGGCGCATCGCAAATCTGCGCGTAGTGCAGCAGCTCGCGTGGCAGGGCGCGCAGGTCCTCCAGCGTGGTGCTGGAGCGGGCGAAATGCAGTGCGTCGACCAGGATGCCGGCATTCGCCGGGCTGCCCGCGGCGCGCACCGTGCGCAGCGCGGCCTGGGCGTCGGGCACGGCGGTCCAGGGCATGAATTCCAGGTCGGCTGTCATGCCATAAGGCTGCATGAAGGCGCAGAGCCGGGCGTAGCTGTCGGCCAGCCGCGGCAGGTCCAGGTCGTCGCCGGCGACCAGCACGGCCTTGGCCTGCAGGGCGGCGCCAGCCTCCAATAGCGGGCGGTGTGCCTGCGGGTCAAAGTCCGCGCCGAGGCGGATGATTTCAATGTCGAACACGCCCACGCCGGTGTCGCGCTGCACCGCCAGGGTTTCGCGCAGCATGGCGGCATCGCCCAGCAAGACCTGGTGCGGCGCGCCGGGCATATTGGGCTGCAGCCGCATGCCGACATGGCGGTAGCCCAGCTGCGCTGCAGCGGCCAGCATCTGCGGCGGTGTGAGGCCAGAGGCGGTGAGGTAGGCCAGGGAGTAGGTGCGCATCGCCGTCCCCGCCTTACTTCAGCGGCGATACCGCGGTGGGCATCGCGATGGTGGAGAACATATTCGTCGTCAGGTGCGCAGGTCCGCCCTTGGGTGGCCAGATGCCCTGGGCCACTGCGTCGGCGCGGGCCTTGCTGCGCGCGTCCAGCGTGGGGTAGGACCAGATGTTGGTGAAGCGCAGCGGGCCGTCCAGCGCCACCATCGCCACCACGCAGGGCGACAGCGCTTCGCGTGGTGGCACGTACTGCTCCCACAAATCAATCGTGGCCTGCACGCCGCCGGTCTTGATGCCATAGGTACGGATCTCGTACACCGGGCCGGTGATGCCCGATTCTGCAGACGGCCGCACCGGCTTCATCCACGGAAAGCCCTGGTAGCTGTGCTGCTCCAGGCTTTGGAAGATGCCGCCGCAGCCGAAAGGGTCGGCGCTTTTTTGCGTGCGCTCGCGCTCGGCTTGCAGCGCGCCCAGGTCGGCAAAGCCACGCAGCACGATCATCTGGTTCAGCTGGCCGATGTCGGTAAACCAGCAGCCCAGCAGCTCACCGCCTGCTTCGGGCGCGGTGGTGTAGGTCTGCACGTGGGTTGCGGCCTGCCCGGCGGTGCCAAAGGGCAGGGTCATGGTGGCGAGTTCGTAGTACATGGATGTTCCTTTTGCTATTGAATTGAGAGCTGCTTGCGCAGGTAGTGTTTGCGGTAGAGGCCGATTTCTTATAAATCCACACCCGCTACGTGGTGGGCAGCGATGAAGCCAAACGTCATCGCCGGCCCCAGCGTGATGCCGCCGCTGGGGTAGCTGCCGCCCATCACGCTGTGCATGTCGTTGCCACCGGCGTACAGGCCGGGAATGGGATAGCCGCGCGCATCCAGCACCTGTGCGCTGGCATTGCTGCGTAGCCCGGCGAAGGTGCCTAGGCTGCCGGGGACGATCTTCACTGCGTAGAACGGGCCTTGCGCCAGTGGCGCCATGCAGGGGTTGGCCAGGCCGGCGCCGGCATCGCCCTGCACGCGGTTGTAGAGGGTCTCACCCTTGGCGAAGTCGGCGTCGTGGCCTTCCAGCGCCTGCTGGTTGTAGCGCTGTACTGTGGCGTGCAAGTTCGCCGCGTCGATGCCGCAGGCCAGGGCCAGATCTGCCAAAGTGTTGCCGCGTTGCAGGTAGCCGTTACGCAGCATGGCGCCCATGGGCATGGGGGCGGGCTTCACCGCGCCCAGGCCGTAGTGGCGGATGAAAGCGTGGTCGCAGACCAGCCAAGCCTGCACCGGTGCCCCGGCTGGCGTGGCGGCCAGCATGCCACGCACAAAGTCATAGTAGGAATCGGCTTCGTTGGTGAAGCGGCGCCCGTTCGCCGTCACCGCAATCAGACCCGGTTTGGCGCGCTCGATCAGGTGGGGGAAGTGGGCGAAGCTGCCGTCCGCCTGCGGCACCAGCGACACCGGCGCCAGCGCTGCGGCCTGTACCGCGTCACGCGCGACCTGGCCTCCGGCCGATTCGCCCAGGCGCAAGCCGTCGCCGGTGTTGCCGCGCGATGCGGCCGACCAATGTGCGTGGTCCAGCAGTTCCTGCTTGCGCGCTGCGTCGTGCGGAAAGCCGCCGCAGGCCAGCACTACGCCGCGGCGCGCGCGTATCTCCGTGCTGTTGACCACCGCGCCGAGCACGCGGCCATGCTCGACCAGCAGGCGCTGTGCCGGGCTGCTGGTGCGAATCTCCACGCCCTTGGCAAAGGCCGATGCGGCCAGGCCGGCCACCAGCGCATTGCCGTTGACCAGGTGCATGCCGCGCCGGTAGCGCAGCAGGTCGGTGAAGTGGTGCAGTACCCGCTTGGTCACATACCAGAGCGATGCGGGTTTGCGCAAGGCGTTGAAGAAATGCCGCAGCTCCGCTCCGGACGCAATGCCCATGCCCCACAGCGTGGTCTCGGCTAGCGGTGGCTTCAGCTGCTGGATGTGCTTGCCCAGGCGGCGGCCGTCAAACGGCGCGGCGCAGAGAGAGCGGCCGCCCTTGGCCGCAAACGGGTTGCGACCGTGGAAGTCGGGCACGCTGTTGCCGTCGATGAACTGCAGTGCGGTTTGGCTGCGGAAGAACTCCACCATGCGCGGCCCTTGTAGCAAGAAGGCCTGGACCCGCGCTGCGTCGAACTGCGCGCCCAGCTCCTGCCGCAGATACGCCGTGGGTTGGGCGATGTCCTCAACGATGCCGGCGTCAATCGCCAGCGGGTTGCGCGGAATCCACATCCAGCCACCCGACCAGGCGGTGGTGCCGCCGTATTGGGCCTCTTTCTCCACCACCAAGACCTTCAAGCCCAGGTGCGCGGCAGTGACGGCGGCGGACAAACCGCCAGCGCCGGAGCCGATCACCAAAAGATCGCAGGTTTCAGTGGCGGCCATGGATCAGGCTGCGTAAATTTTCTTCAGGCTAGCAGCGGCGGTAGCGCGCGGCTGGTTGAAGAAGGGCGATGCGCTGCTGGCTGAGGCCAGCTGCGCGGCCAGCGACACCAGGTCGGCACCCAGGGCCTGCATGCGTTCCAGCGTGAAGCGGGCCGACGGGCCGGCGATGCTGATGGTGCCTAGCGCGGGCTGGCCGTTCAGGCGCACGGGCGCGGCCATGGCGTTCAGGCCGGGGGTGTAGGTTTCCAGCGTCAGGCTGTAGCCGCGTTCGCGTGTGGCGTGTACTTGGGTCATCACCTCTTGCAGGGTCTTCGGCGCGTTGGGGCCAAATTCTTCTACCGGGCCGACGCCCTGCTGGGCCACCAGGGCCAGTGCCGCGTCGTCGTCCATGGTGGACAGCCAGGCCAGGCCTGAGGACGAGCAGGAGATGCGCGCATCACTGCCCATGTCGGGGTCGTAGCGCAGGCCTTGGCGTGCGCCCTGGGCGCGGGCTACCCAGGTCAGGCGGTTGCCGTCGACCACGGCCAGGCGCACCAGTTCGCCAGAGATTTCGGCCAGGCGGTCCAGCAGCGGCTGGGCTATGTCGACGATGCCGGTATGGCTCAAGAAGCTCAGGCCCATGGACACCAGCTTGGTGGTCAGCAGGTAGTCGCCGTGGTCGCGCGTCTGACGCACGTAGCCGCAGCGCACCAGGTCGGCCAGCAGGCGGTGTACCGCGCTGCGGGGGATGTCGAGCTGGTCGGCAATGGCAGCCAGCTCCAGCCCGCCGCCGTGCTGGGACAGCAGCTCCAGGATGCCCAGGGTTCTTTCCAATACGCCATTCATGCAGCGTGCTCCGTCTGTTCAGTAGAACGTGATCTTAACAAAATTAGAACAAAATTCAATAATTGAATAGTGTTCCACTTTTATTTATGATCTAGGCATCGACCAGAACAACGGAGAACTTCAGCATGTCAGAACTTTTGAGCGGCGCCACCCGTGTGCATTTCATCGTGGGCGACCCGATCGCGCAGGTGAAATCACCCGCCGGCGTCAGCCAGGCATTCCACGACCGGGGCCACAACGCCTATGTGATGCCGGCCCATGTGGCGCCGGCCGAGTTGGCTGCCTGGCTGGATGGCGTGTCGCTGGCGCAGAACGTGGACGGCGTCATCGTCACCGTGCCGCACAAGTTCGCTTGCTATGGCCTATGCGCTACCACCTCGGAGCGCGCCGCCTTCCTGCACACCGTCAACACCATGCGCCGCAACCCCGACGGCAGCTGGCACGGCGACATGTTCGACGGCCTGGGTTTTGTGTCCGCCATGCAAGACAACGGCTGCCAACCTGCCGGCAAGAAAGCCCTGCTGGTCGGCGCCGGTGGCGCGGGCTCTGCCATTGCCCATGCCCTGGTGGTGGCCGGCGTGAGCAGCCTGGCCATCTTCGACCCGGACTCGGCCCGGCGCAGCACCCTGGTGGACCGCCTGGCCAGCCTGGGTAAATGCCCGGTCACGCACGGCTCGGCCGACCCCACGGGCTTTGATATCGTGCTCAACGCCAGCCCGGTGGGCATGCAGGCCAGCGACCCGATTCCGGTGGATATCGACAAGCTGCAAGCCAGCATGTTCGTCGGCTGCGTGATCACCGCGCCGGCCATCACCCCCTTGATCGCCGCCGCCCGCGCCCAGGGCTGCCAGACCATGACCGGCGCCCACATGTTTGGCCGCGTGCGCGACCTGATGGTCGACTTCCTCTTGGAGCAATAGCATGCAGCTTCTGCCATCCCTGGCGGCTTTGCCCGAATCCTCTGCCTTCGACCTGGTGGTCGTGGGGGCTGGCGGCGCGGGCATGGCGGCGGCTTTGTTTGCGGCCATTGCGGGCCAGAAGGTGCTGCTGGTTGAACGCACAGAGTACGTGGGCGGCACAACGGCCTGGTCAGGTGGTACGACCTGGATTCCGGGCACGCAGCATGCGGCCAGCGTCAACCCCGCAGACACGCTGGCAGACGCCAAACGCTACCTCGACAACGCCATCGGCGCGCGCAGCCCGGCGGCATCGCGCCAGGCGTTTCTAGATAACGGCGCGCAGGCGGTGGAGCTGCTGGAAAGCCGCAGCGAGGTGCACTACCGCGCCTACCCCAAGCACCCAGACTACATCTCTGACCTGGGCGGTTCCACCCTCAATGGCCGCGCGCTGGAGCCGCTGCCGTTCGATGGCCGCCAGCTGGGCGAGCTGTTTGCGCTGATCCGCCCGCCCATCCCTGAGTTCACCGTGCTCGGCGGCATGATGGTGGACCGTACCGACATCAACCACCTGCTGGCGCTCAGTAAGTCGTTCCGCTCGTTCAAGCAGGCGACCAGGCTGCTGGCCCGCCACGCGCTGGACCGGCTGCGCCACCCGCGCGGCACGCGGCTGGTGATGGGCAATGCCTTGGTCGGGCGTCTGCTGTATTCCTTATCGCAACACGCGAATGTCACGTTGGCGCTGAACACCTCGGTGCGGCGCATCCACCGCGAGGCCCAGGGCATTACGGCCGTGACCCTGCTGCAAACCGGCCAGCACCGCACGGTGGGCGTGGGGGCTGGCCTGGTGCTGGCCAGCGGTGGCTTCAACCGCAACGCCCAGCTGCGCGCCGACCTGCTGCCCGGCGTTCCGGCCGACTGGTGCCCGTCTGCGCCCGGCCACACCGGTGAAGCCCACGGCTTGGCCCAGCATGTGGGTGCGCACTATGGGCAAGGCGGCCTGAGCCCGGCCTTCTGGGCGCCGGTGTCGAAACGCCTGCGCGCAGACGGCAGCACGGCCGTGTTCCCGCATTTCATGATGGACCGCGCCAAGCCCGGCATGCTGGCGGTGAACCAGGCAGGCCGGCGCTTCGTCAACGAGAGCACCTCGTACCACCTGTTCGGCCTGGCCATGCAGCAGCCGGGCAATCTGCCGGCCTACCTGGTGTGCGACGCCGTGGCTCTGCGCAAATATGGCATCGGCATGGTGCGCCCCGGCGGAAAAGGCTTGGAGCCCTTCCTGGCCGACGGCTACCTGGCGCAGGCTGACACGCTGGATGCGCTGGCGCACAAACTGGGCTTCGATGCGCAAGGCCTGCAAGCCAGCGTGGCCCAGATCAACCACTATGCCGAAACCGGTGTGGACCCGGACTTCCAGCGCGGCAGCACTGCCTATTCCCAGAATATGGGCGACCCCGCTGCCGGCGGCAAGAACCCCAACCTCGGCCCGCTGCGCCAGGCGCCGTACTTCGCGGTGCGCCTGTACCCGGGTGATATCGGCGCCGCCACTGGCTTCGCCACCGACGCCGATGCGCGCGTGCTGGGTGAGGACCAGACGCCCATCCCCGGCCTGTACGCCGTGGGCAACGATATGCAGTCCATCATGGGTGGGGTCTACACCGCGCCCGGCATCACGCTGGGCCCGGGCCTGGTGTTCGCGTATTTGGCGGTGCGCCATGCGCAGTCTGTGAAATCTAGGTAAAAAGTGGCTCTAGCGCAGGTAATGCCTGCGCTGGTAGCTATCAAGTTAATAGCGAATGGCGGCCTAGGGTTTCACCCTGGATTGCAGTTGACATCTGCCTGTGGGGTTTCGCAACACGGGGTTGGCGGTGGCTTGGGAAGATCACCCCATCGCACCAAACATGGTGCAACAACCCCAAAGGAACTTCACCATGACACGCACTTTCAACCGCATCGCCGCTTCTGCCCTGTTCGCCCTGACCGCTGGCGCTTTTCTGCCCGCACACGCTGCCGGTAACGACGCCGATCTGGCCGGCCAAGTCCAAGCTGCGCTGAGCAGCAAGTTGGGCAGTGATGCCAAGGACCTGACCGTCACCGCCGACAACGGCAGCATCACCCTGCACGGCTGGGCCCAAGGCCCGCAAGAAGAAGCCAAGGCCCGCTATGTGGCCAGCACGGTGCCTGGTGTGCACAACGCCTACAGCTCGGTGCGTACGTTCTCGACCGATAGCAACGAGTAATTCGGACCTGTGCCCCATGTGGGCATGCTCCAGAACAAAGGCCTGCAACGTTTGCGTTGCAGGCCTTTTTGCCGTTAGACGAGGCAAAGAGTTGGAGGCCGATCACCACGATGGGCATCAAGTAAAGTCAGACTTTTGCAGCAAGCGATTGTCCATTTCTCGCCATGAACAGATTGCAAACCGAATTGCGTCGCCTCTACCTCTTGGGTAGTCCCGCAGACGACGTTGCCAGTGCCGAAGCCCCTTGCTTGATCAGCCCCGAAGCGGGTGTGCGGGCGATGGTCCTGGAATTTGCCCGGCCAGCGGATTGGAGTGTTCTATCGGCACTGTGGCAAGGCGTTCAAGCCGATCTGGAGCTGCCCGCACCGGCTATCGCCGTTTCGGGCACAGACGGTTACCAGTTATGGTTTTCGCTTCCTGAACCGGTGCCCGTGCTAGAGGCGAGGCGCTTCCTGGAGTTCCTGCGCCTGCGTTACTTGGGCCATGTTGCGCTGGGGCGCATTGCCATATGGCCTGCGGTGGATGCTTCGGCTCCAGGGCATTACCAGCACGCCAATATGGTTCCGGCTCACTTGAAAGATACCGGGCTATGGTCGGCGTTCATTGCTCCCGATTTGGCCCCCGTTTTTTCCGATGAGCCCTGGCTCGACATCTGTCCCAGTCCTGATGCCCAGGCAGACATCCTGTCGCGCCTGGTGGGTATCAAGGCTGCAGATTTTCAAAGGGTCTTGGCCCGGCTGGGGGCTGCAGCCAAAACCACGACATCTCGCATGGCGTTGGCAACCAGCGAAAAAGGCGGCGGCGCAAGCGATCTGGCGCATGCTGCAACACAGCAGAATCCAAAACAGTTTTTGCTGGATGTCATGGGCGACACCAGCATAGAAATGCACCTGAGAATTCAGGCTGCGGCAGCCTTGCTGCCGTACTTTGAAAACCCGCCTCGCGCTACAAGCTGATGGGGCAAACGTTGCCCTAAGTTGCTACTGAATCCGGTGCCAGCCGGGCTGCGAGCAGGCTGGCCGTATAGCGCAGGCGGTCTATGTCGGCTCCGGCTTGGATGCCGCGGCTGAAGCAGCACAAGGTGCCGTACACCGCACCTCCCGAGAGGCGCACGGGCGTGCTCAGGTGGGTTCCGATGGGGATGCCGGGGTCGGGTGCCTGCCCTGACGCGACGTAAGCGGCAGCATCGTCCATACGCTCTGGCAAGCGGCCTTCGACCACCCATTGGCACCAGCTCTCTTCCACCGGGTCGGACATGCCGGCCTGCACAGGCGCGAAGTCCGGCGCGTGGTCCACCGCCATGAAGGTGCGGCGGTTGTTGGCAATTTGGGACACGAAGGCCACATCCATGCCCAAGCGCGTGCGCAGCAATTTCAGAACTTCCGGTACGGCGGCAGGAAGTTCGGGGTCCGCCGAGTCGCTGGTGGCGACCAGCAACTCCGAAATTTTGACGTCCAAGTCGTCGGGTTCGTAATCCAAGTACATGGGTGCCAGTCTAAATGTTGGCTCCTGTGGCTGGCTCCGGATGGGCACTGCTGCCATGGGCCGAAAAGCCTGCATGTTCTGCACGATGCAGGCTTGGTGCGGAGGTGCAGCCGGTACGCGCATCACGTAAAAAAACCACGGCTTGGCCGTGTTTTCTGCGGCCTCTTTGTATTCGAGAAATATAGGGAAAATTTGCCTATAGCGCAGGTAATTCCTGCGCAAGTAGCTATCAATTTTGTAGTAATTCAGCTGCCAGGGTTTCACTCTGGGTTGCAGTTGAAATAGGGCGAGCGCTTGTGGCAACACGCCATTGGCGGCGGCTTGGGAAGATCGCTCCATCGACAACCAACCGCACCGAACTTGGTGTAACAACCCCAAAGGATCTTTACCATGGCACACACTTTTAACCGCATCGCCGCTTCTGCCCTGTTCGCCCTGACCGCTGGCGCTTTTCTGCCCGCACACGCTGCCGGCAACGACGCTGACCTGGCAGGCCAAGTCCAAGCTGCCCTGAGCAGCAAGTTGGGCAGCGATGCCAAGGACCTGAGCGTCACCGCCGACAACGGCAGCATCACCCTGCACGGCTGGGCCCAAGGCCCGCAAGAAGAAGCCAAGGCCCGCTATGTAGCCAGCACGGTGCCTGGTGTGCACAACGCTTACAGCTCGGTGCGCACCTTCTCCACCGATAGCAACGAGTAATTCGGACCTGTGCCCCGTGTGGGCACGTTCCAAAAACAAAGGCCTGCAACGTTTGCGTTGCAGGCCTTTTTGCCGTTGGACGAGGCTGGCTGCTACTGCGTTTTAACGTCCGCTTGGGAGTAATCACAAAGACAGCCTTGGGCCCAAACCAGAAGTTCCAGTTCTCCGGAGCTGACATTCGGCCTGACTGGTGTTCACGAGGCGTCTTTTATAGCCTTCGCCAGCTGATCAGCGAATTCGCTTGCTGCTAGCTCACCAAGTTCAATTGGATCACCAAACGTGTTCATAGCACGGACCATCACGGCTCCACTGTCTTCCCATGCGCCGAGCAACTCGTTGGTTTGACGCCCCACACTTGGCTCTGACGTAAGTTCAGACCAGATGTTACGCATGAAGTCTCTGGTGATGCCGTATTTTTCCGCAAACTTAGGTTCATCTAAAGGCTCGGACTTGCATGATTCCGCGACTGCTACGGAGATGGCGCGGAGTTCTTGTATCGAAAGCGAAAGAAGTGCTTGCGTTGAGTCTTGGAGCGGCTTGTGCATTTCGGTGGCGTTCGGTAGGCAAAGTTTGAGGCACCTAAGATAATGTAGGCCGCAACACTTAGGGGAAAAAATGTTGGCGCGGTATATACACCCTGGGTGTCTGCTTCTGGCCGACTGTAGTCGAAAGGCTGGCTGGTCCAATCGGGCCCGAAGCAGAAGTGCAAGCTACAGCTAAACAGTCATTCATCACCGGTCCGCTAGGGACGTTTTTGTGACAGATGAGTGGCCCATTTAGCGAAACCACACAAAATTAAAATTGCCGCGATGCCTAACTGGAAAATAGCAGGCCCGTGCTCTCCCATGGCGCTGTTGGTCATGGAGTCCAACCAACCCCAGCGGCCCGTGAACGGTGGGGTCGGAGGGGTGACCCATCGTGCAAGCCCAAGAGCTACACAGCAGGCACTTAACCCCCAATATGCAACTGCCATTTCTTTGGGAGAAAAAGGCGTCTTCCAATAAGGGTGGTCAGGCTCACCGCGATTGATTTTCATGCTTCATTAAAAGGTCAGTAAGGTCTGCTTTTGGCCGATGCCTGACTATGCAGGGTCGATGACGATATGCCCTCTGGCATCGAGCAGTGTCCTGATATTTTCTAGGAGCGATGTAGGCGCATCTGAGGGGATATGAATCCACGCAAGGGCGCGGCCTTCCTTAAATTCGAGGAACCGCATGGCTGACATTTGAGACTCTACGCTTGCAAGCAATTCATTTTCAACGCAGAACGCCAAGAATTCAGATTCAGTTGCCTCTTCGGCTGCAAACGAACTTTTGAGATTCACGCAGTCGATATCTTCGGGAATCGCGCTGAGACCAAGAAACATATCTTTTGGAATTCCGGCATTCCAAATTTCATGTTGAAGCAACTCTTTCGGATATTCCAAGGGCAGCAGTTTTCCTGGCTTGGACCAAGCTTCCAATTCGTGAACCGGCTGATATTGCATAACTGCGCTTGGCTTTTATTAGTCCAACGTAAGGCAAGAGCAGCATCTTGCCGCAGCTTGGAGGCCCACCCCTTTCAACCCGTCCTCAAAAATAGGGACGAGTGGCAGACTGGCGTGAATGTCCGCTACTGGCCGACTGTCGCCTGTGACGGGAGATTTGCTTTAGGAGGGGCAGCGTCTCTGAATGAGTGCAGAAATTTTTTTACCGTCTTCATCCATGCGACGCTCGGCGCGACTGCGCGCAGTATTCGCCATCCAACCAGCGATGTCAGGGTCCGCGCCATGCTCAAGAAGCAGGTCGACCATTTCTAGATTGTCTCGCTGAACGGCCAATGCCAGTGGGGTCTCCCCAATTGTCGCCTCGTCGTTTGAATTAACGTTGGCACCCTGCTCTACAAGCCATTCCGCTGCGCGGTAATGCTCTCCCTCGACGGCATAGTGCAAGGGCGTTCGTCCTAAATCGTCGAAGACGTTAATCCCGTGTCCTGCCGCCTGTAGTTTGCACATTTCCTCCATATTGCCTTCGGCAGCGGCCCCATGCATTCGTTCGTTCTCAAACCAGTTGTCGTCGATTGGCATAAGACAAAGCTTTCTGTATGTTTGGGCGCGCTTGCGAGCTCTGGAGACTCACCGAAATGTCCGCTGCTGGCCGGGTGCAGGCAGGCTGCTTGAGGTTCGTAACCGAAGCCCAGTCCTTACGGTTCATCCACCAAAGTCGTGCCTCGGGCCGACGTGACAATGCGTTTGACTCGCGCATAAAGCTCGTCAACTTCAAACGTAGTAGCTGGTGCACGAAATAGCCTCTTCAATAGCGGTACTTCGGCAGCAACAATACACGTCCAGACAACATCTTCGCCTCTAGGCAAAGGATCGCCTGACTTTTGCTTTTCGTAGTCATGGACGTTACCGCACCCTATCCACAAGAGGAACGGTGCCCTTTTCACCATGACGCACCATCCCCAATCCTCGGGAAATACGTCGTTAACTTCTATACCTTCATCGCGTAGCGCGGAGGCAAGCCAGTTCGCAAGTGCCCGGCCATAGCACAACGGATTTGTTTCTGCATCCTCACCCGGCTCTATCTCGAATAGCGGAGATCGAAACCAGAGCTGATCTTTCTCTAGTGGAATATTAGGCATACGCAAATGTCCGTTTCTGGCCGATTGCTACGTTAGACATTGGGGCTCAGCGCGATGCCTCGCGGCGAATCCCAGCAGGGTCGAGCCGGCAGCACCACTTGGCAGCTTTCGTCCAATCGGGGCCGTCAATGTTTACGGTCGCGATGCCGCTTGCTATCAAGAAAGCGGTGGTCCCGTCGGCGTACGGGTCGTCCTCTGTCACTTCAATCGGCATGCCTTCAAAAAGTTTGACAGGCCGCCCTTGCACATCCAGTCGAACGTCGTCTTTCGACAGCAGAAAAAGGTCGCTGTCCACCATTTCGTTGAAGTCGATTTCGAAGCGAGGAATCATGTATTGAAGGTCTGCTTGTGGCCGTTTACTGAATTAACTCGCTTGCGGCCGATAGACCTTTGCGACACGGCCGTATCCAACGACACGGCCCTCCAACATAGCGAACTCCGTTCCGAGCGAAAAAGCAGGCAACGCTTGCTCGGGAAAGTAAAACTGAACTGCGAGCGTGAGCGTTTCACCTGGCGAGAAACTACATCCATCGGGCAACAGGAATCGCATTGAATAACCCTCGTTCGATGAAGCGCTGAACACCCCTCGGTATTCCCCAAATATTGGACCTCTCCTGCCACCTTCATCCGAAGACAGGAGCGTCAGTTCTACATCGATTTCCGGATTGAACATACGGTGTTGGTGAAAGCCCGGTTTTGGCCGACAAGCGTCTAGTTCACTGTACCCGGTAAATTCCCGGTGCCAGGCGCCTGCCAATACTCATTTTGTTGTTGCATGCATTGAATTGAGCAATTGCGCTCACTTGTGTCGATTTCATGCTGACCGGTCATATTCTCCACTAGGGTATATCCAGCTTAGGCCTGCGAGAACCCGGGTGGTCATCAAAAGACTGGCGGTGCTCGTGGTTCTGGCGTTGGCGTCCACACGCCATCCTCCACGATAGTGGCGCTGAGCGTTTCATGCCGCTTCCAGCGCACCAATCCCCCATGCGCCTCGACTACTTGCGCCCGCAATTCGTGCATGTTTCGCTCCGTGACAAGGCTTGCGTGGCGGATCAACGGCCCTTGAATTCGAGCACCGGGCGCGGCGTGCCGGCCTTCAGGGCCTGGGTGGCCGAAGCAAGCCCGGCCTTCACGTCTTCGGTCTCGAACAAGGGCATGGCAATGTTGAACATCACATCGTCGGCCGCCTGGACACCGCCGTTGGCCCAGGTGCGCAGCAAGGCCTTGTGCGCGGCGTGGGCGCGTGTCGGGCCGTGCACGAACTTCGCGGCGAAGGCATGCGCCTCTGCAAGCAGTTCGGTGTCGGGGACGACGCGGTTGATCACGCCGAAACGCTCCATGGTCGCGGCGGGGACGCGCTCGGAAGTCAGTGCCCATTCCATGGCACGTGCGCGTCCGGCGCGTTCGGCGACGCGGTAAATGCCGCCCAGCAGGGTCACGAGCGCAAGCGACTGTTCCGGTTGGCAGAAGGTGGCGCTTTCAGCGGCAAAGATGACATCGGCGCGCAACGCCAGTTCGAAACCACCGCCGGCGCACAAGCCGTGCACCACCGCGATGACAGGCAAGGGCAGGCGTTCGAAGCGATTGAAGACGTCCATATAACCCTCGAAGCGCGCACGCAACTGGCGGGGGGTGTCGTTGGGCCAGGGCAAGATATCGCCGCCAAAGCTGAAGTTCTCGCCTTCGGCGCGCACCAGCACGACGCGCGCGTCACTGCGTTCGATCGCGTTGATCGCCGTGGCCAGTTCGTCAACCATCTGGTCGTCGATGCGGTTTTGCGGTGAGCGATCGAGAATGATTGTGGCAATGCCATGCTCGATGGTATGGGTGAGATGAGGCATGTCGTGCTCCTGTGTTGTCGCAAGTTGCGGTTACGCGAGGTGTTCCTTGAACCAGTCCAGCGCGGCAGTACTGGACTGATCGAATCTGGTGAGGTACGGATCGAAATGGCCGCCGGGGATCGTCACGAGGCGCTTCGGCTCAAGGGCGCGCTCGTAGGCGGCCAGCTCGAGATCGGTCAGTGTGATCGTGTCCTGCAGCGCGACGACCATCAGCAGCGGCGTGGGAGACACGCGCGCAATCCACGCGCCCGGTTCGTACATGCGCGCGGCACGCGTCGAGCGCACCGTGACGCTGTTGTCCCAGGCACCGTCGGGCACGGGCTGCAGATAGAACTCGATGGCGTCCTTGGCCCGGTATGAAGCAGGGACGGCCGGATCGGCGCTGACGATCGTCTGCCTGCGCGGTGGCTCGCCGCGCGCCTGCGCGCGTTCGTCCGCCGAGAAGGCATCCTCGATGGCGGCGACGGCGTCGGGTGGAATGCGGCGCAGTCCTTGCTCGAAGCCGCTGATGGTCGGCACCTGCGCGACGACTGCGCGCAGGCGGCGGTCGGTTGCGCCAAGCACGAGCGCGTGACCGCCGGCATAGCTCGTGCCCCACAAGCCGATGCGTTTCGCGTCGACGACGTCCTGGCGTTCGAGGAAGCTGATCGCGCGCCGCCAATCGGCAACCTGACGCCATGGGTCGATATCTTGGCGCGGCGTGCCGTCGCTGGCGCCGAAGTTGCGGTGATCGTGCAGGAGGACGACAAAACCGTTGGAGGCGAATTTCTCGGCGAATCGCTCCAGGCCGTGCTCCTTCACGCCGGCATAGCCATGCGCCATGGTGATGGCGGGATAGGGGCCGGTGCCGCCGGTGGGCACATAGAGCCAGCCGCGCAGCGTGACGCCGCCTTCTGCTTCGAATGCGATATCGGTACGTTGAAACATGGAAGTTCTCCTTGTAGAAAGATGTCAGGCGGTGCCGTAAAAGTGACAGGCATCGACCTTGCCTCGGTCAATCACCCGGTCGCGCAAGCGTGAAGAGCTGTCCCGCGCCGATTTCGAAGTAGTCGGCCGGCCCACCGCCGCGCAGGATCGGACGCGCCTGCGCAGTCTGGTACACGCCGTCCTTGATCAGCTGCCGGTCAATGTGGATCGCTACTGCTTCGCCCAACACCAGCCACGCTGGGAGCGCCGCGCCGCCCTGCGCCTCAAGCTGCACGATCTGGGTGACCACGCACTCGAACTGCACCGGGCTGGCCGCAACGCGCGATGGCCGCACCTTGGCAGAGGGCAGCGTCTCCAGCCTGGCCAACTCGAACTCATCGACGTGCGCTGGCACCATCGCCGCGGAGGCGTTCATCGCCTCGGCAAGCTCTCGCGTCGCCAGATTCCAGACGAACTCGCCGGTGTCACGCGCGTTGGCGAGCGAGTCCTTCGCACCAAGCGAGCAAAAGCCGACGATCGGCGGCTTGTAGCTGAACAGGTTGAAGAAGCTGTAGGGCGCAAGGTTGCGCACGCCGTCGTTAGAGACTGTGCTGATCCAGCCGATCGGCCGCGGAGCGACGATGGCGTTGAGCGGGTCGTGACGCAGGGAATGCCCCTGCGCCGGCTCGTAGAAATGCCAGTCGGTCATAGCTTCGTCGTTCTTACTTGTTGACCCAAGGCATAGAAAGGTCGATGTCAGAGACCAGCTTTCCACCACCGAAGCTCATGTTCTCCAAGGGAAGGGCATACATCATCAGGGTGACATCGTCCTGGCTGACGCCAACCTTTTCTACTGCGTATCGGGTGACCAGCTCCGCGAGCTTGCGTTTCTGCTCCACCGTCCTGCTCGTACCGAACGTCACCGTTACGACCATGCGCTTGTCGGATCTCGTCAAGTCAGGAAAAGTCGGATGGATGAAGAATTCATCCTCCTTGTGCTCACTGATGATGATGAAACGGTCATCCATAGGCGTATCCATGGCTTCATGAAGGGCGAGATTTAAGGCATCTGCCAGAGCTCGCTTCTGTTCGCTGGAGAACTTTTGAGCCGGAATATGGGCGTGAAATATTGGCATAAGTAGTTGCTCGGTTGTGTTGTTCAGGTTGAACGAGGCGATAACGTTGGTTGTCTTCTCGGCTTAGCTAAAGAAGTCCTGGCCGAGTGTTCCTTCGAGTCGCTCCTTGAGGCCAGACGAGAACTCACGAACGACGGGAAGCGGGCTCTGGAAGAGCTTGATGTTGTCGATCAGGCCAGACGCATTCCGGGTGATGATGGTGGTGCCGGCGATCGGCTTGCCACCGTGGATGGCATCCCACTCAAGGTAAGTCTTCACACCGTCAACCGTCTCCGCAGTGAATACGAAGTGTTCGTACATCGTGCTCGTCGCGGCAAAGAATGCCCCGATGAGTGTCGGGCCGACCACGGCCTTGCTGAGGGCTGTGGTCTGAAGGCTGGCGTCAGCGGTGAACGAAGTCGCGAAGTCGCTCGTTCCCTTCTTCTTGACGATTTGCATCCATGCCGTTCCCGGCGTGTTGGTGTTAGTAGTCATTGCAATCTCCTATCAAATGTCTGCGTCTTCGCAGAGGGCGCGCCCGATGGCGCGGACTAAAAAGCGCTGCTGCGCTTTGTCGGATGTGCGCGGTAGTCGTTACCGCGCAAGTGATGCTTTGGCTTACTTCAGGTTGAGGAAGGTCGCCGGTACCCAGTCGTAGCCAGCGCCGGTGTCGGCCTTGCGAACACGGCCCAAGCCAGGGAACGGCATGTGGGCGGCGGCGATCATCGTCTTGTCCGCGGCAAGTTTCACCAGAAGGTCTTCACGCGTTTTGATGGCCGTCGTGCTGTCTGAGTCGAAGGCGATGCCGATTTCCGGGTGCGGCATCTGGACGGCGAGGACGTGGGCTGTGTCACCCCAGACCAGCAGCGACTCACCCTTGGAGGAAATCATGTAGCCGGTGTGACCGGGCGTATGGCCGGGAATGGCATACGGTGCGATGCCGGGGACGATTTCGTCCATGCCTTCGTATGGCTTCCACTTGCCAGCAGCGACGTAAGGCGCGGCAGCATCCTGTGCCACCGTGAAGAAGATTTTTGCTTCTTCCGGGGCCTTGGCGGCGATTTCCTTCGACAGCCAGAAGTCGGCGTCTGCCTTTTTCATCATCACGGTCGCCTTCGGGAAGACGCGTTTCCCGTCTTTGTAGATTCCGCCAACATGGTCAGCGTGAAGATGGGTCACCAGCACCAGGTCAACCTGCTCCGGCTTGTAGCCGGAGGCTTTCAAGTTCTGCACCAGCTTGCCCAGCTCTGGTGGGCCCCAGTGGCCGCCCGCACCCGTATCGATGAGAACGAGCTTGGAGCCGGTGTTGACAAGGAAGCCTTGGACGGTGGCCGAGACATTCTTGGGATCGTTTTGGAAGGAGCGCGCCAGGAGGGATTGGATGAGCGCTGGATCGCCATGCAGGAGGCTGGAGTCAATGCCGGCGCTGCCGTCATGCAGAGCGGTGACCTCATAGTCGCCAATCATCGTGCGATAGAAGCCCGCAACCTGCTTGTGCTGCATCGGCGCTGCGGCCTGGGCCGGTGCTACAGCAACGAAGGTGCTGGCGAATGCTAACGATACCGCGAGCACGGTGCGCGAAGTGAAGGTGGAGAATTTCATAGTGTTTCCTAACCAATGTGTGTGTGATGGTGTATGTACATACATACATACATACGTAATGATCTTTAGCCGAACGCAGCCCATCGGGTCATGTTGTTGTTGCCATCTTTTCGGTCAACTGCACTACCGAATTGCCGCCGTAACCCGCGATGAAAGCCGCACGCATGTTCGATTCCTCTGCCGATCTGCCAAGATCTCTAAAGTACTTGCATTTTGCAAGTGGTTCAATAGTACCTATACTACTTGCACAATGCAAGTGGAAATTTAAGAAAAATGGTTGTGACGCAAACAAAACGATCGGGCTGCCCGATCAATCTGACGCTTGAGCAGATCGGCGACCGCTGGAGCCTGATCGTTATCCGCGATGTCATGTTCGAGAACAGGCGCAGTTATGGCGCCCTGCTGGAGCAAAACGAGGAAGGCATCGCCTCGAACATCCTCGCAAGCCGGCTGAAACACTTGATCGCGGTTGGCCTGCTGACACGACGTTCGGATCCGAATCATCAACAGAAAGGCATCTACAGCCTCACGGAAGCGGCCATACAGCTTGTACCTCTGCTCGCGCATATGACCGCCTGGGGCCTTCGGCATACGCATCCGAGCAAGGAGGCGTCTTTGCGCGGGGAACTGTTGGAAAAGGGCGGCCCTCCACTTTGGAGTGCCCTTATGGATGAACTACGTTATCTGCATCTGGGTGCAGCGCGCCCGGCGCGCTCAGTGTTGGGTGAGCTCCGGGCCGACGACGAGAAGGCAATCGCTAACTAATTAGTACCAATCTTTGCTCATGACATACACCATGTAGTGCAAAGCTACGCTTGCTTCATAGGCTCCGCACGCAGATGGAATACAGCGAAACTTTGGCGGCTGGCGTGTCGTCCTTCAACTGCATATTGAAACAAAAATATATGGTGCATACCAAGGCCGTAACCCTTTTGCGAGAGGATTTGATGCTGGGCTTACGGCGTGGCTCCCAAGCTTTGGCTGTCTGTCTCTGGCTCCTGCTCGGAAGTCCGGCCAACGCCACCAGCTTCGATTGTGCAAAAGCCCATACGTTGCAAGAGAAGCTGATCTGCAGCGACGACGGCCTTGGCGTGCTGTCGACCTACAAGAAGGTCGGCAAATAGATGGAAGTGCGTATGGCGCGAAGCATTGCGTATTTGGCGGTGCGTCATGCGCAGTCTGTGAAATCTAGGTAAAAAGTGGCTCTGGCGCAGGTAATAACTGCGCTGGTAGCTATCAAGTTAATAGCGAATGGTGGCCTAGGGTTTCACCCCGGATTGCAGTTGACATCTGCCTGTGGGGTTTCGCAACACGGGGTTGGCGGGGGCTTGGGAAGATCACCCCATCGACAACCAACCGCACCGGTCACGGTGCAAACCCCGAAGGACTTCACCATGACACGCACTTTCAATCGCATCGCCGCTTCTGCTCTGTTCGCCCTGACCGCTGGCGCCTTCTTGCCCGCACATGCCGCCGGCAACGACGCTGACCTGGCAGGCCAAGTCCAAGCTGCGCTGAGCAGCAAGTTGGGCAGTGATGCCAAGGACCTGACCGTCACCGCCGACAACGGCAGCATCACCCTGCACGGCTGGGCCCAAGGCCCGCAAGAAGAAGCCAAGGCCCGCTATGTGGCCAGCACGGTGCCTGGTGTGCACAACGCCTACAGCTCGGTGCGCACGTTCTCGACCGATAGCAACGACTAAATATTGCCCAGCGGCTTCTGGCCGTCGCAATCTAAAAAAGGCACCTGCCATCCATCTGATGGCAGGTGCCTTTTGCGCTCTGGGGTCTAAATGAAAATGGCTGCCAGCGCAGGTAATACCTGTGCTGGCAGCTACTTTTTATGTAGCACTGTGGTGGTGACGTTTAACGTGGCGGCGCAGCCAGAGCAGCAGGTCGTCCACATAGGTGAAGACCACCGGTACCACCAGCAGGCTGAGCACGGTGGAGGTGATCAGGCCGCCTATGACCACGATGGCCATCGGGCCGCGGAAGCTGGGGTCGGTGCCCCAACCCAGGGCGATGGGCAGCATGCCGGCGACCATGGCGATGGTGGTCATCAGAATCGGTTGGGCCCGCTTGTGGCAGGCGTCCACCAGCGCTTCATAGCGGCCCATGCCTTGCTGGTGGTAGGCCACCACCGCGTACTCCACCAGCAGGATGGAGTTCTTGGTGACGATGCCCATCAGCATCAACAGGCCGATCACCGACGACATGGAGAAGCCGCTGCCGGTGATCAGCAGCGCCATCAGCGCGCCACCCACCGACAAGGGCAGGGCGGCCAGGATGGTGGCGGGCTGCATGAAGTCGTGGAACAGCAGCACCAGCACCGCGTAGATGCACAAGATGCCGACCAGCATGGCGCCGCCAAAGCTGGTGAACAGCTCGGCCATGCGCTGGGCGTCGCCGGTGGCGATCTGCTGCACGCCGCTGGGTAGGCTCTGCATGCTGGGCAGGGCCTGCACCATCTTGTTCACCTCGCCCGTGGTCAGGCTGCCCAGCTCGATGCTGAGGGTGACGTTGCGCATGCGATCCAGCCGTGCGACCTGCGACGGCCCGCCGCCCAGTGACAGATCGGCCACGGATGCCAGCGGCACAGCACCGCTGCGCCCGGCCACGCGCAGCTGGCCGATAGCGTCCAGGTCGGAGCGCAGGCTGTCGTCAAAGCGCACGCGGATGGGGATCTGGCGTTGCGGCAGATTCAGCTTGGCCAGGCTGGTGGCGTAGTCGCCATAGGTGGCCACGCGGACCACGCTGGCCAGGTCGGTGGTGGTCACGCCTTGCTCGGCCATGCGCACCGGGTCGGGCCGCACATGGATTTCCGGCCGCTGTAGGCTGGAGCTGTCGGTGATGTTGCCTATGCCTTTGAGGGTGCGCAGGTCCTTGGTCAGCGCGGCGGTGGCCTGGTTCAGGGCCACGGCATCGTCGCTGGCCAGGGTTACGTCCAGCGACTGGCCATTGCCCTGGCCCATCACACCGACGCGGGTGCCGGGCAGGGCGCCCAGGGCCTGGCGGATGGCGGCTTCGACCTGTGCCTGCGAACGTGGCCGCGTGCCGCGTGGCGTGAGGCTGACGGTGAGCGTGGCCTCGTTCACCGTACTACTGCTGGCGTCGCTGGTGGAGTCGCCAATTACGGTGAACACCTGGCGCACCTCGGGCATCTTGGCAATCAGCGCCTGGGCCTGGGTACTGGCGGCGCGGGTCTGCTCCAGCGTGCTGCCGGGCTGCAGCTTCAGCGAGATGGTGGTCTGCGCGTTGTCCGACGCGTTGATGAACGAGGTGGACAGCAGCGGTATCAGGCAGACCGAGCCGACAAAGAAAAGCCCTGCCAGCAGCACCGTGCTGCGCCGGTGGGTTTGGCACCAGTGCACCATGGCCAGGTAGCGGCGCATGATGGGGCCGTCGTGCTGCACGTGGTTGGGGCTGGGCTTGAGGATGTAGGCCGCCATCATCGGCGTCAGCAGACGCGCCACCAGCAGCGAGGCCAGCACGGCTGCCGCCGAGGTGATGCCGAACTGGCGGAAGAACTTGCCCGGTATGCCGCTCATGAAGGCGGTGGGCAGGAACACTGCCACCAGGGTGAAGGTGGTTGCGATCACCGCCATGCCGATTTCATCCGCCGCCTCCAGCGCGGCCTGCATTGGCGTCTTGCCCATGCGCAGATGGCGCACGATGTTCTCCACCTCCACAATCGCGTCGTCCACCAGCACCCCCACCACCAGGGACAGCGACAGCAGCGTGATCAGGTTCAGCGAATAGCCGCACAGGTACATCACCAGAAAGGTCGGGATGATGGACAGCGGCAGCGCCACGGCAGACACAAAAGTCGCCCGCCAGTCGCGCAGGAAGAGCCACACCACCACCACCGCCAGCACCGCACCTTCGTACAGCAGGTGCATGGAGCCCTTGTAGTTGTCTTGCGTGGGCGTAACTGTTTCCACCGCCTCGGTGATCTGCACCTGGGGGTGGGTCTGGTTGAAGCTTTGCACGGCGTTGCGCACCGCCGCTGCCACGGCCACGTCGCTGGTGCCGATGAGCTGCTTGACCTGGAAGCCGACCACCGACTTGCCGTTCAGCGCGGCGTAGGCAAAGCGCTCTTCGGCAGTATCGTTGACCTGGGCCACCTGGTCCAGCCGCACGCTGGTTTGTTGTGCGGTGGCGGTGGTCACGGGAATGGCCAGGCCGGCCAGTTGCTCGGGGCGGTCCAGCCGGCCCAGGGTGCGCACCGACTGGTTGGCGCCGCCCAGCATGCCACGCCCACCGGAGGCGTCGGTCTGCACGGCTTTGATCTGGCTGGACACGCTGCCGGCGGTTACGCCCAGGCCGGCCAGTTGTGCCGGGTCCAGCGTTACATGCATTTCACGCGTGACACCGCCCACGCGTGTCACGGAGCTCACGCCTTTGACGGACAGCAGCGCCTTGCTGATATCGTTGTCGATGAACCAGGACACATCGGCCTCGCCCAGGTGCGGCGCCTGCACGGTATAGGTCAGCAGTGCGCTGCTGGCGCGGGTGACCTTGGACACCACGGGTGCGGCGACCTCGGTAGGAAGGTCGGCACGTGCGCTGTCTACGGCGTTGCGCACCTCGTTCAGCGCGACCTCGCTGTCCTTGTCCATGTCGAAGCTGACCACGATGCTGGCCGCGCCGTCGGTGATGGTGGTGGTGATGTGGTCCACCCCGCCTACCGAGGCCAGTTTGTCTTCGATCTTGCGGGCCACTTCGGTTTCCAGCTGCGCGGGGGCCGCGCCCTCCAGCGTGGCCGACACCTGGATGGTGGGTACGTCGAGGTCGGGGAAGTTCTGTATGGCCAGCCGGTGAAAGCCCAGCAGGCCGGCCCCGGTGAGGATGATGAACAGCAGGATCGCTGGGACGGGATTGCGTATCGACCAGCTCGACAGATTCATGGAGTCCCCTTGGCGGCGCTGGCGGTGCCAGCAGGGGTAGTCCACTGCACCGGGTCACCGTCCTTCAGAAAGGCGCCGCCACTCAGCACCAGCGTGGCCTGTGCGCCTATGCCGCTGGTGATCTCCACCATATCGCCCAGCCGGCGACCGGTCTGTACCTGGCGCTGGGCCACTTTGGCGGTACCGTCTTTTTCGAACACATAGCTGTTGCCGTCGCGCAGCACTACGGCGCTGGCCGGTACCACCAGGGCTGGGGCCTCGCCGGTGTCGATCTCGCCGCGCACATACATGCCGGCGCTGGCAGCGCTACCGATCGGTAGGTCCACATAGGCCAGGCCGTTGCGCGTGCTGCTGTCCAGCGTGGGGCCGACGATGCGCAAGCGGCCCTGTACCTGGCTGCCGTCGGGCAGCGTGACCTTGGCCGTTTGGCCGGGCTTGAGCGTGCTGAGCTGCTTGCCCGTGACTTCGGCCCGCCATTCCACGCGGCGTTGGCGCACCAGCTGGAACAGCTCGGTGCCGGATGCCACCACATTGCCCAGAGTGGCGCTACGGCTGGAGACCACCCCGTCGTCCACCGCCAGGATGCGTGTGTGGCCGAGTTTGATGCGTTGCGTGTCCAGCGTGGCCAGGGCCGCGTCCAGGCTGCCCTGGGCGGTTTGCTCGGCGATCACGTAGGAGGTGACCTGTTGTTCTGAAAGGGCACCGCTGTCGCGCACCGCACGACTGCGGTCGGCCTCGGCCTTGGCCTGGGCCAGCTTGGCGCGGGCCTGGACCACGGCGGCCTCCTGGGCGCGCAGGTCGGCACGTACGCTGTCATCGGCCAGGCGGGCCAGCAGCTGGCCGCGTTTGACCACGCTGCCCACGTCCACCAGCACCTCGGCAATGCGCAGGCCGGCTTCTTCGCTGGCGATGCTGGCGGTCTGCCAGGCAAACAGGCCACCTGCAAACTGCTGGGTACGCCGCCAGTTGAGCTGCTGCGGCTGTACCGCCGTGACGGACAGGCCGGCATTCGCGCTGGCCGGGGCGGTGCTGGGGGTTTGGGCCGGGCTTTTCGCCATCCACAGGCCACTAGCGGCCACTAGCACGATGACAGCAGCTGCAATCCATGTTTTTCTATGCAATTTCACTTCGCTTCTCCAGAGGACATTGCCGGTGCTTGCACCGACCAGCCGCCGCCAACGGCTTTGTACAGGGCCACGCCGTACAGCAGCTGGTCGCGCTGCACGGTGATCAGGCTTTGCTCGGCGGCGATGGCATCGCGCCGGGCTATTTCGAGGTTGAGCAGGCTTTCGCCACCGGCGCGCCACAGTGACTCCACCGTGTTGGCATAGGCCCGGTAACCCAGCGCGCTGCGGCGCAGGTCGGCCTCGCGGCGGGTGGCACTGTCGAGCTGCACCAGGTCTTCTTCCACCTCTTGCACTGCACTGCGCACGGCCTGCTGGTAGTTGGCCAGGGCCAGGTCGTAGGCGGCCTGGGCCGAGGCCACGGCCGCCAGCTTGGCGCCGCCGTTGAGCAGCGGCAGCGACAGGCTGGGCCCGAAGGACCAGCTCGTGCTGTTGGCGTTGCCCGCCGTCTTACTGCCTGATAGCGAACCCACCAGTGACAGGCGCGGGTAGCGGTCGGCCTCGGCCACGCCGATTTCGGCACTGGCAGAAGCCAGGCTGCGCTCGTACGACACCAGGTCGGGCCGCTGGCTGAGCAGTGCCACCGGCAAGGCGCTCAGAGCAAACATCTGCGGTGTAGGCAGGCTGGGGGCCTGCGCTGCCAGTTGCTGGCGCAGGGTGGGCTCGTCCAGCCCGGTCAGGGTGACCAGGGCCTTGACCGTCAGGTCGCAGCTGGCTTGCTGGGCCGTGGCGGTGGCGGCGGCACTGGCGGCACTGGCATCGGCCAGCGCTGCGTCAGACCGCGCGCTCATGCCGGCCTGCAGCGAGCGGCGGGTGATGTCGGCGGTGGCCTGGCGTGACAGCGCGTCGGCCTGGGTGCTGGCCAGGGTCAGCTGGCAGGCGCGATAAGTGAAGTAGTCGGTGGCCACTTCGGCGGCCAGCGACACCCGGGCGTCATGCCAGTCGGCCTGGCGCGCAGATACCAGCGCGTCGGCCGACTCTACCGAGCGGCGCACGCTGCCGAACAGGTCCAGCTCCCAGCTGGCGTCCAACGCACCGGTTGTCGTGGTGGTAGTGCTGGTGCCTGTGGTTCGGCCTCGGCTTGCGGCGGCGCTGCCGGTCAGCGTGGGCTGGCCCGCGGCATTGGCTGTGCTGACGTTGGCGCGGGCCGAGGCGATGTTGGCCGCCGCCTTGCGCAGCGAGGGGTTGCTGGCCTCGGCAGACTGCAGCAGCTGGTTCAGCGTGGCGTCGTGGAATTGTTCCCACCAGGCCAGCAATTGCCCGGTATCACCCGCATGCGGCAAGGCTGCTTGCCAGGCGCTGGGTACGGTGAGCTGTTGTGGCACCGGTGCCTGGTACTGCGGGCCTACGGCGGCGCAGCCGCAGAGCAGGGCGCTGCACAGCAGCAGGACGGGCCGTCTGAAGACGGAACGGGGAGACGGAGAGTGCATGGTGGTATCGGTTGGGTGGGGACACCCACGGGTATTCAATCCAGACCCAGTTTGCCGACAGCCCAGTAGGCCTTGGTCATATGGGTGGAAAGCATGCGGCGCTGCTTGAGCGCATGGCGCAGGCGTTGTATCGAATTGGCATTGCCGCTGAAGATGAAGTCCTGCGCTTGCGTAGCCTGGGCCAGGCGCACCATCTCGGCTTCCACCTCGGCCAGGTGGCTGTTGTCGGCATTGCGTTGCACCAACACGGCACTGCGCAGTTGCAGCACATCCAGCACGCGGCGTGCGTCCTGTGCGTTGTCTACTTCGAATACATAGGACACAGGGTGTTGTTCGTTGGCTGCCACGAACGCGCCGGCGGTGGCGAACGAAGTTTCGTCACCAAAAAATACCGTGTTGTGTTTGCGTGCATGCAGGCTTAGAGCGTTGCGCGGGCCAAACAGCATGCAGCTGTCGCCCACGTTCGCGGACTGGGCCCAGCCCGCGCCGGGTGAGCGATGCGGTGCATCGCCATGCAGATACACCAGCAGCTGTATGTTGCCGCTGGCATAGTTCCAGTTCAACGGCGTGTAGGTACGCGACACAAAGCTGCCCAGTTTCAGTTCCACCTTTTCTCCCGGGCTCCAGTGCACCCTGCGTAGCCCATCACCCTGCAAGGTGATGAGCCGAAACCGGTCGCTCAGCGGTTGAACCTCCTGCACCACGGTGGGCAGGGCGGTGAGTCGTAGCAAGACGCTTTCAATGCGGCCATAGGTGGGGCTCGGGAGGTTTTTCATGCGGGGCGACGGGGGCTTTAGACGTCTTAAAACCGGTAGCTGGCAAACACGCCCACCGTGGTTTGCGTCTTCTTCTCGGTGATCGGACTGTCGGCTGCATCACCGCGCAGGCTGCTGGCGCTTAGCCGGGCGCCCAGGCCCCATTGCTGGGTGAGCTGGTAGTTGGCGCCGATGTTGAAGCTGACCGAGTTGATACCTGATTTGGCGGTATAGGTTGCCAGGCCGGAGCTTGCGCTTTGCGCTGCAGTGACACCAAAAAAGGTCTGCGTGTATTTGCTGTCTGCCCAGGTGATGCTGGGGCCTGCGGTCAGCATCAGCCGCTCCATGGGGCTGTAGCGGGCCTCCAGGTCCAGCGTGGCGCGGGTGCCTTGGTCTTTGCCAGCCAGGTCGGTGACCATATTGCCGCCCACCTTCCACCAGCTGTCGCTGTAGCTGGCGAAGACCGAGCCCAGTGCCGTGGCGCTGATGTCGCCCATGCCATGCAGCCGGGCCGAGTCCGACTCCTTGCGCGGTTTTTCCAGGTTGCCGCCCAGGCCCACGCCCACACGCAAATGCTCGCTTTGCACCAGGAAGGCACCCACGCCCGCCGGCACACCCGCGCCGGGCAGGCCACCGATGAAATAGCGGCCTCGGTTGGCACTGAACATGGGCAGGGCCGAGGTCTTGGTTTCGCTGCTGCCGGGGTATTTGGGCTGGCTCACAACACCCAGGCCGGCGGTGAAGTTCCAGCTATCGTTGGACTCCTGGGCCCAGGCGTTGGCGCCCAGAACGCTGCTGGCGCCGGCCAAGGCTATGGCGCTCCAGCGCAGGCGGCGGGCGGAGAAAGATGTGAGCATGTTGAATGTGCTTTCAGTGGTGAAGAGAGTTAAGGGAGTCGGGTATATCCAGGCGGAACAGGGCGCCTGAAGGGGTATCAACAACGTGCAGCCGCCAGCCATGGGCCAGGGCAATTTCCTGGCAGATGGACAAGCCCAGCCCGGCGCCTTGCGGGGCGGCATTCTGCTGGCGTGGGCCGCGCCAGAAACGCTCAAACAAGTGGGCTTGGTGCTCTTTGGCAATGCCCGGGCCTTCGTCACGCACACTCAGGCCCGAGGTGTCGATGGTGAGCATCACTACGCCGCCAATGGGGGAGTGTTGCACCGCGTTTTCCAGCAGGTTTTTCAGCAGGGTAAACAGGGCTGATTTGTCGCCCTGCCATAGCAGGGTTTGTGTTGGCAGCTGCAAGTCCAGCTGTACGCTATGGCGGTCGGCCAGGCGCGACAGAAATACCAGCACTTCCTCGGCCACGCTCGCGGGGGCCATGGGGGCGAACTTGTAGTTGTGGGCCTCGCTGGCTTCGGCCAGGTGCAGCAGTTGGTGCACCTGGCGGGCCATTACGTCGATGTCCATCAGCAGGGTGTCGCGGTCGGCCATGCCGTCCAGCTCGATCTGGCCACGCATCAGGGTCAGCGGTGTCTTCAGTTCGTGCGCCGCTGCACCCAGAAATTGCTGCTGCACACGAAAGCCCTGTTCCAGCCGCTCCAGCGCCTGGTTGAAGGCGAGGATGAGCGGCACCAGTTCGGTCGGCACATGGTCTATGGGCAAGCGCGCTGAAAGATTGCGCGCATCGATGTGCGCCGCTGCCTCGGAGGTGTCGCGCAACGGGCGCAGCAGGCTTTTCAGCGCCAGCAGCATCAGGCCGATTAGCACTGGAACGGTGATCAGCAGCGTCAATACCAGGCTGCCGCCCACCGGCCTGCGGGCCGCCAGCTGGGCCACGGCCAGAATGCGTTCGCTGGCGGCGGCCTGCAGGTAGAAGGCCTGGCCGGCCGGCGTGTCCTCCACCTGCACCGTGGCCAGTTGCACGGCTGCATCCTTGATGCGCAGATCGGTGGCGCCTACCTTGGGAACAGGCTGGTAGTCCATGGGCAGCAACTGCTCGCGGGGATGCACGCGCAGCACCGAGCGGCCCTGTGCATCAACCACCCGGAACTCGATGTCGCCGGGAAAGGCGTCGTAGAACCAGAGCAGCTCCTGCGGCTGCACGATGCGGCTGGGGGTGCCATCGGCATTGCGCTCCAGATTATTGGCAGTCTTGGTGGCAATGTCTTGCAGCATACGGTGCCGCGCAGTCCAGCTGTCCTGCCAGACAAACACGGCCATGAACAGACTGCCGAGCACCGTGACGACGATCAGCACGCCCACGGCATAGGCGGCCAGCAGGCGGCCGCGCAGGCTGCGGAACCACTTATGCTGGGTCATGCTTCGACCAGCGCATAACCGTGACCACGGATATTGCTGATGCGCACCACCGAGCCAATCGCCAGCAGCTTGCGGCGCAGCCGGTGCAGGGCCACGTCCAGCGCATTCGGGGTGACGGCATCGGTCAGGCCCCAGGCCGCCAGTTCCAGTGCATTGCGCCGCACCGTCTGGCCGCCAGCGCGCAGCAGCACCAGCATGATCTGCATTTCGGCGGGTGCCAGGGTAATGACCTCGTGGCTACAGACCAGCATGCCGCCGTCGGGCCGCAGCTCGATGTCGGCGAAGCTGTCTACGGTGTTCAGCCGTTGCGCTGGGCGGCGTGTCAAGGCACGCACCCGGGCCACCAGTTCTTCTATGGCAAAGGGCTTGGTCAAATAGTCGTCGGCCCCCGACTCCAGGCCATCCACCCGGTCGTGCAAGGCGTCGCGGGCGGTCAGCATCAGGCAGGGGATGGACAGGCGGGCCTGGCGCAGGCGGCGCACCAGGTCGATGCCATCGCCATCGGGCAGGCCACGGTCTATAACTACCGCTTCGTAATCGCCCTCGCGCAGCGCTGCCCAGGCGGCATCGATGCGGCCGAAGGTGTCCACCGGAATGCCCACCTGGGCCAGCGCCTTGCCGACCAGCTGGGCCAGGCGTTCGTGGTCTTCTACGAGTGCGATGCGACCCATGGTGTCAGGCCGGAGCGCGGCGGAGGGAATGGACGGAACTGTGCATGCCGGCCATTGTGCGCACACCTCTCTTACTGCCGACTTTCCGGGCGAAAGTTTGTGTAAACCAGCGCCGTCAGATGGCCGGTGTTGCAAGCCATTTAGGCCTCTGGCGCTTATAAAACCTGTGGTGGGTGCTATTTATTCAATAGCATTTTATTTTCTACTGGCTTTTCAAGGTTTGCAGCGCTTGGGCAATCGGCTCGGCCGCCATGGGGCGCACCAGCCGCTGCACCTCCTGGCCGTCCTGCAGAAAAACCAGCGTGGGCCAGAGCTTGACGCCAAAGGATCGCCCCAACGGCCGGCCACGCCCATCGGCGACCTTTAGGTGCCGCACGCCAGGTCGTGCCGCCAGCGCCTGCTCTATGGCCGGGCGGGCGGCGCTGCAGATGCCGCAGTAGTCGTCGCCAAACTCCAGCACCAGCGCGCCGGGCGTGGCATCCACCTCGGCGCGGGTTGGTTCGGCGGCATATGCATGGGCCATGGGCGTGCTCCTGGGGTTTATAAGGAAATAATGGCTGCAGCGCAGATATTACCTGCGCAAGCAGCTGCTAATTTCGTAGCAAACGGGGCGGCTTCAGTCTATCAATTGGCCCCCATCGTGGAACGGGTACGGCCCCGCAAAGCTGCCGCTGGCCGCCAGGTGGCTGACCAGTGTGCCGCCGTTGCCCAGTGCATGCAGGGCGAAGCCGGGCGGCTCCAGCGTCCAGGCCGAGGCCGCGTCGGGCGCCAGATCCAGGCACACCTGGTGGGCTGGCGACGGCACGGTCATGGCGATGCTGCCGCCAAAGCGCACCTGGATGCTGCGGTGCAGATGGCCGCAGATGATGCGTTCCACATTCGGGTGTTGCGCCACCAGCGCTTCCAGCGCGGCCGCGCCTTGCAGCAGGCCGATGTCGTCCATATGGCCGATCAGCGTGGCAAACGGCGGGTGGTGCATGGCGATGACGACAGGGCGGTCGCGCTGCTGGTCCAGCGTGTCGGCCAACCACTGCAGGCGCTCGGTGCACAGGCTGCCATGGCTGGCGCCGGGTACCACGGTATCGAGCGCGACCAGCTGCAAACCGCCCACCGCCACGCTGAACTGCACAAAGCCGCTGTGGCCCAAGTAAGCGTGGTCGGCAAAGCTGGCGCGCAGCTGTTCGCGGTCATCGTGGTTACCGGGCATCAGATACACCGGCATGCTCAGCGGTGCCAGCAGGCTGCGCAGGTGCGCGTACTCGGCGGCGCGGCCGAAGTCGGTCAGGTCGCCGGTGATGACGACCGCATCGGGCTGCTGCGGCAGGCGCAGGATGCTGTCCACCGCTTGCTGCAGGTACGGCGCGGTGTCGAGCCGGCCATAGGCCAGGCGGCCGGGTTCGCGGATGTGCAGGTCGGAGAGTTGTAGCAGCAGAGTCGTCATGTGGCTTCCTCGCAGGACATCAGGCGTTCGGGGGCGATGTGTATGCCCACGGTGTCACCCACCTTGGCCGGATGGTCGCGCGGCACTTCGGCGTGTAGCGGAGCCTGGTCGGCCAGCGCCAGCGTGAGCTGCAAGCGGTCGCCCAAGAAGCTGCGGTGCTGCACCACGGCCTGTCCGGCGCCGGAATGGACCGGGCCGATCTGGATGTCTTCCGGGCGCACCAGCAGTGCCGTCTGGCCGGCGCGGGCCGGTGGGCATTCGAGCAGCATGCCGCCCAGCGGTAGCAGGTTACGCAGCAGGGCCGGGTTGTCACGCTTCAGCGTATTTACCCGGCCCAGGAACGCTGCCACAAACGGATGCCCAGGGCGGCGGTACAGGGTTTCGCCGTCGCCCACCTGCACGATGCGGCCGGCCTGCATCACCGCCAGGCGGTCGGCAATGGCCAGTGCTTCTTGCTGGTCGTGGGTCACGTGGATGGCGGTGATGTGCAGGCGGCGCAGCAGCTCGGCCAGCTCATCGCGCAGCGATTCTTTCAGCTTGGCATCCAACGCGGTCAGCGGCTCGTCCAGCAGCAGCACACGCGGGCGCACTGCTACGGCGCGGGCCAGGGCCACGCGCTGGCGCTGGCCGCCGGACAGCTCGGCCGGGCGCTTGTTTTCCAGGCCGTTCAGGCGCACCAGGTCAATGAGTTCACCGACGGTTTTGCGCTGTTCATCGGCCGGTACGCCGCGGATGCGCAGGCCGTAGCCGATGTTGGCCGCCACCGACATTTGCGGAAACAGCGCGTAGTGCTGGAACACCATGCCGATGCCGCGCCGCTCGATCGCCAGCGCCGTCACGTCCTCTCCGCCGAACAGAATGCGGCTGCCGGCATCCGGCGTTTCCAGTCCGGCGATCAGGCGCAGCAAGGTGGTTTTTCCGCAGCCGGATGGGCCCAGCAAGGCCAGTACCTCACCGGGTTCTATGGCTAGCGTAGTGGGTTGCAGACCGCGTGTGCCGTCGGCATAAGTCTTGGCGCAGTCGATCACATCGACGCGCGTGCGTTCAAAGTTCATGGTGTTTCTCAATAAAGTGTCCCAGCCATTGCAAGCCCCACAGCACCGGCAGGATGACCAGCAAAAAGACCAGGGTGTAGGCCGAGCCGATCTCGATGCGCATCGATGCATAGCTGTCCGCCAGGCCGACCGGCAGGGTGCGTGTCAGCGGCGTGTGCAGCATCCAGGTCAGGTTGAATTCACCCACCGACAGGGTGAAGACCATCAGGCTGCCGGCGACGATGGCGGGCAGCACGGCGGGCACCAGCACACCCATGAAGCGCTGGGCAAAGCTGGCGCCCAGCGAGCGCGCGGCTTCCTCCAGCGCCAGCAGTTCATGCCGGCGAAATGCCGCGCCCACGGTGCGCACCATGAACGGCAGGGTGAACACCAGGTGCCCGACCAGGATGAAGGCAAAGCTCTGGCGGAAGCCGCTGAGCTGCCCATAGGCCAGGATCAGCGCCAGCGCGGTGGCCAGGCCGGGCACGGCCACCGGCAGGGTCAGCAGTTCTTCGAACAGCCGTGCCCAGCGGGATCTGCTGCGCGCCAGCGCATAGGCGCAAGGCACGCCCAGCAGCAGGCTGCCGACCACGCTGAGCAAGGCCAGCAGCAGCGACGCGGCCACCGTGCCGCCGTACACGTCCAGCACCTCGCTGATCCAGCGCAGGGTCAGGCCGCTGGCCAGGCCGGTGCTGTAGTTGTTGACCAGGCCGGCCAGCACCGACAAGGCGATGGGCGCGATCATGAAGACACTGACCAGCGCGGTCAGCGCCGGCAGCAAGAAGGGGAGTTGGCGGGATTGAGTCATGGTTTTATGCCCCCGCAGCCGCCGGGCCGGCCGCATGGCGCGCCAGGAACAGGCTCAACCAGGTGATGGTGCCCAGCGTGATCGACAGGCTGGCGGCCAACGCGAAGTTGGCGTAGTTGGTGAACTCGTTATAGAGCGTGATGGGCAGCACTTCAAACTTACTGGCCAAGGTGAAGGCCGTGCCAAAGGCGCCCATGGACGTAGCAAAAACGATAGCGCCACACGCAAGCGTGGTCTGCGCCAGCTCGGGAATCCACACATCTCTGGCAACGCGCCAGCGGGACGCACCCAGCGAACGCGCGGCTTCTTCCAGCTGCGCATCCATGGCGCTGGCGGCGGCGGTGTAGGTGGCGATGGCGCGCGGCAGCGAGAAATACAGATAGCCCAGGAACAGGCCGGTCAGCCCGTAGGCAAACGTCGTGCGGCCCAGGCCCAGCCACTCGGTCAGATCGGCCACCAGGCCCTGCCGGCCACCGAGCAGGATGATGAAGAAGCCGATGATCACGCCGGGAAACGACAGCGGCAATGTCAGCAGCGACAGCAGCAGCGGCTTGGCCTTGAAGCGCTGCCGCGCCAGCGTGATGCCGACCAGGCCGCCGAGCAGCAGCGTGGCCAAGGTCACGGCCAGCGACAGGCCCAGCGTGTTCAGCAGGCTGCGCAGATAGCGGCTGTCGGTCAGCACCGCGAAATAGGTGGTCCAGCCTTTGTCTGCCGGCAGTGCGAACAGGCGCACCACCGGCAGCAGCCAGAAGGCGGCAAAGAAGGCCACGGCCGGCGCCGCGCAGGCGCCCAGCAGGCGGGAAGGGGAAATCATGCGGAGCGCCTCTATGCCAGCTTATTGAACGTCTTTGAGGTAGCGGTCTGAGAAGGCCTTTTGCACCGCCGCCATCTTGGCGTAGTCCACGGTTTTGGCGCGAGCGTACTCGCTGGCGGGTAGGAAGCGGGCTTGGATTTCTTTCGGCATGGCCGTGGCGCGCACCGGGCGCAAATAGGCGTTGGCCCAGATGGCCTGGCCTTCGTCGGACAGCACGAAGTCCAGCACCTTGTGGGCGTTTTCTGCGTGCGGCGCATTCGCCACCTGGCTCATCACATAAGGTACGGCCAGCGTGCCTTCGGTGGGGATGACGAACTGCACATTCGCCTTGTCCTTGTACTTGGCGCGGTAGGCGTTGAAGTCGTAGTCCAGCAGGATGGCGATTTCACCCGACAGCACGCGGGCGTAGGCGGTCTGCTTGGGCACGATGGGTTCGTTCTTTTGCAGCGCCTTGAAGTAGTCGATGCCGGGGCCGAAGTTGTCCAGCGTGCCACCGCGTGCCTGGTTCACCGCCACGGCGCCCACGTAGCCAACGAAGGCCGAGGCCGGGTCCAGGTAGCCGATCAGGCCTTTGTACTCGGGCTTGAGCAGGTCGGCCCAGGACTGCGGCACCGGCTTGCCCTTGAGCGCGTCCACATTCACCATGAAGCCCATGGTGCCGGAATGGATGGTGAACCAGTGGCCTTGCGGGTCTTTCAGACCGTCGGGGATATCGGCCCAGCCGGCGGGCTTGTAGGCGGCGACCACACCTTCTTTTTGCGCCTGGATGGCGAAGGTCACGCCCAGGTAGGTGACGTCGGCCACCGGGCTGGCTTTTTCGGCCACCATCTGCGCCAGCGACTGGCCGGAGTTCTTGTTGTCGGGCGGCACGGTGATGCCGGTCTTGGCCCGGATGGCCTTCATCTGGCTGGCCCAGTCGGCCCATTCGGGCGGGCAGTTGTAGCAAATGGCATTCTGGGCGAAGGCGCTGGCACCGGCCAGGCCGAGTGCCAGTAGCGCTGCGCGCGCCAGGGTTTGGAAGGGTTTACGCATAAAAACTCCGTTGAAATAAAAGGGTGGGGGGACGTAGCTTCTTGTTATGACTGCAGCACCGGGGCGCAGGACTCCCCGGTGCGAAAACCATGGGCCAGCAGCACGCTGGCATCGGGCGATACCGCTGCGCCGGCGGCCATGGCGGCCACCAGCAGCTGCACGCCGTGGCGGCCGATATCGGCATTCGGTTGGGTGATGGTGCTGAGCATGGGCGTCAGGTCTTCGCCCAGCGCAATGCCGTCGAAGCCGGTGACGCTGATGTCCTGTGGCACGCGCAGGCCGGCCAGGTGCGCGGCGCGGATGCTGCGGATAGCCAGCAGGTCGTTTGAGCACACCAGTGCGCTGGGGCGGGGGCTGCGCTGCAGCAGTGCGCAGATGTCTTGCACCGCGGTTTCGACAAACGGCACTTCCAGCCACTGCGTGCCGTCCAGACCCAGCGCTTGCATGCCGGCGCTAAAGCCGCGTTGGCGTTGCTGGGCCCGGTCGGACGCCGCCAGCTGGCCGCTGATCAGCGTGATGCGGCGGTGGCCGAGGGCGGCCAGCCGCGCCACCAGTTCGCGCACAGCCCGTTCGCTATCCACCGACACGCAAGGGTGGTCGGGGTGCTGGTTATAGGCGAGCACATAGGGCAGATGGGCCGCACGCAGCCGGGCCAGCGCGCTGGATGTGGCCGGGTTGGATACCACCAGCAACATGCCGTCCACATTGCCGGCCAGCAGCTGCTGTACGGCTAGTTCTTCGCTTTCCAGCCGGTAGTCGGTGGTGATGGGCAGGATGGCGTAGCCGGCGCTACTGGCGGCTTGGGCGATGCCGTCCAGGCACTCGGCGAACACCGGGTTCAGCAGCGTGGGCAGGACCACGCCAATCACCCGGCTGCGCTGGGTGCGCAGGCTGCGGGCGCTGGCATTGGGCAGATAGGCCAGGGTTTGCGCCATTTGCAGCACATGGGCGCGCGTCACGGCATTCACCGTGTCGGGGCGGTTGAAAACCCGCGATACGGTGGCCATGGATACGCCGGCTTGATGTGCTACTTCTCGGATGCTCACGTTGTTGTCCTGACTGAAAACGTTTTCATTGGACAAGCTGGGCGTGACACCGTGATGACAGGTGTGCCGGAGTAAACGCGGGGTAAAAAAAAGCCCGCATCCGCGGGCTTCAGGAACAGGGCAAAGGGCCTATCGAGAACCTATTTGCCGCGCTTGACCCGCAGCAGCTCGTCCAGGATCAGGCAGATCGCGCCCAGGGTGATGGCGGCGTCGGCCAGGTTGAAGGCCGCGAAATGCATGCCGCGCCAGTGGAAGTCCAGGAAGTCCACCACATAGCCGTGCATCATCCTGTCGATCACATTGCCGATGGCGCCGCCGAGCACGCAGGCCATGGCAAACGAGAACAGCTTCTGCCCCGCATGCTTGCGCAGCATCCAGATGATGAACAGTGCAGCCGCTACGCCGATGCCGGTGAAGAACCAGCGCTGCCAGCCGCCCGCGTCGTGCAGAAACGAGAACGCCGCGCCGGTGTTGTGGGCCCGCACGATGTTGAAGAAGCTGGTCACGGGCGTGCTGTCGCCCAGTTGGTAGTAGCCTGTGATGAGCACCTTGGTGAACTGGTCCAGGATCAGGACGATCAGTGCCAGGCCCAGCCAGGGCAGTACGCTGGCGCTGGATTTGCCGAAAGTGGTTCTGCCTTTACCCGCCATTACGCCACCTTGCGAACTTCGCCCGCGCCATACAGGTTGCTGCTGCAGCGGCCGCAGATCGTCGGGTGGGCGGCATCGCTGCCCACATCCGGCGTGTAATGCCAGCAGCGCTCGCATTTGGCATCAGAACTGGCTTTGACGCTGATGCTATGTGCGTCACCAGCTACCAAGTTGATAGCAGAGGTGATGAACACGAACTTCAGGTCGGCGCCCAGGCTGGACAGCAAGGCGTAGTCGTCGGCCGGCACGGTCAGCGCCACATTGGCTTGCAGCGAGGCGCCGACTTCGCCATTGGCGCGCAGCACTTCGATGTCCTTGTTGACCGCGTCGCGGATCTCGCGGATGCGGCTCCACTTGGCTTGCAGCGCGGCGTTCGGTGCGGCCAGCTCGGCATAGGTTTCCAGGAAGATCGACTCGCTGCTGCCGAAGATCTTCCAAGCTTCCTCCGACGTGAAACTGAGGAACGGCGCCATCCAGCGCAGCATGGCGTGGGTGATCTGCGCCAGCGCGGTCTGGGCGCTGCGGCGGGCCAGCGATTTGGGCGCGGTGGTGTAGAGCCGGTCTTTCAGCACGTCCAGGTAGAACGAGCCCAGGTCTTCCGAGCAATACACCTGCAGCTTGGCGACCACGGGGTGGAATTCATACACCTCGTAGTGCGCCAGGATGTCAGCCTGCAGTTGGGCAGCACGGCTGAGTGCATAGCGGTCGATTTCCAGCAGCTCATCAAACGGCACGGCATCGGTTGCAGGGTTGAAGTCGCTGATGTTGGCCATCAGGAACTTCAGCGTGTTGCGGATGCGGCGGTAGGTATCCACCACGCGGGCCAGGATCTTGGCGTCGATGCCCAGGTCGCCCGAGTAGTCGGTGGAGGCGCACCACAGGCGGATGATCTCGGCGCCCATCTTGTCGCTGACCTCTTGAGGGGCCACCACATTGCCTTCGCTCTTGCTCATCTTGCGGCCGCGGCCGTCGACGGTGAAGCCGTGCGTCAGCAGGCCCTTGTACGGCGCGTGGTCGTACATCGCGCAGGAGGTGAGCAGCGAGCTGTGGAACCAGCCGCGGTGCTGGTCATGGCCTTCGAGGTACAGGTCGGCCGGCCACTGCGACTGCGCGGCGTGGCTGGCACGCAGCACGTGTTCGTGCGTGGTGCCGGAGTCGAACCACACGTCCAGGATGTCGTTCACCTTGGTGTAGTTTTCTGCATCGGCGCCGATGATGGATTTGGCCGTGGCCTTGCTCCAGGCTTCGACGCCGCCGGCCTGCACCATGGCTGCGGCCTGATCCATGATTTCCATGGTGCGCGGGTGCAGTTCGCCGGTGGCGGTGTGGATGAAGAAGGGCAGAGGCACGCCCCAGTTGCGCTGGCGGCTGATGCACCAGTCGGGCCGGCCGGCGATCATGTCGCGCAGCCGGGTCTTGCCGTTCTCGGGGTAAAAGCTGGTTTCCTCAATGGCGGCCAGGGCCAGCTTGCGCAGGGTTTGGGGTGCCTTGTCCTTGGTGAACACGCCCTGGCCTTCATCCATGCGGATGAACCACTGGGCCGCGGCACGGTAGATCACCGGCGTCTTGTGGCGCCAGCAGTGCGGGTAGCTGTGGGTGATGGTCTCGGTGGCGAACAGGCGGTCGTGCTCGCGCAGTTTCTCGATAACCAGCGGCGCGGCCTTCCAGATATTGAGACCACCAAACAGCGACAGATCGTCCACGTAACGGCCATTGCCTTGCACCGGGTTCAGGATGTCGTCGGTCTTGATGCCGTTGGCCACGCAGGAGTTGAAATCCTCTACACCGTAAGCGGGCGATGAGTGGACGATACCGGTGCCGTCGTCGGCAGTGGCGTAGTCGGCCAGAAAGATCGGGCTCAGGCGTTGGTAGCCGGGGTCCACGTCGTAGAACGGGTGCTTGAAGTTGATCAGCGCCAGCTTTTCGCCCAGGGTAGTGGCCAGCACGGTGCCGTTCAGTGCATAGCGGGCCATGGCTTTTTCCACCAGGTCTTCGGCCAGCAGCAGAATGCCTCGCTCGGTTTGCACCAGCGCGTAGGTCAGGGCGGGGTTCAGGTTCAGCGCCTGGTTGGCGGGGATGGTCCAGGCGGTGGTGGTCCAGATCACGGCATAGGCGTGCTGGGCCAGCTTGTCCAGGCCGAAGGCGGCAGCCAGCTTCTCGGGCTCGGCGCATTCAAAGCCCACGTCCAGGGTCTGCGACTTCTTGTCGGCGTATTCGATCTCGAACTCGGCCAGCGAGGAGCCGCAGTCGAAGCACCAGTACACGGGTTTGAGGCCGCGATACACAAAGCCGCGTTCCATGATGCGTTTTAGCGCGCGGATCTCGTTCGCTTCGTTGCCGAAATCCATCGTGCGGTACGGGTTGTCCCATTCGCCGAGCACGCCCAGGCGCTTGAAGTCGGCCATCTGTCCTGCTATTTGCTCGGTGGCGAAGGCGCGGCTTTTCGCCTGCACTTCGTCACGCGGCAGGTTGCGGCCGTGCAGTTTCTCGATGGCGTTCTCGATCGGCAGGCCGTGGCAGTCCCAGCCCGGCACATAGGTCGCGTCCATGCCCTTGAGCTGGCGCGCCTTGACGATCATGTCCTTCAGGATCTTGTTGACGGCGTGGCCGATGTGGATGTTGCCGTTGGCATAGGGCGGGCCGTCATGCAGCACGAACTTGGGCGCACCCAGGCGGGCATCGCGCAAGCGTTTGTACAGGCCTTTGTCTTCCCATTCCTGGACCCAGCCGGGTTCGCGCTTGGGCAGGTCGCCGCGCATGGGAAACGGGGTGTCGGGCAGGTTCAGGGTGCTGCGGTAGTCAGGGGCTGTGGATTCGGTCATGGGATTTTGGAAAAGCACGTTGGGGAGGCAGCCGGCGTACAAAGGAGGCGGGCTGCGGGATCGGCAGGCTGTCTGCTGACAGCAACTCGATCGTCTAAATTCGGTCGCGCGTCGTCTGGCGGCTGGTTTCTGCGTGCAGAGTCTTGAAATAGGCGCGTGCCTCGTCGCAGTCCTTGGCGATGCCGATTTGAAGGGCGTCCAGACTGTCGTATTTCAGCTCGTCATGCAGTTTGTGCAGCAGTTCCACGCGGATGATTTTACCGTAGGCCCCCTCGGGGCCCAGCGCGGCGGGCCAGTCCAGGCAATGGGTTTCCAGCAGCACCCGGCCGCCGTTGATGTCGTTCGGGTCCAGCGAAGGGCGTATGCCCAGGTTGGCTACGCCGACCAAAGGCTTGGCATCCAGGCCATGCACCAGTACTGCGAAGATGCCGCTGGCGGCGGGTTTCCAGTGCGAAAAGCGCAGATTCAGGGTGCGAAAGCCGTCTTCGCGGCCGGCGGCGGACTCACCCAGCTGCCGGCCCAGCTTGCGGCCATGCACCACGTGGCCGCTGATGCTGTAGGGGCGGCCCAGCAGGCGGCTGACGTCGGCCATGCGGCCGGCTTGCAGCGCGGTGCGCACGGCGGAGCTGGACACGCGGGTGCCGTGCACCTCGTAGCTGTTCATCCGCGCCACGTCGAAGCCCAGGGCTTCGCCTGCCGCGTCCAGCATCGCGTAGTCGCCGGCGCGCTTGGCGCCGAAGCAGAAGTCGTCGCCCACCAGCACGTAGCGCACGCCCATGCCGCGCACCAGCACGTCGTCGATGAAGGCCTGGGGCGACTGGGCGGCGAATTTGGCGTCGAAGGGCAGCACCACCGTCTGGTCGACGCCGCAGCGGTGCAGCTCGGTGAGTTTGTCGCGCAGGGTGGCGATGCGGGCCGGCGCCAGATCCGGCTGGCCGGTGGCTTTGGCGAAGTAGTCGCGCGGGTGCGGCTCGAAGGTCATCACGCAGCTGGGAATGCCGCGGTGCCGGGCTTCGTTGATCAGCAGCGCCAGCATGGCCTGGTGACCGCGGTGCACGCCGTCGAAATTACCGATGGTGAGCGCGCAGTGGGGGGCTATGCCCGGATGGTGGAAGCCACGAAAAACCAGCATGGATCGTTATCTTTTTGATAGCGTATTGCGCCCGTGTAATAAGCGCTGTCAGCTCAATGTTCATAGAAACAATGTATATTGTGACGCAGCAGACAGATGCAAGGCGTTCACCAGCAGGTTGGCGCCCTGCCTAGCATTTCCGGTAAGCGGTCTTTTATCGATCCAGGAGGCGTGTTGTGAAGGTCTTGAAGCTCTCAGCCCAAGGGTTGCCCCAGTCATGGATTTCGCTGGAGCAAGCCGTCGTCCATTACGCGGCCGAAGAGGTGCGCTGGGAGATGGGCGCGCAGGTGGCAGTGTTCCATGGCGGGCACAACGCCATCACGGGCGAGCAGTCGATCATCACCGTCAACAGCATCATCGGCACCCGCGGCGTGCCGAATATCAACCCTTTCGACCTGCGCCCCAGCCTGACCAACGCCAAGCTGTTCATCCGCGACCGCAATGTCTGCGCCTACTGTGGCAACCGCTTCCACGAGGAAGTGCTGACCCGCGAACACATCAAGCCCCTAGGCCAGAAGGGCGCCGACACCTGGATGAACGTGGTCACCGCCTGTCGCGCCTGCAACCACCGCAAGAGCAACCGCACGCCCGAGCAAGCCCACATGCCGCTGCTGTACACGCCCTATGTGCCCAGCCTGTGGGAAGACTTCATCCTGCGCAACCGCCGCATCCTGGCCGACCAGATGGAGTTTCTGATGGCGCACGTGCCGAAGTCGTCAAGGCTGCTGATTTAGCCGATCCCCAGCTCAGCGCACAGCTTCTGCACCGTGGCCCGTAACTGGGCCACTTCTTCTTCCAGGGTTTCAATCCGGGCTTCCAGCCGGCTGGTGTTGCCGCTGCCTGCGGGGGCTGCGGTTGCGTTGATGTCCACCGGCCCGCACAGCAGATGCGCCCAGCGCTGCTCGCGCTCACCCGGTGCGCGCGCGAGTTTGACCACCAGCGGGCCGCCTTTTTCTTCGCTGCGCTCCAGCATTTCGTCCAGAAAACCCTCGACCGAGGAAATATCGGCAAATTTGTACCAGCGCTCGGTGTTCAGCCGCAGTTCGCCGGCGGTCTGCGGGCCGCGCAGCATCAGCAGACCCAGGATGACGGCCGATTGCTCGGGCACGCCGATGCCGCGCTGGAAGTTGTGCTCGAAGCGCGTGACCCGGCTGCCGCTGGATTCGCGCACCAGGGCCAGGTCTTTCAACGTGCCCAGGGCCTCGGCGATCTCGGCCTCGCTGAGCGTCATGATCGGGTCACGGCTGGTTTTCTGGTTGCAACCGGCCAGCAGGGTGCTGAGCGACATGGGGTAGCTGTCGGGCACGGTACGGGCTTTTTCCATCAGTGTGGCAAGCACGCGGGCTTCGTTGGGCGAGAGGGTGGTGGTCACAGGGATAATTCCGGTCAGTATGAAGAATATTGTTATTTTGATCTCAGGCGGTGGCTCCAATATGGCGGCCATCGTGCGCACGGCCCAACGCGACGACTGGGCCAAGCGCCTGGGAGCCCAGGTAGTGGCGGTGGTGAGCAACAAAGCCACGGCTGCGGGGCTTGACTTTGCGCGTGCCCAGGGCCTGGCTGCCGAGGTGGTGGAGCACAAGGCCTTTGCCGAGGCACCCGACCCGCGCGCCGCGTTTGACGCCCAGTTGATGCAGGTGATAGACCGCCACCAGCCCGCGCTGGTGGTGCTGGCCGGCTTTATGCGCATCCTGACGCCGGGTTTTGTGGAGCACTACGCTGGCCGGCTGGTGAACATCCATCCGTCTTTGCTGCCGGCCTTCACCGGGTTGAATACCTACCAGCGTGCACTGGATGCGGGTTGCCGATTTGCCGGTGCCACCGTGCACCAGGTAACGGCCGAGCTGGACCACGGGCCCATCCTTGGCCAGGCGGTGGTGCCCATCTTGCCAGGTGACACGGCCCAACTGCTGGCTGCCCGCGTGCTCACGCAGGAGCACCTGCTGTATCCGCGCGTGGTGGCGGATTTGCTGCGAAATATGTAGCTACCAGCGCAGGTATTACCTGCGCTGGAGCCGTATTTATGCCGTAAGGCTGACGGTGCTACCCGTGCTGCTGCTGGCGGAACCCGCAGCGATCTGGGTGTATTGCTTGAGCACTTGCTGGGCCAGTTGGTTCAGGTCAATGCTGTCTGTGCTGCTGGAGGACTTTTGCAAGGTGTCCACGGTGGCGGCCACCTGTTGGACGAAGGTGTCGGCTTCTGTGTTGCTGAGCTTGCCGTCCTTGTCGGTGTCAATTGCCTTGAGCAGGGCCTGCATGGTATCGGCCGTGCCGTTGGCCTGGCCCGCGGCGGCCTCGGCGGCGGACACGATGCCGTCCTTGTTGGTGTCCAGCGGGTCGTAGGTGGTGCTGTCGCTGCTGCTGGAGGTGGGCGGCGGGCCGGGCGGCGGGCCGCCCGCGCCATGGGGGCCGCCTGCGCCCGAAGGACGTCCGGCGTCGAATTCGCTTTGGGTCAGCTTGCCGTCGCCATCTGTATCCAGGCTGGCAAATTTGTCGCTGCTGCTATCGGTGGCGTTTGCGTCTCCGCTGGCCGACATCTTGTCCATAAGTGCGGTGAATTCGCTGGAGCTGAGGCTGCCGTCGCCATTGCTGTCCACCTTGGAGAACAGATCGTCGCCGGCCTGGCCGGTAGCGCCGGTACTGCTGTCGCTACGGCTTTGCGCGAAGTCCATGGTGGACGGGAGCTGCACGATGCTGGTGATTCCGTTGTGCAGTTCGGTGCCGTCCAGGCTGCCGTCGCCATTGGTGTCCAGCTTGGTCATCAGTTCGGCGGCGGTATTGCTGTTGGCCACACCGGTCTTCTTGGTGACCTGCTCCATCAGGGTCTTCAGCTCGTCGGCGTCTATGCCACCGCTTTTGTCTGAATCGACCAGGCTGAAGAGTTTGTCTTTGGGGGCGCCGCGTGTCGCCCCGGTTGAGGCCCACGCGTTGCTGCTGTTACTGACACTGCTGATGCTGGACATCGTTGTTTCCTTTAGGCGGATGAGGGTGGGATGTCACCCCAGCAAGTGGTTTGGGCGACTACTGTATTTTTTACGCCACGTGTAAAGCTTGTTTGTCAACCGTGTATCCAAGTTGGTACAAAAGCTTGTTTAAGAGGCGGAAAAGAAAGGTAAAGACCTGCCTGTTTGTGTCTTTAAGGGGGGGTACTCTCCCTACACTTTTCGGCGAAATGGATGAAATATGAACCCCTCACGCCAAATATTGGTCGTGGACGACGATGCCGGCATTACCAATCTGCTACAGGAATACCTGACGGGTTTTGAGTTTTGCGCGCATACCGCCCACGACGGGCCCAGCATGCGCCAGCAACTGGCTGCACAGCCTATTGATCTGGTGGTGATGGACATGATGCTGCCCGGTGTGGACGGCTTGGCCCTGACGCGCGAGTTGCGCCAGCGCTCACGCATTCCCATCATCATGCTGACGGCATGCACCAACTCCTACGACCGGGTGCTCGGTCTGGAAATGGGGGCCGACGACTACATGAGCAAGCCCTTCGAGCCGCGTGAGCTGGTGGCGCGCATCAAGACCGTGTTGCGCCGGGCCGCCACCGTGCACGACCGCATCCTGCAAGAAGTGGGCGGAGACGTGGTGTACTTCGATGGCTGGGCACTGCAACGCCATGAGCGTCGCTTGACTTCGCCGTCCGGTCTGGTGGTGCCGCTATCGAACGCGGAGTTTCGCCTGCTGCTGGCCTTCCTGGGCATGCCTCGCAGGCTGCTCAGCCGCGAGCAACTGATGGAGCAGGCGCGTGGCCGGGCCATGGATGCGTACGAGCGCAGCATTGATTTGCTGGTGTCGCGGCTGCGGCAGAAGTTGAGCGAGTCTCCCGACGCGCCATCGCTGATCAAAACCGTGCGTGGCGCGGGTTATATGTTTACCGTGCAGTCTGTGCAGGGTCAACCTTCGTGGACGTCCTGAGGCGCCTGATTTCGCGACTGTTGCCGTCCACCCTGTTTGGGCGTTTGGCTGTGTTGGTGTCAGTGGGTGTCTTAACCGGCCATGTGCTGGCTTTGGCCATGATGTTCCATATGCGCCCGCCTGCGCGGGACCCGCGCGCGGCGCCGCCGTTGCCGACCCCCGTGCTACGCCCGGGTGCCAAGCCACTCATAGAGTTTGGTCTGCCCGTATCTGCGCCGCCACAGTCTGGCCCTCCGGACGATATGGCACCGCCTGCTTCTGCGCTGTGGCTGGACATCAGCGTACGCCTGGCTGCTTTGGTGGTGGCGGCATGGATCGGAGCCCGTTGGTTATCGGCCCCGGTGCGGCGACTGGCCAGCGCCGCCAAGGCTCTGGGCCAGGATCTGGACCATCCGCCTTTGCCGGAAGATGGGCCCAGGGAATGCCGTGATGCCAGCCGCTTGTTCAACCAGATGCAATCTCAGATCCGACAGCAGCTGGTGGAGAGCGACCGCTTTGTTGCCGCCGTTTCGCATGATTTGCGTACGCCCTTGACGCGCCTGCGCCTGCGGGCCGAGGGGCTGGGCGACTCGACCCAGAAGAACGCTTTTCGCAACGACATCGTCCAGATGGACGAGATGATTACCGCCACGTTGGACTATCTGTGTGGTGCCGCTCAAGAGGAACCCTGGGTGCACCTGGACGTGGCCGCCTTGGTTGAAAGCCTGGTGGATGATCAGCAGGACTGCGGTTTTCGCGTGGATTTTGGCGGTACGGCTGCGCCGTTGCGGGCGCAAGCATCGGCTTTGCGCCGCTGCCTGAACAATCTGGTGGACAACGCGGTGCGCTACGGCGGTGCGGCGCATATCGAGATGGTGGACAGCCCGGAGCAGCTGTGCATCGAGGTACACGACCCTGGTCCAGGTCTGCCGGAGTCTGAGCTGATCCAGGTGTTGGCTCCGTTTTACCGCTTCCAGCAGACTTCCGGGCGCAATACCGCCGGCGTAGGCCTAGGCTTGTCGATTTCGCTGGACATTGCGCGCCGCCACCAGGGTAGTCTGACGCTGCGCAACGGCGACACCGCTGGGTTGGTCGCCACGCTGCAGCTACCGCGCCTGGCTGTTCAGCCGGTCTTAAGGCCTTGAATACGTTCTAAGCGTCCTGCAGGCGGGTGAAACGCGGCTGGCGCACGCCGTCTATCACCACCTCTTCGGCGAACATGGCCGCCGGACGTACCCATAGTCCGTGTTCGCCGTAGAGCGCGCGGTACAGCGTCATGGGTTCCAGGGTTTCACTGTGGCGCACGGTGTCGATGACTTCGTACAGCATGCCTTTGTAATGGCGGTAGCGGCCTGGCGGGGTGGGGTGCAGCGGAGGTAAAACGGCGTCAGACATGGTGCAGGTTCGTGAAAAAGGGGGACGTGGGACAATCGGGCTTATGCATCCTAAAGACTTTCTTGACGAGTGTTCTGAACTCGTCCGCCTCGTGCTCCAATTTGAACATCCCGCCGATTCGGTGGTTTCGCGTTTCTTCCGCGACAACCGCTCGCTGGGCCCGCGTGAGCGCGCCACGCTGGCGGAAACCGTGTACACGGTTCTGCGCAAAAAACTACTGTTCGACCATTTGGCCCCTTCGGGCAGCGGCTCCAAGCAGCGTCGTATGGCGATTTTGGGCTTCCATGGCCCACGCGACTTCCTGTACGCCGCCCTGAACGATCAAGAGAAAACCTGGCTGGAAAACTGCGACAAGGTCAAGCAGGAAGACCTGCTGGACCGTCACCGCCACAACCTGCCCGAATGGCTGGTACAGCCGTTGAAAGAGCAGCTCAAGGACGAGTTCTGGCCGCTGGTGGAAAGCCTGGTCCACGGCGCCGGCCTGGATTTGCGCGTCAACGCCTTGAACTCCAAACGTGATGATGTGCAAAAAGAACTGGCCAAGGCTGGGATCCAGTCGGTTGCCACCCCGTATTCGCCCTGGGGCTTGCGCTTGACGGACAAGCCTGCATTGACCAAGGTGGATGCCTTTGTGCGCGGTGCGATCGAAGTGCAGGACGAAGGTTCGCAGCTGCTGGCCTTGCTGCTGGATGCCAAGCGCGGCGAAATGGTGGTGGACTTCTGTGCTGGCGCCGGTGGCAAGACCTTGGCGATTGGCGCCAGCATGCGCAACACTGGACGCCTGTATGCGTTTGACACCTCGGGCCACCGCCTGGATGCGCTCAAGCCACGTCTGGCGCGCAGTGGTTTGTCGAATGTGCATCCCGCCGCTATCGCCCATGAGCGCGACGACCGCATCAAGCGCCTGACCGGCAAGATCGACCGCGTGTTGGTCGATGCACCGTGCTCCGGCTTGGGCACGCTGCGCCGCAATCCTGATATGAAATGGCGTCAATCGCCCAAGGCGGTCGAAGAGCTGGTGGTCAAGCAAACCGCGATTTTGCAAAGCGCGGCCCGTTTGCTGAAGCCGGGCGGTCGCCTGGTGTATGCGACCTGCAGTATCCTGCCCCAGGAAAACGAGGCCATTGCGCAAGCCTTCTCGGCGGCGAATCCCGAATTCACCCCCCTTGAAACAGTCGACTTGCTGACCCATTTAAAGGTGGAGAACGCAGCCAGCTTGTGCAGCGGCCCGGTAACGGGCGGCGAGTACCTGCGTTTGTGGCCGCATCGCCATGGCACGGATGGCTTTTTTGCTGCAGTTTGGCAGAAAAAATAAGGCAATGCGTGTGTTGCTTGGGGTTGCTCTCTAGGTAAATTGAGTGCTCCAACCTAGAATAGAGGGTTGGCGCGCCCGGGATACGCGGCGAGCCCACTCTAAAAACGAGGCTATTTACCTATGTTGTTACCCGATTGGGCTGTGTTGAACGCAGCCGTTGACTGGCTTGCAAACGGCTTGTGGAACCTGTCTTGGTGGGAGATCGTGTTGTACACGCTGGTCACCACCCACATCACCATCGCCAGCGTGACCATCTACCTGCACCGCCACCAGGCGCATCGGGCGATGGATCTGCACGCGATTCCGTCGCATTTTTTCCGCTTCTGGCTTTGGCTGGGCACTGGCCAAGTCACCAAGGAATGGGTGGCCGTGCACCGCAAGCACCACGCCAAGTGCGAAACCAAGGATGATCCGCACAGCCCGCACGCCCACGGTATTGAAACCGTGTTCTGGACCGGTGCCGAGCTGTACCGCAAGGAAGCCAAGAACCTGGAAACCGTTGCCAAGTTCAGCCATGGTTGCCCGAACGACTGGATCGAGCGCAATCTGTACACCCGTTTCAGCTGGCAAGGCGTGGGCCTGATGCTGATCCTGAACTTGGCCATGTTCGGTATTGCCGGGCTGTCGGTCTGGGCCGTGCAGATGATCTGGATTCCGGTGACGGCTGCCGGCATCATCAACGGCATTGGCCACTACTGGGGCTACCGCAACTTTGAAGCACCGGACGCGAGCACCAATATCTCGCCCTGGGGCATCATCATTGGCGGTGAAGAGTTGCACAACAACCACCATACTTACCCCACCTCGGCCAAGTTCTCTGTCAAGCCTTACGAATTCGATATGGGCTGGGTCTACATCAGCATGATGGAGAAGATCGGCTGGGCCAAGGTCAAGAAGACGCCGCCTAAGCTGCAACTCGGCGCCATCAAGCCGGTGGCCGACGAAAAGACTTTGGAAGCGCTGATTGCCAACCGTTACGAAGTCATGGCCGGTTATGCCCGTGAACTTCGCCAAGCCTGCAAGGCCGAGCTGGAAACGCTGAAAGCCCGCAAGGGTGATCTGTCTGCATTGCAAGCTGCCAAGCGCTGGATGCACCGCGACGCTGAAAAAGTGCCTGCGGCTGCCCAGCCCCAGTTGGCCCAGGCCCGTGCCGCCCATCCGGTACTGGACAAGATGGTGGTGATGCGCGAAGAACTTCGCCAGATGTGGCTGAACACCTCGCAGTCGCGCGAACAGCTGACAGCTGATCTGCAAGCCTGGTGTCACCGCGCCGAAAGCAGCGGTATCGCTGCTCTGCAAGAGTTCTCGCAAAAGCTGCGCGCTGCGCACGCCTGATAGTGGTTCCCGGCGTGCCGGGGACGTAAAAAAACCCGCTGCGGCGGGTTTTTTTACGTCTGGGCTAGCCACGGACTATGTTCTAACCCCAGACGTCGAGCGGCGGGTCCATGGCCACGGCGCGCAAGATGTCGGAGCGTGACACAAAGCCCATGACCTTGCCGACGTCATCCACCACCGGCAGGCCAGGCAGTTCGGTATCCAGCAGCACCCGGGCCACCCGGCGGATGTCGGTGTCTGCCGAGACGCTGGCTATTGGCGTCCACATGACGGTGGAGACCGGCTGCGCCATGCGGGTGGCCCAGTAGTCGGGTGCACTGGGCCGGCCGGACGTGTTGGGCGCTAGATCAGTGCGATACAGGTCGGCACGCAGCAACATACCTACCAACTGGCCATTCGTGTCCAGTACCGGCACTTGGCCAATTCTTTTTCGGGCCAACAGGTCGGCGGCATCGAATAGCAGGGTATCGGCCTGGATGGTGGTGGCTGGCTGGGTCATCAGCTGGGCCACATGGGTCAGCGGCTGGCGGGGCGTGTCTGGTTGGGCGGCTTGCGCGTAGGCGGCCAGCGCCGGGTTGGGCAGCGGTTTGTGAGTTTGCTCTTGCGCCGTAGGAGCTTCCACTTCCTGGGGGAACTCGGGCAGGATCTCCAGCTCATTGTTTTCGATGCGGTGCATGCGCGCCACGGCATGCACCTGGTCGATATGGCGCAACTGCTCTACGGTGCCAGTGAACACCCTGCCCGAAACCCCGTAGACCGAAAACATGTGCAAAACCCTCCTGCGCAGGCGCAAAGTACCATATTGCGCCGGCGGGCGGAAGGCTTATTCCACTTCTGCCTCGCAGTGGGACTGCACTGCCGCCAGGGGGTGCCCGCCCGCATCCTCTACCCAGCCTATGACCTGTAGCCGCTCGGGTTTGGCACCTTCCGGTACGGACATGGCGCGCAGCTCCTGCCAGCCATTGGCCGTGGGGGCCCAATCCAGCACCAGTGCGTTGCGTACCAGGTTGCGTGTGATCGGCGTGCCGTCTTCTCCGGCTGGGATGCTTTCTACCAACACCAGCCAGGCCTTCAGCGGCCCGGTTGGAGTGTCTGCCGGCAGTAGTGCGATGGAGGTGCCTACATAGCCGCTCAGCAGCGGCCCACGTGCGACGCGCAGTTGCGGGGGTGTTTGCAGCGACGGCGGGGGGGCTGCGTGGATGGCTGCCTGCTGCCTCGCTCGCATGCGCTCCAGGCCTTCTGGGCGGGCTGCGGCCGACAAGGGCGCATCTTCGCCCAGCGCGCCGGGTAGTATCCAGTCGAGCGCGATGGCTTGCGGGCTGGGGAGGGCGGTTTGGGGATTGCTCCAGCAGGCTTCGCAGTCGGCGCTGATGAAGCGGTCGCGTATGGCCTGGAAGGCCGGCTGGCCATCGCTGGAGCAGCTGGACTGGGCGATGGCAGGCTGACCCAGGATCAGGGCAGCGAACAGGGCGGCGGGACCGACGGCAAGTCTGGGTTTCATGGGGGTTCCTACAATCGACATATGTTCTCAGCAAATACACCCTTGGTCGCAGAAAATTCGCCGCTCTTACACAACCTGAACCCGGAGCAGCTGGCCGCAGTGACCTTGCCGACCGGGCATGCGCTGATTCTGGCCGGGGCCGGCTCGGGCAAGACCCGGGTGCTGACCACCCGCATCGCCTGGCTTCTGCAAACCGGGCGCGTCACGCCCGGCGGCATCATGGCCGTGACCTTCACCAACAAGGCCGCCAAGGAGATGGTGGTCCGCCTGGGCACCATGCTGCCTATCAATGTGCGTGGCATGTGGATTGGCACTTTCCACGGCCTGTGCAACCGCCTGCTGCGCGCCCATTACAAGCTGGCCGATCTGCCGCAATCCTTCCAGATCTTGGACACCCAGGACCAGCTGAGCGCTATCAAGCGCCTGATGAAGCAGTTCAACATCGACGACCAGCAATACCCCGCCAAGCAGACCCAGTGGTTCATCGGCAACTGCAAGGAAGAGGGCTTGCGCCCCGCCATGGTCGAGGCGCGCGACCCGCAAACCCGCAAGAAGGTAGAAATCTATGCGCTGTATGAAGAGCAGTGCCAGCGCGAAGGCGTGGTCGACTTTGGCGAGCTGATGTTGCGCAGCTACGAGCTGCTGCGTGACAACGATGCCGTGCGCGAGCACTACCAGCGGCGCTTTCGCCACATCCTTATCGACGAGTTCCAGGACACCAACAAGCTGCAGTACGCCTGGATCAAGATGCTCAGCGGCTATGGCGAGAAAGATTTGGCTGCTGGTAGTTCCATCCCCGGTGGCAGCGTGCTGGCCGTCGGCGATGACGACCAGAGCATTTATGCCTTTCGCGGCGCGCGGGTGGGCAATATGGCCGACTTCGTGCGTGAATTTGGCGTTACCCAGCAGATCAAGCTGGAGCAAAACTACCGCAGCTTCAGCAACATCCTGGATTCGGCCAACCACCTCATCAGCCACAACAGCAACCGCCTGGGCAAGGACCTGCGCACAGACCAAGGCCCCGGCGAGCCCGTGCGCGTGGTGGAAAGCCCGCGTGACCTGGACGAGGCCCAGTGGATCGTCGATGAAATCAAGCAGCTGGTACGCGAGGGCATGGAGCGCAAGGAGATCGCCGTACTCTACCGCAGCAATGCGCAAAGCCGGGTGATCGAAACCACGCTGTTCAACTCCGGCATTCCCTACCGCGTGTACGGCGGCCTGCGCTTTTTCGAGCGGGCTGAAATCAAGCACGCGCTGGCCTATCTGCGCCTGCTGGAGAACCCCAACGACGACACCAGCTTTCTGCGCGTGGTTAACTTCCCGCCGCGCGGCATTGGAGCCCGCAGCCTGGAGATACTGCAGGACGCGGCCCGCGCTAGCGGCTGTTCGCTGCACGATGCGGTCAGCGCCATCCCCGGTAAGGCGGGGGCCAATTTCGGCGCCTTTGTCGCCAAGCTGGACGTGCTGCGCGAGCAGACGCAGGGCAGCAGCCTGGCCCACATCATCAAGCTGGTGCTGGAGCACAGCGGCCTGATGGCCCACTTCAAGGCCGACCGTGAGGGTGAAGACCGGGTGGAGAACTTGGAAGAACTGGTCAATGCCGCTGAGAGCTTTGTGTCCCAGCAAGGCTTTGGCCGCGATGCCGTGGCCCTGCCGGTGGACGAGCTCAGCCAGTCACCTGTCAGCCAGGGCCTGGACCCGAACGCGCCGTCTGCCGACGGCTTCCTGGACCAGGACAGTGGTGAAACCCTGTCGCCGCTGGCCGCCTTCCTGACCCACGCTGCCCTGGAGGCTGGCGACAACCAGGCCCAGGCCGGCCAGGACGCGGTGCAACTGATGACCGTGCATTCGGCCAAGGGCCTGGAGTTCGACGCGGTGTTCGTCGGTGGCATGGAAGAGGGCCTGTTCCCGCATGAGAACTCGCTCAGTGACCGCCAGGGCCTGGAGGAAGAACGCCGCCTGATGTATGTGGCCATCACCCGCGCGCGCCAGCGCCTGTACCTGAGCTTCTCGCAAAGCCGGCTGCTGCATGGCCAGACGCGCTACAACCCGCGCAGCCGCTTCTTTGAAGAGCTGCCGGAGTCCGCGTTGAAGTGGATCACCTCCAAAAGCGCGGGCTACGGCACCTCCAGCTTTGCTCCTAAATTCGGAGCTGCTAGCGCAGGCGGATACAGCGCTGGAGGCCGATTCAATAAAGAAGATGCGCCCTTTGCCAGCCCACCTGTGCCACCGCAGAAAGAGGCACCCAGCCACGGCCTGCGCGTGGGCATGAAGGTGTTCCACACCAAGTTCGGTGAAGGCAAGGTCAATTTGTTGGAGGGTAAGGGCGATGACGCGCGCGCGCAGATCAACTTTCCACGCCACGGCGTGAAGTGGCTGGCGTTAAGTGTTGCGAAATTGACACCCGTGCCCTGATACACAAGGTATCTGCGATGTATCCGGTTTGTGTCTTCTGGCTGTCATACAGCGGGCGCAGCATGCTTGTGTTGAGGCCCAAGAACAATCCAGGAGCGCACCATGACCGACCTGACCGAATTCCACGTAGGCGACTGCGTCGTCTCGTTGTATGCCAAACCCATGATCGACGGCACCTGGTTGGCCCGTGTCGGCATCGCCCAGCACTACGGCATGCCCATCCCCAGCCAGCGTACCCTGAGCTTTGACAACCCCTTCATGTCCGAAGACTCTGCCCTGGCCCACGCCCGCGAGCAAGGCCTGCGCATCGCACGCGACCCGGTGGCATTTTTGCAGATGGGTGCTTGACGGTTTGTTTTCCGATAGTTGGGCGGCGGCCTTAGTCTTCAAGGCACAGACCGCTTGGGTTTAGGATGGCAAGCTATGGATTGCTTAAGCCTGCTTGCCTCATGAACGAATGGAAAGACCTGGTTGGCCATTGGCGACCTGTATTGGTTCGACTGGCCACCCAAGCTGGAGCGACTGATCGTGCGCATGATCTCAACCACTTGGATCGGGTATGGGCCACGGCCAGGCAACTTCTTTCATCGCATCCGCAGACTGATCCGTTGGTGGTGATGGCGGCGTGCTATCTGCATGACCTCGTCAATCTGCCCAAGGACCATCCTGAGCGAGCACAGGCATCGCGGCTTTCTGCACAACAGGCCGAGACAGCGTTGTCGAAGTTGGGATTTCCGCAGGACAAGCTGAGGGGCGTAGTGCATGCCATTGAAGCGCACAGCTTTTCCGCTGCCATAAGCCCTGAAACGATTGAAGCGAAGATCGTCCAAGATGCGGACCGTCTGGACGCTTTGGGGGCTGTGGGGCTGGCACGCATGTTCCACATTGGAGGGCAGCTGGGGCGGGCACTTGCGCACGCCACCGACCCGCTTGCGCAGGATCGCCCGTTAGACGATGTGCATTACACCCTTGACCATATTGAGAACAAGCTGCTGCAGCTTCCTGCCAGCATGCAGACGGCTGAGGGACGGGCGTTGGCGCAATCGCGTGTGCAATTGCTCATTCGCTTTCGGGACCAATTTGCCCAGGAGTGGCTGGGAACGAACATAGAGCATGTCGATGGTCTGTTGCGACGCGGTGGCGAATAGCTGTCGTCTTTTCGTATTGAAGGGGATTTTTTACGTGGAGTATTTCATAATTCAATTATTATTGAATTATGGAAATATTAAACATCTCCGAAACCAGCGCAGTGCAGTCGCTGGCCGCGCTGGCCCAGGTGCAACGCTTGCGTGCCTTCCGGGCGCTGGTGGTTGCGGGCGCTGAGGGGCTCACGCCTGGCACCATGGCCGAGCAATTGGGTGTGGCGCCCAGCGCGCTGTCGTTCCACCTCAAAGAGCTGACCCATGCCGGTTTGATCGCCAGTGAGCCGCGCGGCCGCAACCTGATCTACCGCGCCAACTTCGACCAGATGAATGCCTTGCTCGGCTACCTGACCGAGCATTGCTGCCAGGGCGCAGCCTGCGGAGCCCCTAATGTCTGCTGCTGAGCCCGGCACGCCACCGAGCCTGCCGCAACAGTTGCTGGCCGAATGCCTGGGCACGGCTGGGCTGCTGTGCGCAGTGATCGGCTCCGGGGTGATGGCCGAACGCCTGTGTGGCGGCAACGTCGGCCTGGCCTTGCTGGCCAATACCCTGGCCACGGTGTTTGCGCTGTACGTGCTGATCGAGATATTCGGGCCGGTGAGCGGCGCGCACTTCAACCCGCTGGTGACTTTGCTCATGTGGTCAAAAGGCCGGTTGGCGCAGATAAAACCTGCGCGGGTAGCTCTTTTATTCATAGCATTTCAGCTGCTGGGTGCGGTGTTGGGGGCTTGGTTGGCACATGCCATGTTCGCGCTGCCCCTGCTGCAAACCAGCCAGCATGTGCGCAGCGGCGCGGGCCAGTGGATTGCCGAGGCCGTGGCCACCGCCGGGCTGGTGCTGGTCATACTGCGCGCGCCCAGCGGCAAGGCCAGCGCGTTGGTGGCCAGCTATATCGGCGCGGCCTACTGGTTTACCGCCAGCACCAGCTTTGCCAACCCGGCCGCCGTGTTGGGGCGCATGCTGAGCGACAGCTTTTCCGGTATCGCGCCTGCCAGCGCGCCTGGTTTTGTATGGGCCCAGTGCCTGGGCGCCCTGGCGGGTGCAGGCCTGGGCAGACTTTTAGAAACATCTTCTGCAGGAGCACACCATGTCTGACACCACCATCTTCCACAACCCGGCCTGCGGCACCTCGCGCAATGTGCTGGCTTTGATCCGCAATTCGGGCGTCGAGCCCACCGTGGTCGAGTATCTGAAAACGCCGCCGGACCGTGAAAAGCTGCTGGCCTTACTCGTCCAACTGGGCCTGCCGGTGCGCGCCGTGCTGCGCAAAAAGGGTACGCCGTATGAAGAACTGGAACTGGGCAATGCCGCGCTGAGCGACGACGCCTTGATCGACGCCATCGTCGCCCACCCCATCCTGCTGGAGCGGCCCATCGTCATCACGCCGCTGGGCACCAAGCTGTGCCGCCCGTCCGAGGCGGTGCTGGACATCCTGCCCCACCCGCAGCAAGGCGCTTTTGCCAAGGAAGACGGCGAAAAGGTCGTCAACGCCCAGGGGCAGCGCCTTGCTCCCTGATGCACTACCTCACATCGACCCGGCACTTTTCATGGCGTCCACGCAGGCCGCGCTGCAGCCTGCCACGCCCAGCCGCCACCCGCCGCGCATCCTGCTGCTGTATGGCTCGCTGCGCGAGCGCTCGTTCAGCCGTTTGCTGACCGAGGAAGCCGCCCGATTGCTGAGCGCCATGGGCGCCGAGCCGCGCACCTTCGACCCGCACGGCCTGCCGCTGGCCGACGATGCGCCGGAGTCGCACCCCAAGGTGCAGGAGCTGCGCGAACTGACGCTGTGGAGCGAGGGCATGGTCTGGTGTTCGCCTGAAAGGCACGGCGCCATGACCGGCATCATGAAGACCCAGATCGACTGGATTCCTCTCAGCCAGGGCGCAGTGCGGCCCACCCAGGGCAAGACGTTGGCGGTGATGCAGGTCAGCGGAGGTTCGCAGTCGTTTAACGCGGTGAACCAGCTGCGCGTGCTGGGCCGCTGGATGCGCATGCTGACCATCCCCAACCAGTCGTCGGTGGCCAAGGCCTTTTTGGAGTTCGACGAGGCCGGGCGCATGAAGCCCTCGGCCTACTACGACCGGGTGGTGGATGTGATGGAGGAACTGGTCAAGTTCACCCTGCTGACCCGCGACGCCACGCCGTACTTGGTGGACCGTTACAGCGAGCGCAAGGAAAGTGCCGAGGCCTTGTCCCGGCGGGTGAATCAGCGGGAGATTTAAGGATGAAATGGGTCGTCAGCGCAGATAAAACCTGCGCTGGCAGCTTCCAATTTCATAGCAAGCAGCTCAGACCTTGCCGCTGACCTCGTGGCCCGCATTCGGCGCCAGCCGCAGGGACCATGCAGCGGCGACTGCCATCAGCGCCGCACCGGCCAGCTGGGCGTGCTGGAAGTCGGCCAAGCCCAGGGCCGCCGCGCCGCGCAGCTGCTGGAACAGCGCCAGGGCCAGCGCGGCAAAAGCCACGCCCAGCGTGGCAGCCACCTGCGCCGACATGGCCGACAAGGTGCTGGCACCGGCGCGCTGTTCGGCGTGGATGTCGGCAAAGGCCAGCGTGGACACCGTGGTGAAGTGCATGGAGCGGGTCATGCCGGCGATGAACAGCACCGGGTAGACCAGGGCCATGGGCTGGCCTGGCGCCAACAGGCCGCAGGCCGCCATGGCCGCTGCGCACATGGCGCCATTCACCGTCAAAACCCGGCGAAAGCCGAAGCGGCGCAGCACCGGCGTGGTGGCGCTTTTCATCACCAGGTTGCCGCCCATGTAGACCAGGATCATCAGCCCGGCCTGGAAGGCGTTCAATCCAAAACCGATCTGGAACATCAGCGGCAGCAGAAAGGGCGTGGCGTTGATGGCGATGCGCGCCAGCATGCCGGCGGTGAGTATGCTGATGGCAAAGCTGGGTACGCCCACGGCGCGCAGGTCCAGCATGGGCGTGGGGTGGTGCAACGCGTGGCGTATGGCCAGCACCCCGGCAACGCCAGCGCCGCCCAGCCACAGCAGGGCGACCTGGGCCGAGCCCTGCACCTCGCCCAGCAGCGCCAGGCCATGCACCAGCCCGGCCAGCGCTACGGCGGTACATACAAAGCCGTACAGGTCGAAAGGTGTTCGTTGGGCGGTTTCATTCGGCACATAGCGCAGCACCAGCCAGATGCCGATCAGGCCCAGCGGCAGGTTGATCAAGAAGATCCAATGCCAGGACGCATAGGTAGCGATCAGCCCGCCCAGCGGCGGCCCCAGCACCGGGCCTATCAGCCCCGGCCAGGTGATCAGGCCCAGGGCTTCGATCAACCTGGCTTTGGGCGTGCTGCGCAGCACCACCAAGCGGCCCACTGGCGACATAAAGGCGGCGGCCATGCCCTGCAGCGTGCGCGCGGCAATGAAGCTCCACAGATTGGGGCTGAGCGCGCACAGAAGGGACGACAGAGTGAACAGCGCGATCGCCCCGGCAAACAGTTTGCGCGTACCAAAACGGTCGCTGGCCCAGCCTGCGGTGGGCACAAACACGGCCAGCGCCACCAAGTAGGCCGAGATGCTCAGGCTCAGGCTTAGCGTGCTGGTGTGGAAGCTGGTGGCGATGGCCGGCAGCGCGGTGGTGACGATGGTGCTGTCCAGCGTCTCCATGAAGAAGGCCGTCGCCACGATCAGAGGGATGCGGCGGGAAAATGCAGGTGCTGCTGCGCTAGGCATAGATGAAAAGTGCCGCTAGCGCAGGTAGAGTCTGCGCTGGCAGCTATGGTTTTGGTAGCTCTTCCAGGGTTTCGTCGGCTTCGAAGCTGTCGCGAAAGCTGAAGTACACCGAACACATGAACATGCTGGTGGTCAGCAGGCTGACGGCGTAGGTGCCCATGGCCAGCACTTCGGCCGAGTTCAGCAGCAGCGCCAGGATCTGCACCACGATGCCTTCGGCCATGACCACCGCGAACCAGGCCAGGCCGAACACTACATACGCGCCCTTGTTGCGCCAGCAGCCCACCAGGCTGAAGAACAGGCTTTTCACCGGCGTGATGCCATGCCAGTGCGTCAGCGCCGGCGCGTGCCAGAAGGCCAGCGACAAAGGCAGATGCAAGAGCATGAACAGGAAGATGCCGCGCGGCAGCTCCATGCCCGATGCGCTGCCGGCCGCCTCGTCCTGCGGGCCGTGCAGAAAGAACATGCGGGCGAATTCGCCGCCGTCTGCCAACGCGGTCAGGGCCACGATTACGCAGAACCAGAAGGTGTAGATCAGGCCCAGCACCAGCAGGGGCTTGGTGCTGGCCTGCGGGCCGCGCAGGCCGGTGAGCAGCACCGTGGGCATAGGGAAGCTGCCCTGGCTGGCACGCTGGGCGGCCGCCATCAGGCCCAGGCCCAGCGTGGGCAGCAGCATTAGCGACACCACGCTGCCCAATAGAGGCACCAGGTTCAGCACCGACAGCGTGGCCATGAACAGGAAGAACAGGCCGGTCAGCGCCAGCGGCTGTTTGAAGAACACCTGTATGCCCAGCCGCACCCACACAATGCCAGTGCGTGCCGAGACAATTTTGAGTTTCATGGAGAGCTTCGCGGGGGTCAGAGCGTGATGGGATGGGCCACGCGTTCGCGCAGAACACGTTCGAAATGGCCGGGGTCGTGAGGCTTCAGGATGTCGGCTTCGCGCGGCAGATGCCAGTCCCACAGGCGCGAGATCCAGAAGCGCAGTGCGCCGGCGCGCAGCATGGCGGGCAGCAGCTGGCGCTCGGCGGCGGCCAGCGGGCGCACGGCACAGTAGGCGTCCAGAAAGGCCTGGCAACGCGCCGCGTCATTGGCGCCTGTGGACAGGTCTATGCACCAGTCGTTCAGGCACACGGCCAGGTCGAACAGCCAGGTGTCGGTGCCGGCGAAATAAAAGTCGAAGAAGCCGCTGAGCTGGGGCGCACCGTCCACCGTATCGAACATCACGTTGTCGCGGAACAGGTCGGCGTGGATGGGGCCGCGCGGCAGGGCCGCATAGGCGCTGGATTCGGCAATGTGGTTCTGGTAGGCCAGCTCGCTTTGCAGCAACTGGGCCTGGGTTGGTTCCAGGTGCGGCATGACCACTGGCGCGGTCTCGTTCCACCAGGGTAGGCCGCGCAGATTGGGTTGCTCCATGTCGAAGTCGCGGCCAGCCAGGTGCATGCGCGCCAGCATGTCGCCCACGGCGGTGCAGTGCAGCACGCCCGGCGCCAGTTCGCTCTTGCCGCGCAGCTTGCTCACGACCGAGGCGGGTTTTTTCTTGACGGTGTGGAGGATGCTGCCGGCCTTCGTGGCCACCGGGTCGGGCACCGGGATGCCGCGCTGGGCCAGGTGCTTCATCAGGTGCAGGTAGAACGGCAGTTGTTCGAAGCTCAGGCGTTCGAACAGAGTGAGCACGAATTCGCCGCTCTCGGTGGTGACGAAGTAGTTGGTGTTCTCGATGCCGCCTTCGATGCCGCGCAGTGCGCTTACATCACCCAGATCCAGTTGGCGCGCCAGGGCCTGTGCCTCTTTCAGCGAGACTTTCGTGTACACCGCCATGGCTTAGAAGCTGATCAGTTTCCAGACACGCTGACCCACGCTGCCAGAGCCGCCATCGCGCTCGTCCAGCCGGCGGTTGCGTGCACCGTTGGCCGGCACCACTTCATAGGCGGGCATGCCGTTGCTGGGCTGGACACTGATGTTTTGCGTTTCACCGCCTACGCGCAGTTCGTTGACGCGGGCGCCGGAGTCAATGACTTCGATGTGCTCGATGCGCTGATCGATAGGAGGGGCGGGGGCAGCAGGTACTGCAGCCCAGGCGGAAGACAGGCTCAGCAACAGGCTAAGCAAGGCAAGGGGGAGGGATAGAAGGGCGCGCATGCACACGATTGTAGGTGTATGCGCCAATGCCGATAGGCCAGCGTGGTGTTATTGACCCACGGGATAGAGCCTGGACCAGGCCAGCATCAGCAGCGTGGCCGCCAGCGCCCAACTGGCCGTGGCCGACAGCAGGGTGGTGGTCAGCGTGCAGCGCAGGCTCAGGGCGTAGACGGTCAGCAAATACACGGCGTAGGGCAGCAGCGACCACAGGCCGAACAAGGCGGTGGTGCGCAGGTCGGCCATTGAGCGTTCGCTGCCCACGATGGCATGGGCGATCAGAGCGAAGGTGGGAAACAGCGGCACCAGCCCGGCCACCACAAAATTCTTGGAGCGCGACAGCAGTGCAATCGCCAGCACCGCCAGCGCGCCCAATAGGCATTTCAGAAACAACGACAACATGGGTCCGCTCAGTGTCTTATGGGGGCTGCAGGCGCTGTGGGGAAAGCGGGCGCTGCAGGCGCTGCAGGCGCCACAGACTGCGCGGCCGGCGCGGGGAAGACCGTGTTCGCGTCTGCTGGAGGCTCGTCAAAACCTATGCGTATCAGCTCGCCGTTTTCCGGCGGCTCGGTGTAGGTCCAGTCGTTCAGTGCGTCGCGCATCACGCTCGACGGCGGGGCGAATGGCGCCACCGGCACGCCCTTGAGCGCGCGGCTCATGTAGTCGATCCAGATGGGCAGCGACAGGCTGGCGCCAAAGGCATTGCTGCCCAGGCTGCGCGGCTTGTCATAGCCCATCCACACCACGGTAGCCAGGGTGGGCTGGAAGCCGGCGAACCAGGCGTCCACCGCGTCGTTGGTGGTGCCGGTCTTGCCGTACAGGTCGGGGCGCTTCAGCGTGGACTGGGCCTTGGCGGCGGTGCCGATGCTGGTGACGCTTTGCAACAGGCTGTTGGTGATGTAGGCATTGCGCTCGGGCAGCACGCGGTCTTCGTCGGTCAGGGCGGGGGCGGGCGGAGCTTCGAACAACAGCTTGCCCTGGGCGTCGGTGATGCGCTCAATTACCACCGGTGGCAGCAGATGCCCACCGTTGGCGAACACCGAATAGGCCGAGGCCAGTTGCAGCGGCGTGGTGCTGCCGGCGCCCAGCGCCAGCGTCAGGTTGTCCGGCTGTTTGTCGATCTCAAAGCCGAAGCGGCCTGCCCATTCACGGGCCGGCTGCACGCCCAGGAACTGCAGCAGCCGGATGCTGACCAGGTTGCGCGACTGGGCCAGGCCCTGGCGCAGGCTGACCGGGCCGAGGAACTGGCCGTCGTCGTTCTGCGGGTTCCAGGCCGGTGCGCCATTGGCGGCGGCAACGTTCAGCGGCGAGTCGTTCACCAGGGTGGACGGCATCACGCCCTTGTCGATACCGGCGGAGTAGATGAAGGGCTTGAAGCTGGAGCCGGGCTGGCGCCAGCCCTGGGTCACGTGGTTGAACTGCTGGTCGGAGAAGTCGAATCCACCCACCAGGGCGCGCACCCGGCCAGTCTGCGGCGTCAGCGATACCAAGGCGCTCTGCACCTCGGGCCATTGCGACACGGCCCAGTAGCCGCCGCCCTTGCCGTCCATGTGTTGCACGCGGATGATGGCGCCACGGCGCAGCGCCAGCGGGGCCTGGGCCTTGGCGCTCAGCGCGGGCTGGGCCCAGCGCAGGCCATCGCCCTGGATGTGCAGCGTCTCACCTGTGGCCAGGCGGGCCACCACTTCTTGCGGACTGGCCTGCAGCACGATGGCCACGCGCAGGTCTTCGTCGTCGCTGTAGTCCTTCAGCGCCTGGGCTGCGGCTGCGTCTTCTTCGGTGGCGTCGGCCGGGGCGGGCGGCAGGTCTTCGTTTTCTTCGGGGCCACGGTAGGCCTGCTTGCGGTCAAAGGCCAGCACACCCTTGCGCAGTGCCTGGTAGGCGGCCTGCTGGTCGGCGGCGATCAGCGAGGTATAGACCTTGATGCCCTGCGAATAGGCCTGCTGGCCATAGCGCTCGAATACGGCCTGGCGTGCCATCTCGGCCACGTACTCGGCATGTACCGGCACCTGCAGCGGCGAGCGGATTACCAGTTTTTGCTTGGTGGCGGCATCGAACTGGGCCTGGTCGATCACGCCCACGCTGAGCATGCGTCCCAGCACCAGCTGCTGGCGCCGCGTGGCGCGTTCCATATTGCTGATGGGGTTGGCGAAGGCCGGGTTCTGCGGCAGGCCGGCCAGCATGGCGACCTCGGCCACGGACAGCTCGGGCAGGGTCTTGCCGAAGTACACCTGGGCGGCGGCGCTGAAGCCGTAGGCCCGGTGGCCCAGGTAGATCTGGTTCATGTACAGCTCCAGGATCTCGTCCTTGCTCAGGCTGTGCTCGATCTTGATGGCCAGCATGGCTTCTTTCAGCTTGCGCTCGGCCGTCTTGCGGTTGCTCAGAAAGAAGTTGCGCGCCACCTGCTGGGTGATGGTGGACGCGCCCTGGCGTCGCCCGCCAGTCAGGTTGGACACCACGGCGCGCAGCACGCCTATGGGGTCGATGCCGCTGTGCTCGCGAAAGCGCGCGTCTTCCACGGCCAGCAGGGCGTCCTGCATTAGCTTGGGGATTTGCGCGATGGGCAGGAAGTCACGCCGCTCGGAGCCGAACTGGGCAATCTCCACGTTGTCGCTGGTGTAGACCTGCATGGCCTGCTGCGGCTGGTAGCTGGTTACCTTGTCCAACGGCGGCAGGCCGGGGTAGTACCAGACGGCTGCAATGGCTAGCACCAGTGTGCCGATCACGCCCAGGCCCAGGCAGACCCATATGGCGGTAAGCCAGAGCTTGCCGGATTGGGCGCGGGACGGTACGGGATGGGAGGAAGAAAAAGAGGAGGGGATTGGGGTCATGTCAGCTATGGCGCTGGTGCCGGTTGGGGCGCGGGCTTGGGCGCGCTGAATGCGGGTAGTGGACGTTCTGTCGCGTGGGCGAGGGGGCTGGCATCGGAGTGGCGGCGGGCCCTGCAAAGATCGGGCAAGTTAATGGGGCGGCTCCCGGTTCGGTCGTCGCGGAGCTTAGCGGCTGGCTGTGAAGGGAGTGTAAAGCGGGGTGTCGGGCCCCATGCAAGCATTTGTAATGCTATTGAATTAGTAGCTGCTTACGCAGATAAATTCTGCGCTGAAGCGGTATTTTTTATAAAAATAGAACCGAGTCATATGCCGGCACGTGATGCACTGCGGGCTGGAAGGGCCTGCGTTGATATGCTAGGGCTTACCCCAGTTGTGAGCGATTAGTGAACGTCTTGGTTTGATAATCGCACGAGTGGATCGTCTGCTGTATGGCGATTTGCCCTTGGCGACACTACATTCTGCTCCGCACCGCGGCCAGGTCTGGCCGCTAACGGACCATCTGAACGCTGGCGCGACCGCACCCTCCGCCCTCTGTCCGGCATGAGCCGCTTGCAGAACAACGTTCACCCACCCAGGAGACATGCATGAGCACCACCGCCGGCGATTCACGCGCCAAGCACCAGTCGAAGAAGGCCACAGCCAGTGGCTGGATCGGCTCGGCGCTGGAGTATTACGACTTCTTCATCTACGCCACCGCGGCGTCGCTGATCTTCCCGCAGATCTTTTTCCCCAAGGGCGACCCCACCACCGCCATCATCGCCTCGCTGGCCACCTATGGCGTGGGCTATGTGGCGCGGCCCATCGGGGCCTTCTTTCTAGGCCACTGGGGCGATACCCAGGGCCGCAAGAAAGTGCTGATCATCTGCATGTTCCTGATGGGCTTTTCCACCGTTGCCGTGGGCCTGCTGCCGACCTATGACCAGGTCGGTCTGTGGGCACCTACGCTGCTGGTGATGCTGCGCCTGATCCAGGGCTTTGCGGTGGCTGGCGAGATATCCGGGGCCAGCTCGATGATTCTGGAGCACGCGCCCTTCGGGCGACGCGGCTTTTTCTCCAGCTTCACGCTGCAGGGCGTGCAGGCCGGCCAGATCCTGGCGGCGGCGGTGTTCCTGCCCTTGGCGCACTTCATGCCCACCGAGGCCTTCAACACCTGGGGCTGGCGCATACCCTTCATCCTGAGCTTCCTGGTCATCGTGGCCGGCTACATCATCCGCCGTGAAGTGGACGAAACCCCTGCCTTCGCCGAAGAAGGTGCCCACGGCACCGTGCCCAAGGCCCCGATGATCCAGGCAGTGACCGAGAGCTGGCGCGACATGCTGCGTGTGATGTGCTGCTCGCTGATGAACGTCATCCCGGTGGTGACCACCATCTTCGGCGCGGCCTATGCAGTGCAGCCCGGCTACGGCATTGGCTTTGAGAAAGACGTGTACCTGTGGATTCCGGTAATGGGCAATATCGTCGCCGTGCTGGTGATCCCCTTCGTGGGCAATCTGTCCGACAAGATCGGCCGCCGCCCACCCATCATCATCGGTGCCCTGGGCTCGGGTCTGTTGTCCTTCGGCTACCTGTACGCCATCAGCGTGCACAACGTGCCGCTGGCCATCACCATGTCGCTGCTGATGTGGGGCGTGGTGTACCAGGGCTATAACGCTGTGTTCCCCAGCTTCTACCCCGAGATGTTCCCCACCCGCACCCGGGTGTCGGCCATGGCCATCTCGCAAAATCTGGGCACGCTGGTCACCGCCTTGCTGCCCGCGCTGTTCACCGCTGTAGCGCCCCCCGGTGCGATGAACATCCCGTTCACCATTGGCTCCATCACCTTGGCCGTAACGGTGATTGCCGCCATCGCTGCCTGGACCGCCCGCGAAACCTACCGCGTGCAGATGGTGGACCTGGGCAACCCCGACGCCGTGCCCGTGCCCAAGAAGGCTTACGACGCCGCCCGTGAAAAGCTGATCGCCGCTTCGCAACAGGCGCTCGCCTAGTCTTTAACCGGTCTCCTTTTAGCTGCCCGCGCAGGTGTGGTCTGCGTCGGCAGCTATTTTTCTTATAGCGGGTTATCCTGCAGGTTTGGCTTTTTGTAGACCGCATGCTGAACCGCCCACTTCCCCTCCTGTTAATCACCGGCAGTCTGCTGGGACTGGGCTTTCCTTTGGGCAAGCTGGCCGGGGCGGCGGGTGTTGCGCCCATCGTCTGGTCCTGGATCATGGCCGTTGGCGCCGGCCTGGTTTTGCTGCTGGCCCTGTGGCTGGGCCGCGTGCGGCTGCCGCTGGACGCACGCCATCTGCGCTACTACCTGGTGACGGGCGCGGTATCTAACGCGCTGCCCAATCTGCTGGTGTTCAGCGCCATGCCGCATTTGGGGGCAGGCTTTATCTCCATCTTCTTCGCGTTTTCGCCCATCGTGACCCTGGTGTTGCACAGCCTGCTGCAGCGCCGGCGCCCCAGCGCACTGGGTGCAGCGGGTATTGCCCTGGGCTTTGCCGGGGCCCTGGTCATTGTGCTGTCCAAGGGCCGCGTCGATACAGCCGGTGGCGGCGCGGCCCTGTGGTTGGCGCTGGCTTTTCTGATCCCCTTGCTGCTGGCCTGCGGCAATATCTACCGTACCGTGGCCTGGCCCGCCGGCACCAGCGGCCTGGCTCTGGCCGCGGGCACCAACCTGGGGGCTGGCGCTGTGTTGGGTGTGCTGTCGCTGGTGTGGACTGGCAGCTTGCCGCTCTCGGCTGCCCTGGCCGTACCCGGCCTATTGCTGGCCCAGGTGGCGATCAGTGCGGCCATGTTCGCCGTGTTCTTCCGCCTGCAAAGCGTGGGCGGGCCGGTGTACCTGAGCCAGATCGGCTACGTGGCTGCCGCCGTGGGGCTGGGCACGGGCACCTTGGTGCTGGGCGAGCACTATGGCCTGCTGACCTGGCTGGGGGCGGTGGTAGTGGCCCTGGGCGTGCTGGTGACGACGCGGGCACAGCAGGGTGTGGGTAAGTAGTTGCTATTTTTTTTGGTAGCTGCTTGCGCAGGTTTTATATGCGCTACAGGCACTTTTGTTGAATACGGCTTCTGCCAGCTATGCCTGCCCGTCCCGGCTCAGCAACTCTGCCTGGAAGCGTTCCAGCTCTTCATCCAAAGTCCCGCGGCTGCGGAATGGGCGGTTGGCTTTGTCGTACCAGTACTCGGCATCCTCCAGATCGCCTTCCTGGATGTGCAAGATGCCGTGCAGCCAGGCGGCCAGTTGCGAGTCGTCGGTCTGCACCAGGTTGTGGGCCTCGATCCAGCGACCCGAGCGCATATGCTCCAGGACTTGGTGAAGAATGGCCATTGCATGCTCCTTTGTGGGTGTTCTGTACACCATAGCTGCTTCCACGCACAGGGGCGAATAAACAGCCCGCTGTCATGTGCGTGGGGCCATCCAATTACTTTTGTGGATTGGAAAACATCGGGTTGCCGCTGGTGGTCTTCACGACTTCTTCCTGCAAAACGTCCCAGTGCTCCACGATCTTGCCATTTGCCAAACGGAAGATGTCTACGCCCACCATGGCTTTGGGGCCCATGCCGGTATAGCGGCCGTGCACCATGACGAAGTCGCCTTCGGCCACCACCATGCCTGGTTCGTACTTGAAGTCTGGCCCCAGGCTGCCAATCCAGCCCTTGAGCACCTCGGAACCGTTGGGCACCGCAGGGTTGTGCTGGGTGTAGTTGGGCGACCAGTACTTGTCAATGACCGAAGCGTCATGCGTGATGAACAGCCCCTTCATGCCCGCAACCACAATCTCTTTGTTGGTTTGGGCAAAAGCACTGCTGGAGAAGATCGCCACAAGAGATGCTGCGGCGAAGAGGGTTTTAAAGGGTTTCATTTTGGGCTCCTATCGGGGTTGCTGCTGGTTAACTACTTAGCGCTTCATCTCGCCCTTGTTGACCTTGGCGCCGATGTCCAGGGACATGGCGCCAAGGTCACTTGTGGGTAAGTAACGCCCGGTGCGTTGGAGTGCAATGTAGTTTCTTCAATCGCGCAGATAAACCCGTGTAGTTGCACATTAATGTTGCGTGAATCGATCAGGTAGTGCGTTCACTAGCACCCATGTTCGCCCGATCTTTTCGCCGGGCAAGCGTAGGTGGCTGGTGTGTCTGCGCTGGATCGGCTGCGTGGCCGCAGTCGCTCAAGGGTGGGGTGTGCTACTTTTTTTGTAGCTGTCTCCGCAGGTTTTATCTGCGCTACAAGGTGTTTTTGTATGGATACAGGGGTTGGAGAACTGCCAGAGCCACGGGCAATCTTTGGTTCTTTGGGGGATTTAATCGATTACCCCTGGGAGTTCGGAGGGCTGTTTCCGAACTCCCAGACTCAGCTTTCGTGAACAAAAATAACCCAGGAGGTATCAGCGCCTAGTGCATCCAGCTGCCTATATCGGCGTTGTATCCCTCTCCGCCAGTTTCGCCATCAGCCCCCAGGCTGAATACATCGATCTCTCCGTGCAAGCCTGGGGACCGGTATTGCAATTCATTGCCCCAGGCGTCTTTGGGCATTTGATCCATATACACGCGCCAGTTCGGTGGCACTTTGCCGCTGCTGGGCTTTTGTACCAAAGCCCCCAGGCCCTGGCTGCTGCTGGGAAAACTTCCGGCATCCAGTTTGTACAGATTCAAGGCCTGCACGGTGTCGGCAATTTGCTGCTTGGTTGCAGCGACCCGCGCATCATTCGGGCGGTCCATGATTTTAGGAATCACTAAAGCCCCCAGAATCCCCAGGATGGTGATGACCACCAGAATTTCGATCAGCGTGAAGCCGGTGTTTTTGCGAATGCGTGGCATGTGATGGTCCTTGCTCAAATATTCAGTTTGGAAACATTCAGGGTGTAGTGGCCAGGGGCTCCAGCAGCTTGCAAGTAAGCTCCAAGAAATCCCGGGAACTGGGCGGTCAACCCGGCATTGTCGATGAGCTCTCCGGTGAACTGGAATCCTTGTTGCACGGAGTGGCTACCCTGGCCGGAAATCACCAGAGGGCCGTCCTGGCTGGTGATTGAAAAGCTCACACCGGAATTCTCGCTATGGCCTTTCAGCTCGAAAGTGCCCAGTTGCCCTTTTGGAACCAGGCTGGTCGCGGCGTTGAGCCATTCCATTTCAATCTGGGATATGCGGGTGGACTGCAGGTTGCCTTGCGCAGAAATCTGGCGAAAGTTCAAAAAGCCTTGCCAGTCGCCTTTGTTCAGCATGCCGGGCAGCAGCGGTGTGACTTCCTTTGCCTCTACGCCCAGTCCCCGCAGGTTGACCTGCCAGCCATACAAGCCCAGCTGTACTTGCCCGATGGACGAGCCATTGACCTTGATCTGGAACAGCAGGCCAGCGTTCTGGAATCCGTCCAGCCTCCATTCCAGAGGCGGCAGAGACAGCTGACGCGGGTCTTTGCCGCGCATACCCGTAACTACCCCGCGTCCGTTCCACAGTGTGCCGTCGGCGTCGGCCAAATCCCACTCATGGTTGGTGGCTTGTTGCAGAACTGTGCCAATGAGGCTGGCTGGGGCCAGCCAGAGCATAAACACCACGGTTAGCAGGCAGGTGACGGCGATTTGACGGGAGCGCTTCACGGCTCGGTCCTCCACAGTTCCAACGTGGCCTGGATTTCAACCATGCCTTGTACATCTGCCCGGGTGACTTTTACCTTTTGCACAAGCATGCGCATGTCTTTCTGCACAAAGGCGAGCCAATCCACCCACTTGTCGAATGGCACCACGCCTTGCAAAGAGACCTGATTCTCGGAATCCAGGGGTTGGACGATTTCGGTGGGCAAGCCAAACTTGGTCAGTGCATCAGACACCGCCACTGAATACACCTGGTTGACGTTGCCGCCCGCTGTGGGAAGTTGTTTGAGCCGTTGCAACTCGTCGGCCTGGACGCGCATCGTGCCCAGGACTTTCAATTCAGTCGCCAGCTGGCTTTGGGCCCGTTCCTGGGCTGCGGCCAGCGCCGACCAGAACCAGACCAGCGCCACCACGGCCATGCCGAGCAGCCACGCCGTAAGCAGGCGCTGGTCCCGTCGGGATAGGCCTTTCCACCAGGATTGCAGTTGTTTCATGGTTATTCCTTGGCCATTAGCGCCGTGGTGACCGTGCCATTGTTGGTCGATTGCGTGACGGCGGTGTAGCCGCGTTGCAGCATGCCGGTTTCCAGCGCGCGCGCATCCTGGCTGCTGCCGCTCCAAACGGCGATCAAGCGGCCTTGGTCATAGTCCAGGCTGGTGAATTTGGCCTGTGGTAGCTGCTGCGCCAGCGCCGCCAGCACTGGCACAAACCCGTCTGTACGCGATTCGCCCACGCGGGCGCGTGCGGCCTGCCACAGTTGGTGCAACTGGCGGGCCGGCTTGTCGGTCTGGTCGGCCTTGCCACTTACCTCCTGCCAGAAAGCCAGTTGCTCGCTCTTGACCTGGTGGATGGACCACCATGTCTTGCCTATGCTGGCCAAGGCCATTAGCGTCTGAATGCACACGCAGGCTGCGATCGCGATCAGCGCAGTCCTGAATGCGGGCTCGGCCATAAGCTTGCGCCGGGGCATCCAGTCTCCGACCAGCAGGTTGGCACTGGGGTTCGACAAGGTGGCGCGCCAATCCAATGCAGTTACGCGTTCGACCGGAATACCCCATGCCTCTTCCAGCCCCTGAAAGAGAGTGGGTGTCACGCCGTACAACTGGATGCGGGTCGGTGGCGGGGGCGTAGCCTGCTCACGGTGCAAGGCCAGGGCAATGGGAATGCCTGCACCGTCGCCGGGCATGTCCAGTTCCATTGCAACCATGCCATCGTGAACCCACAGAAGGTCGTCTTCATTTTGGAAAACCCGCCATGCGCCCGCGGCGGTGGGGAGCTTCTCGGCCAATGCCTCCACGCGCGCCAAGGACCGCCCCAGTTCTTGCATCGTGGCTACCAGCAGTTCCAGTCGCTGGCGCTGCAATGTGCAGCAGACCACTTCGTCACCTTGTTGGCGCAGGGGAATCACGACCAAACGGCCCAGGTCGTCCACCAATCGGTCCTCCAGCGCCATGGCGACTGCGGCAGCGTCTTTCCAATTCACTTTTGGAGGGAGCTTTACCGTGTGGTAAACAAGCTGCTCTGGGGAGAGAATGAGCACGTGCTCCGTGGCTGGTGGCCACTGCTTGTGGGTGTCTTGCCCTGTGGTGAGCAGGCGCTCACCTTCGACCAGACTCCAGGGACAGTCCAGGTGTTGATGCGGCCAGCCCGCATCGATAGAGAGATATAAGGTTCGATTCATGGGCGCTTCATCCAAACAACATCGGGCCAGGCTCCGGGTTTGCGTCTTAGCAGGGCAATCGCAGACGCCCGGCCTTGTTCAAAGTTGGCGTGCACTTCGACCTTGAAGAAGTCGCTGCGAACCGAAACGGATTCCGTGCGAAATGTGTCCCTGGCATCCTCGTTGAGCAAGGTGTAGAAATCCGGGGTGTATTCAAAAGGTGTGGCGGCACGCCGGTTAAAAATTTCTTTCGCCTGCTGGAAGCTGAGGCCGGGGGCTATGGCGTAAATCAACTCCACAGGCGCAGTGTTGACGTTCAGCTTTGAATTGGCGGTGGGCAGCAGGGTGATGTATTTGTCCAGTTTTGCAATGGTTTCCGGTGTGTAGCCGGGTATAGCCTCCAGGCTGGCCGTACCCATATAGCGGACACGTTCCGACACCTTGCCCGATAGCGCCGTTTTCAGGGACGCGGCCAGCGCAGGGGGCAGCCCCAGCGCCTGCAGCAGGCGTTCATATTGGCCCCAGACATAGGGGTCCCCGGCCAACAGCCATGCCATGTTGAATTTGGCCTGCTCATCAAACATCTGGCCGCTGATTTCGCCTCCGGCGATCGGGATGGGAGGCACCCGCGTGCCCCAGGCCTCGCCCAGGTAGTCTTTGCCTATGCGTTGGCGCTGGCGTTCATACAAGACCGAACGGGCCCAGTCCACACCACCCATTACCAGGCGATGCGCCTGGCGTGCGTCGCGCAGCACTTTTACCTGCGTAACCCAGATATCGACGCGCCAGAGGATGGCCGACGCCAACACGGTGACCACAGCCACCAAGAGCAGTGCCATCAGCAGGGCTACGCCTTTTTGGTGCCGGGTAACGTGCGAGGTGTGCATGCTCATGGCAGGGCATAGACCCGTGTGACGTCGCGCCCATCGTCCAGCGTCAGGGCGACACGCAGGGCCCGCAGTTTGGCATCGGATGCCCCTTCGACTGGCCAGCGATCGTGCCAATTGCCCTGGCCATCCAGGAAAGACAGTGCCATGGTCCGCACGCCACCGAGCAGCGGTGTATCCAGTTCCGCAGGCGGGGCTTGCGTTCGGCCAGTGCCAGGCCCAGCAACTTGCGGGCGAGAAAGGTCGGCCCCCAAAGTACGCACTACCGTGCCATTGCGCAAGCTGTACTGAATTGGCAGCACGCTTCCCGCCGAGCCCCAGATGGCCCAGCGGGCTGTGGCACCTTCGCCCTGCCAGTGAACCTGGATAACGTCGATGGGCAAGCCATCGACCGCACAAGTGACATCCTCCCCGATGCGTGCCCAGGCCATGGCAATGCTGCGCCAGCGCGACTGTTCGGCATACACCACGTCGCGGGCACGGAGGACTTGTGTCAGACCCTTGCTCGCCATGGCTCCCAGCACGGTCAGCAAGGCCATGGCGACCATGACTTCCAATAAAGTCATGCCTTTTGCGCTATGCCGGAAAGTCAATATGGCTCTCCTGGTATGAGGTTGACCTGGTGGGTCAGATACCCCTGAACCGTTACCTTTGCCGTTGGATCGTCTTTTAGGGACACATGCACGTCTACCTTGCGGGCCAAGGGACTGGGGGTATCGCTCACTTCTTCGGCAACAACAAACTCCAGCCCGCACTGGCGCTCTGTTTGCGCGGGCTGGATGCCCGCGTCCAGCCAGTCTGCGCGCGCATGGTGCAGTTCGAGCCGGTTCTGCCCCACCCAATCGGCGCACATTTGGGTGCGCAGGCGCAGCGCATTGGCCGCCGTCAGGCCTGTGGCCCGCACGGCCGCAATGAGGCCGATGCTGAGCACCAGCAGTGCCACCAGCACTTCCAACAGACTGATGCCCCGGGCACGACTACGTTGTGCGGCCACGTTCAAGCTCCTGTATGGCATTCAGCCCCCTGGCTCCACCGTTTGCACTACACCGCCGGAAGCCGTGGTTTCCAATCGGACGAGCCGGGCACCGTCGCGCAGCTGGATCCGCAGCAGCGGTGGGGTGGCGCCGATGAACTCGATGCGCAGTGGCGGTTGCATCGCTTTGTTGTCCTGCCAGGCCTGCTCGATGTGCACATCGTCGTTCAACTGGCCCGCCTTCAATGCGTCGGCGTCGGTGGGGGGCATCCATGTGCCATCGTTTTGGCGCTTTTCGAAGCGGTAGTGGCTCCCATCAGACAGCAGGCGCAGGTGCTGGCCTCCAATGACACTGGCGAACATAGCCGCCTCCAGTGTGTTCACGAATTTTTCCAGCGAAACCTGCCGTTGCACCATCGCGGCATTGCGGGTGTTGGGCATGGCCATGGCCAGCATGATTCCCAGGACGGCGACAACCACCAGGATTTCAATCAGCGTAAAGCCCCGTACCCGGAGCGTCTTGAAACCCATTACATCAGCACCTGGTTGATATTGAAAATGGGTTGCAGGATGGCCAGCACGATCATCAGCACCATGCCGCCCATCACCAGGATCATCAGTGGTTCCAGCAGCCGGATCAGGATGGCCACATCGTGTTCCAGCGACAACTGTTCCAGCCGGGCGGCTTGGGCCAGCATCTCAGCCAGTTGGCCGCTTTGTTCGCCACTGGCGATGAGGTTGATCAGCAAAGGCGGGAACCCATCTTTGTGCTTGAGCGAACGGCTCAGGCTCTTGCCGGCATTGACCTCCTGAAGTGCTCCACCCACAATTTCCTTCAGGGGAAGGCGTTCGAGCAGCGCCTTGCCTGCCTCCAGTGCCAGTAGCAGCGGGACACCGCTGCGCACCAGAATGGCCAAGGTGCTGGCAAACCGCGCGGTGTCTGCAGACCGCAGCAGCTTTCCCACAATAGGCAAGCGCAGCAGTCGGACGTCCACCGCGCGGCGAAAGGCATATTGCTTCATGGCATGGAGCCACCAGATGCCGGCCAGAATGGCCATTCCTACTGCATAGCCGCCACCTGCGCGTACACCGCTGCTCACGCTCAGCAATGCGCGGGTGAGCAGCGGCAGTGTCTGGTGCTGGTTTTGGAACACGGTTACCACTTGGGGGACCACATATGCCAACAGCACACCCACTACGCTCAGGGCCACCACCAACATGACCAGGGGGTAGATCATGGCCTCCATCGTTTTGCTGCGCAGGGTTTGGCTTTCGGCCAGGTAGTCGGCCAGGCGAGACATGACTTCGCCCAGTTCGCCCGCTGTCTCGCCTGCCCGGATCAATGCGAGGTACAGCGGGGGAAAGGTGCGCGGGTGCATAGCCAAGGCGTTGGCCAGGCTGTGGCCTGCACGGACCTCATTGCGCACTGCATTGATGATTAAACCGTGTGCAGGCTTGTCCACTTGGCCGGCCAGGGTCGCTAGCGAGGCGTCCACATTCAGCCCCGCTCGCAGTAACGACGACCATTGCTGCGTCAGCAGAAACAAGGCCCGTGGCGGGATGCGGCTGCGCCGTCCTCCTGCCGAGGATGTGTGGGCGTTGGCTTCCTCCACCGATACCGGCAGCAGCCCCTTTTCCCGCAAGGTGGTGCGTAGCTGGGGGGCGCTGTCCGCCTCCTGGCTGCCTTCGACCCGTACCCCGGATGCATCAATGGCCTGGTAGCGGAAAGTTTTCATCGGTCTCCTGCCACGCGCATCAGCTCGTCTACCGACGTCACGCCAGATCGAACCCAGCGCTGACCATCCTCTTGCAGCAGCCGAAGGCCTCCGTGCTCGCGTGCAGTGTCGCGCAGGACATGTTCGCCTGCGCCGTCGTGGACCAGGCGGCGCAGCCGGTCATCCATGGTCAGCCACTCGTAAATGCCTAATCGTCCTGCATAACCGGTGCCCCTGCATTGCACACAGCCGCGTGGGCGAAACGCGCGCCCCAGTTCCTCGGGTTCGTCGGCGTACGCGGGATCGGGTTCTTTGCAGTGAGGGCACAGCTGACGTACCAGGCGCTGCGCCAGTACCCCGATCAGGCTGGACGCCAGCAAAAATGGTTCAACGCCCATGTCCACCAGACGGGTAACGGCGCTGACCGAATCATTGGTGTGCACAGTGGCCAGCACCAGATGGCCTGTCAGGCTGGCCTGGATGGCGATCTGGGCTGTTTCGAGATCCCGAATTTCACCGATCATCACCACGTCAGGGTCTTGCCGCAGCAAGGCGCGCAACGCGCGCGCAAAAGTCATGTCGATGCGGGAATGGATCTGCACTTGACCAACACCTGCCAGGTCGTACTCCACCGGGTCTTCTACCGTCATGATGTTGCGGTTGCGCGAATTCATGCGCATCAAGGCGCCATACAGCGTCGTGGTCTTGCCCGAACCCGTCGGACCGGTCACCAGCACGATGCCGTGCGGTGCATGGATGGCGGAGTCGAAGCTCGCCAGCGTGTCGGGTGCCATGCCCAGCACGGCCAAGTCCATGCGCTTGGGGTCTTTGTCCAGCAGGCGCATCACCACGCGCTCGCCGTGCGAAGTCGGCACTGTGGATACCCGTACATCCACCGTTTTGCCCGCCAGCCGGATGGCAATGCGACCATCTTGTGGCAGGCGTTTTTCGGCAATGTCCAGTTGCGCCAGGATTTTGATGCGGGAGGACATGGCGGCGTGCAGTGCCCGGTGCGGTGCCAGTACCTCCACCAATTCGCCATCGCGACGCATACGCACCACGGTGCGCTGCTCCTCGGGCTCAATGTGGATGTCCGATGCGCCTTCGCGCACGGCCTGGGCGATGAGTGCGTTGATCAGGCGAATGACGGGGGCATCGCCATCGCTGGCCAGCAAATCTTCGACCGGCGGCAAATCGTTGACCAACTGGTCCAGGTTCACCTCCTGGCCGGCCGTGTCCACGATCGAGGCGGCGCTGTCTGTGCCGTCTGAATAAATCGATGTCAGGGCTTGGGAGAACTCTTCATCCGAGACCATCCTGAGCGTAACTGCTGAGCCTAAGGCGCGGCGAACCTCGGCCAAAGGCCCTACAGGCGTGGCCTTGCACACCCATAGGACTGGCTCGCCTCCATCAGTAGGGTGCAGCAGCATCCCATGACGCCGCGCAAATAGATACGGTATGCGTCCACCGTCCAACGAATTCAGCGCCACCATCGACTACCTCGGCTCTTCAGCAACGGGTTGCGTTATGGGTGTGGGTTGGGCGGGAAGTGTGAGGGTTGCGTCAGCTTTCAACTCAGGGGAAGGCAGCAGGGGGCCCAACTCCAGTTTGGCTTTTTCGTTGGTCGATTTTTGTAGCCCCTGGATATAGGAATAGCGGGACATGGACAGCGTTTCATCCGCCTCTGCCGAGCGGAGAGTCTTTGGGCGGATGAACACCAGCAGATTGGTCTTGGACCGGGTTTTACTTGTGTGCTTGAACAGAGCCCCTACCAGCGGTAGATCCCCTAGGCCGGGGACTTTGTTTTCTGTATCTCCCAAGTTGTCCTGCAATAGTCCGCCTAGAACAATCAGACCGCCATCCTGTACTTGGACCGCTGTTTCGATGGTACGGGTGTTGATGGTGGGCCCCGATGCGTTCGATGTAGTGCCTTGCACCACTGACGACGCCTCCTGAACGATCTTCATGCGGACCATGCCCCCTTCGGACACTTGGGGCAGGATCCGCAAAGACAAGCCCACTTTGCGCCGGTCAAATGTCTGGAACGGGGTGACTGTGGACGATGAGCTGGTTGACGAATAGCTGCCTGTGACGATCGGCACGTCTTGTCCGATCATGATCTGTGCTTCCTGGTTGTCCAAGGTCATCAGGTTGGGCGTGGACAGAATATTGCCACTGCTAGTGGTTTCCAGGAACGTCGCCAATCCCATCAGGTTGTTGATGATGGTTCCGTTAGGCAGCGTGATGGTTCCGTTGGCGATACCTAGGCTCAGCCCGGTTCCGGCCGAAGTCGGGTTTTGGGCCCAGCTGAGGATGCCTGTATTGGCTCCTGAGAAATTGGTGCCCCCCACCAATTGGGCGCCGGAGCTGCCGGTGCCCAAACCGCTTAATGCCTGCCATTGAAAGCCGAACTGGGCAGCGGTGTCGCTGTTGACCTCGGCGATCAGCGCTTCCACATAGACCTGCGCACGGCGCAAATCCATTTGCTTGATAACTTTGCGCAAGCGTTCAATCACGATGTTGGGCGCGCTGATGAGAATCGCATTGTTGGCTACGTCCGCCTGCACATAGCTTCCCTGTACCAAGCCCCCGGTGGTTTGCCAGCCACCGTTGCTGCCGCCGCTCGCTCCTGCCCCTGACGTTGAAGTGCTACTGCCCATGGCATTGTTGGGCACCAGGCCAGACGAGCGGTTGGAGCCGAGCGCCGACGAGTTGTTGCTTTCCCCTGATACGGATCCGGCGGCCTTGGAAGTCGCCTGGTCGGCAGACAGGATGGCGCGCAGCATCTGCGCCACCTCGCTGGCTACGGCATTCTTGAGGTAGATGACCTCGATGCTGGCACCCGCTTCAGGTCGGTCTATCTGCTTGATCAGTTCCTGCGCGCGCAACAGCTTGCCCGGTGAACTGCTGCGAATGAGCAAACTATTGCTATGCGGTTCGGCCATGACGGCGAAGCTATCACCCACAGCAGTCACAGCATTGGCTCCAGCAGCACCGCCGGGCGAAGCTGTTGTAGACGCCTGTTGGGAAGGACTGTCGCTCATCAGATTCTGGATAAGGGGCGCCAACTCCGTTGCCGTCGCGTGGCTCAGTGGCACCATCACGGGTAAGCCCAACCCCGACACGTCGATAGCTGCCAACACGACTTCAAGTCGCTTCAGATTCTGCGAATAGTCGGTAACCACCAGGGTGTTGTTGGCCGAATAGGCGACAACGGTCGCGTTATTGTTCAGCAAGGGCTTGATTGCAGAAGCCACCGACTGGGCAGCTTCATATTTCAGCGCGAACATGCGGGTTGCAATGGTGTCACCGCTCAGGGGTGATCCACCCACGCCTACCCCAACAGATTGTTGACGAGCATCCGCATCAAGCAGGATGCGCACTACTTTTCCATCATCCACTGCGGCAATGCCTTGCAAGCGCAGTGCAGCCACCAAGGTGGGATACACGAGCGAACGCGGCATCGGGCTTGCCGACACTACGTTGACATTGCCTTTGACCTTGGGGTCTAGTACGAATAGCTTGCCGGTCAACTCAGACGCCAGCTTCAACACCACAGACACTTCGGCATTGGCCAGGTTAAGAGTTACCGTGTCTTCGGCAGCCTGCGCAGCCAGGCCCCACAGCCCCAGGCCGACGCCCCAGAGCAACTTGCGAAAATTCATCGAGGATCCTTGGTAAACGAAATGGGGCCCGAGGGCGGTGGTGGGCTAGGCATCCCGGAGCGACTTCCGGGTGCTTCTTGCTCTCGCCCGTTGGGGGCTGTTGGCCTTAGAGTTAACTCGCTGCGCTGGGACGCCTTGTCCAGAACGATGCGCTCAGGCAGCACCTCCATGACAGTATGGCCGGATGGCAGCCGGTCCCCGATCTGGGCCACTACTACTTGGGCACTGCCTTCCAGCACTAACAGTGCACGGCTCCTGCCACCAGAGTCCACATACGTGCCCAGCAACCGCCAGCGCGGGTCAATGCCTCCTGGTGGGGTATCTGCGCCAGGCCCAGCGGCGGGGCGCCGTGCAATTTCAACATCGAAAAAATGGCGAGCCGTCACGCGGTTGCTCTGCTCCACGAGTGTGAGCGAGGCTTTGCCTGCAAGCGGGGCGCTGCTTGGCGTTGCCAGCCACCAAATTGTTTGCGCGGCAATCCAGGCTATAGCCACGCAAGCCAGGCACTGTACGGCCCACAACATGCCAGCGTATGGCGACCATCCCATACGGGCACGCGACAGCAGGCCGGAAAAATTCCAACGCATTCAAATGCTCCAATCAACTGTTAATGAGCGCGATATGGCCTGGCTGCGCTCGCAATTGGGGCGACTGTTACTTGCTTTGCGGCTCAATGAAGAAGTTTTCTATGGAGTTGCTCTGTTCTGCTGCATTGGGCAGTAAGCCCTTGGCCACTTGCGCTTCTACATCTGCCTTGCTGTAAATGGGAATGAGTAAATAACCGCCGCCTTTGTCCTCTGGAGCCTTGCGGATAATGGTCCCGGCGGCCTCCGGGATGGAGCCACCCGTGGTTTCAAACACAATGGCCGCCGCTTTTTCCCGCGATTCGTTGGTGCCACCGTTGTCCACCAGCACCTGGCGATCTTTGTCCAGGCTTTCGACAATGCGTTGCTTCAGCTCTTTTGTACTGAGATTGCTTTGTGTGTCGTAAACATCGTAATTGAGATTCGGTTCGCGCAATGGGCCGCCTATGGCCTTGAGTTCGGTCATGACTTCGCCATTCCCGCTGCTGCCAGCCGCTGGGGTGAATACCACCGCTACGGTGCGCGATTGGCGCAGGGCATCCATTTGGGCGTCGGTCAACAAGTTGTTCTCTGCACTTGCTTTGGGCTTGCTGTCAGTGCTTGTTTGGCCAACTTGCTCTTCAGTCTTGGCGCTGCAGGCGGCCAGAGCAGCGCAGGCTGCGAGCACTAAGAAGAATGATTGAATTTTCATATGAAAATAAAGAAAAATGGATGCACGAAATGAGTTCACTCGTTCGGGTACGCACGCTACATGTTGGTGCGATTACAAATGTTGTGACTCCTGCTTGTGCGGTGAGGGCAAAGACTGGTGCGTTCGTTGCTATTCATTTTCAGAAATGTGATAAGGTATTCGGGGAAATTTAAAAATACCTTCCTTGATTAACCTTGTCTTTGATTTGTAATTTTATTAATTACCCAAGGATTGAAAATATTTCAATCCTTGGGGTGATTTATTCCTATGTTAATGGTAGTGCATATAACAATAGGAAATTGCACGGAAAATCAGAGCGTATTGCGATCTGCCGTTACGTAGAACATCTTGAAGGTATATTCGGCCTCATTTTTGACCCAGTGGCCGTCAGTCCGTTCACCGTTCCAGTTATAGGCCCAAGCCAGGTTGTTGCCGCATTCATCCCAGGAAACTTGTTGTTGGGGAACAAAAAATCCTGCGAACTTCCCTTGTTTCCAGCGGCGGGCTACGGCAATTACAGGCTCTGCCCACATGCCTGGTGCAAAGCGTGCATTTGCGGCCCATGACTGCGTGGTTGACTGTGAATAGGTTTCACTATTCGTCCATCGTTTACCGGCTTCTTCGGCTGCAAAGGCAAGGTCAAAGCCTACGCTGGTACCTGTACTGTGGCCATAACCTGTCGTCTTGGATCCACCCCAAGTGAAAGTGCAGTAGCTCGAACCGGCAGAACAGAACTGAACCAAACCTTGGGACTTTCCACGCCATGTCCAATCATTCCAAGTGTTTGAGGCTTGGTTGATGCCTTGTACGCGGGTAGTCCAGTAGTTGTGTGGGGTGCTTGAGTTGCCGTACTGGGAACCGAACGAGAGGTTACGTTTGCCACCGCAGATCCATACGTCGTGCGCTAACGCGATGGAGGGGGCCACGCCCGCGGCAATCATGGCTGTTGCAACTGCAGCCTTAACAAATTTTTTCATATTGGGTTTTTTCATTTAGTTAAATTTTTGCGACAAAAAATCAACGTCAATTAGATGGATTTGGCGATCTGGAACGTGATGTAGTGCCATTCGGCTCTGTTGGCAGTCCAATAACCATGTTTTTTATTTAACCAGTCGTAAACGGTATTATTGCCGCCACCACTGATATACCCTGTGCGGAACCAGGCGTTCATGAAACTACCGCGCGTCCAGCGACGTACAGTCACCTTAATAGGGTTGCACCAGAGGCCACCTTTAAAAGTGACGCCATTCGAAAAGGTATCCGTAGAACTTTTTGTTTGTTGCTGGCTTTTTGTGGTCGCGTATTGGTATTGGGCCGTAAATGGTCCAAGGCTATAACCCAGCCCGGCGGCTACGGAAATTCCTTGCTCGCGTTGGTACGTCGTTGTGACGGTACTGCCCAAACTATAGGTGCAGTCGAGAGAGCCGCTACTGCAGTACATTGCCATATTGTGGTACTTGCCGCGCCAGTACCAATCATCGTATGTATTGGATGCTTGAAGATCGGCATTTAATGCATAGGTCCCATCACCCGGTATTACCTGGCCAGTATCGGTTCTAATCCATGACGCTGAGGCCATGCTCGATACGGCTGATAAAGCTGCAGCCACTACCAACGCCGAATATCGACGTGAATTTTTCATAACAACTCCTTTTTCATTTTGGAGGCACATTAAATTCTTGACTGCTGGTTATGCAGCAAAGATCGGGGGAGATTCTTGATGTTCTGGTAGGGGCCGGGTTCGACTTGGCTAGGTTTTGTGTTTTCTATCGGAGTGGTTTTGCCTTATTTGCGTTAACTCAACTCTTGGGAAAAACTAACTGTCTTGTCAATTCAAAAGTAAATAGTCCGGCAAGTTAAACGTATTTGTTTTAAGTACTGCACGGACATTCATTGGCTCTGCTTTTCTTTGCTTGTGGCGTCATCAGCGTTCGAATCCTTCTGCTTTGTAAACGGTTGGATACAAGTATTTACATTTTTCAAATAACCCTCCGCCAGAGCGGAGTGGCGGTGGTATCGATATTTCGAGAAAAAATACGTAAATCGATACATAAGTTCGCATGGGAGTGGTTTATACAGGCTGAGGGTGACAAGTCAATAACCATTTACGCGTAAAAATGACGAAATGTGATGTTTTGCAGCATGAAGCAAAACATGTGCCATATGCATTTTTGTAACAAGATGATGCAGCGCCCAGGTTCTACTTCTGCTACGAGCGAGAACATATGGGTATACGTGGTATTGAGGAAAATTTGCTACTCTTTTAGTAGCGCGCATCCTAGATGGTGGATGCGTGAAAGGCCTGTGGGTCCAGATTTCAGCGCGGGCCCGTGCTGTGTGCTACCGCAAACCGCAGCAGCGCCGCGCTGCTGTCCAACCCAAAGCGCTGCCGGATGTTGGCCCGGTGGGCGTCCACGGTGCGTGAATCGATGTCCAGCGCCCGGGCGATTTCCTTGCTGGTCAGACCCTGGGCTACCAGGGCCAGCACCTCGGTTTCGCGGGCGGTCAGGGCGGGTTGCTGCTGGCGCCGGTCCAGGGCGCGCTTCAGGCCGGCGGGGTAGTGGGTGGCGCCGCCCATCACGGCTTCAATCGCCTTTATCAGTTCACCCGCTTCGGCCTCTTTCAGTACAAAACCCTGGGCGCCGGCATCAAAAGCCTGCAGCATGTGCTCGTCCTGCGTGGATGCGGTGAACACCACGTAGCGGATGTCCGGCTGGCGCAGGCTCAGCTGCTGTATCAGCTGGATGCCACTGGTGGGCTTCATCTGCAGGTCGGTCAGCACAATGCTGGGCGAGTGCTGTTCGGCCAGCATCAGGGCTTCTTCGGCGCTGCCAGCACTGGCCACCACCTGCATAGGCGGGCCATAGGCGCCGAGCAGGGCGCTCAGGCTTTGCCGCACGATGGGATGGTCGTCAACGATCAGCAGGCGGATGGAGGCGGGCGTGGAGTTGGACATGGTCATCCCGATTTCAGCACGGCGGCGGGCAGCTGGGCCGTCAGCACGGTGGCACCGGGGGCGGACGCCAGGCTGAACGTGCCGCCCAGCATTTCGATGCGCTCGCGCATATTCGTCAGGCCGAGGCCGGCGCGTACTTGGCGCAGCGTGGCCTGTACGTCGAAGCCAGCGCCATCGTCGCGCAGTTGCAGGCCCAGGCCGGCGGCGCCGTAGCTCAGCTGCAGGTCCACATGCTGGGCGCCGGCGTGCTTTTCGATATTGCCCAGCGCTTCCTGCGCCACGCGAAACAGGGCGGTGGCCACGGCCTCGGGGATGGGCGGCAGCGTGGCCACTTGGGTGCTCACCTGGATGCCGCTGCGCTCGCCAAATTCGCGGGCGGTTTGCTCCAGCGCGCTGGCCAGGCCCAGGTCGTCCAGCAGGGTGGGGCGCAGGTCATGGGATATGCGGCGCACGTCGCGCATCACGGCCTGCAGCAGGCCCACGCCCTGGCGCAGCGTGGGGGCTGCGTCGCTGTCGGCGCGCTCCAGCTGCAGCAGGGCCGACTCGGCAACAAACTTCACCGACACCAGCTGCTGGCTGATGCCATCGTGCAGCTCACGCGCCACGCGGGCGCGCTCGTCTTCCTGCGAGTGCACCACCTGCTGGGCCATGGCGCGCAGCTTGTCATCGGCGGCACGTTGTTCGTAGATGTTCAATGCCAGGCCGCCGCCAGCCACCAGCAGCAGTGCCGCAGAGGCAATCAGTAGGATCTGGTTGCGTGTCTTCTGCACCGCCAGCGCGGTGGAGTGGGTGATCAGCGCCTGGGTTTCCTGCAGATGGTCCAGGTACAGGCCGGTGCCCACCACCCAGCCCCATTCGGGCACCAGCTCCACATAGCCTAGCTTGCGTTCTTCGCGCCCGGTGGACGGGCGGTTCCACAGATAGTCCACAAAGCCGCCGCCGGCCTGGGCCTGGCGCACCAGCTGCTGGATGATGGGGGCGCCCGCGCCGTCGTGCAGCTCCCACTGGGGGCGGCCCTCCAGATCGGGCAGGCGCGGGTGCATCAGGCTCTTGCCCTGCAGGTCGTAGACGAAGAAGTAGTTGTCGTTGCCAAAGTCCATGCGGCGCAGCAGGTCCAGTGCCTGCTGCCGGGCCTGCGGCGTGTCGCCAGCGCGCTCGGACAAATGCGCCACGGCCCGTCGCCCGGCCTGCACAAAGTGCTTCAGCTCGTCCTTGCGCGCCTGCAGCAGGATGGGTTGCATGGCGGCAATCTGGTCTTGCGCCAACTGGTCCAACTGCTGGCGCACCACCCACACCACGGCGGCAATCGCCAGCACCAGCGGCACGGCGGCCAGCAGCAGCACCATGGCGCGTAAATGCAAGCGGAAGCGGAGTTCACCCATGGGCCGATTTTGAACCAGCCCCGCCTGGGGAAAACCATTACGTAATCACTCCGCAGCGGCCCCGCAAGCACACCAATGCGGTGCTTGGCCCTGCGTTCGACACTGTGCGTTCGCACATCCATCCACCTAACAAGAGCAGAGACAATGGACACCCTCACCAAAAATCCCCTCGCCCGCACAGCGCTATGGGCGCTGATCGCCCTCGGCGGCGCCGGCGCCCTGGCCACCATCGCGCTGCACCGCGGCGAAACCATCAACGCCCTATGGGTGGTAGTGGCTGCGCTGGCGGTCTACCTCATCGCCTACCGCTTCTACAGCCAGTTCATCGCCAAGCATGTGCTGTCGCTGGACGCGAACCGCGCCACGCCCGCCATGCGCCACAACGACGGACTGGACTATGTGCCGACCAACAAGTTCGTGCTGTTCGGCCACCACTTCGCGGCGATTGCCGGTGCTGGCCCGCTGGTCGGCCCGGTGCTGGCCGCGCAGATGGGCTACCTGCCGGGCATGCTGTGGATCTTGGCCGGCGTGGTGTTTGCCGGCGCGGTGCAGGACTTCATCGTGCTGTTCATCTCAACGCGGCGCGATGGGCGCTCGCTGGGCGATCTGATCAAGTCCGAACTCGGGCCGATTCCCGGCGTGATCGCCTTGTTCGGCACCTTCATGATCATGGTCATCATCCTGGCGGTGCTGGCGCTGATCGTGGTCAAAGCGCTGGCCGACAGCCCCTGGGGTACCTTCACCGTGGCGGCCACCATTCCGCTGGCGCTGTTCATGGGCATCTACACCCGCTACATCCGCCCCGGCAAGATCGGCGAGGTGTCCGTCATCGGTATCGTGTTCCTGATCGCCGCCATCGTGGTCGGCGGCCAGGTGGCGCAGAGCGCCGAATGGGCGCCGACGTTCACGTTTGATGGCAAGCAGCTGACCTGGATGCTGATTGGCTACGGCTTTGTGGCCTCCGTGCTGCCGGTGTGGCTGCTGCTGGCGCCGCGCGACTACCTGTCCACCTTTTTGAAGATCGGCGCCATCGTGGCGCTGGCCATCGGTATCGTGCTGGTGGCGCCCGATTTGAAGATGCCATCGACCACGCGTTTCATTGACGGCAGCGGCCCGGTGTGGGCCGGCGGCCTGTTCCCCTTTTTGTTCATCACCATCGCCTGCGGTGCGGTGTCGGGCTTCCATGCTCTGATCTCGTCGGGCACCACGCCCAAGCTGATCGAGAACGAAGCGCATGCGCGCTTCATCGGCTACGGCGCCATGCTGGTCGAATCCTTCGTCGCCATCATGGCGCTGGTGGCCGCGTCCATCATCGAGCCCGGCGTGTACTTCGCGATGAACAGTCCGCTGGCCGTGCTCGGCCCCACGGCCGAAAGCGCGGCGCAAGTGATCTCGCAATGGGGCTTTGTGGTCACGCCCGACATGCTGCTGCAGACCGCCAAGGACGTGGGCGAGCACACCATCATCGCCCGCGCCGGTGGCGCACCGACCCTGGCCGTCGGCATGGCCCACATCTTCTCCGAGATGCTGGGCGGCAAGGCCATGATGGGCTTTTGGTACCACTTCGCTATTCTGTTCGAAGCCCTGTTCATTCTGACTGCTGTGGACGCGGGCACGCGTGCCGGCCGCTTCATGCTGCAGGACCTGCTGGGCACTTTTGTGCCCTCGTTGAAGAAGACCGACTCGTGGATCAGCAACGGCCTGGCCACCGGCCTGTGTGTGGCGGCCTGGGGCTACTTTCTGTACCAGGGCGTGGTTGATCCGCTGGGCGGCATCAACACGCTGTGGCCGCTGTTCGGCATCTCCAACCAGATGCTGGCCAGTGTGGCGCTGATCCTGGGTACGGTGGTGCTGTTCAAGATGAAGCGCGAGCGCTTTGCCTGGGTGACCCTGCTGCCCACCGCCTGGCTGCTGGCCTGCACCATGACGGCCGGCTGGCAAAAGGTGTTCCACGACAACCCGAAGATCGGCTTCCTGGCCCACGCCAACAAGTACCAGGCCGCACTGGACAAGGGCGAGCTGCTGGCGCCCGCCAAGTCGCTGCTGCAGATGCAGCGCGTGGTATTCAACGACTACCTGGATGCCGGCCTGTGCGTGTTCTTCATGTTCGTGGTGATCAGCGTGCTGGTGTTCGGCATCCGCGCCTGCCTGGTGGCCCGGCGCTCCAGCCGGCCCACGGTGCAGGAAGCCGGTGGCTCCTTGCTGACGGCCTGAGCTTGCCATGCTGAAAGACCTCGCCAGCCTGGGCCAATCGGTCGGCAGCTACCTGGGCCAGACTGCCCGGCTGATGGTCGGCGTGCCGAACTACGACACCTATGTGGCCCACCAGAAGCGTGAGCACCCGGACCAGCCAGTCATGGGCTACGAGGCCTTTTTCCGCGAACGGCAGGAGGCCCGCTACGGCGGCAAGGGGCGCATCGGGCGCTGCTGCTGATCGTGAAAAGTTCTAAGAAAAAATAGCTGCCAGCGCAGGTACTATTTGCGCTGGCAGCTATGCATTTGGTAGCGAAGAGTTGATTTCTTCTTCGCTAGCCTATTCCGCTATGCGCGTTTGATCAAGCGGATGAGGAAGAGCAGCACGACAGCACCAATGGTCGCCACAAGAATGCTGCCCAGAATGCCGCCGCCCATCGAGACGCCGAATGTGTTGAACAGGAAGCCGCCCAGAAAGGCGCCGACGATGCCCACTACCAGGTCACCGACCAGGCCGAAGCCGCCGCCCTTGACCAAGGTACCCGCCAACCAGCCGGCGACGATGCCGACAACCAGAAACCAAATAAAGCCCATTTATTACTCCCAGTGGCATGCCGACATGGCGGATGCAGTCTAACCGTCCATGGCAGACGGGCGCGTAAGTCAGCGGTGCAGGCGGTTGTTATTAAATGCAAATTATTGTCATCTGCATGATTGCAATGCAGAGTTTTCCCTTTCCAGCTTTTGCCTGAACCCTGTACAGCCTGGGCGCCTGCTACGCCATCCGCCTGACCGCCGGCGCACCGCGTACGGCCAAGCTGACGTTCAAGCTGGATTTGTAACTTCCCAGGTCACCACTAACACCGTTCGCCCTGAGGTCGAAGGGCATGGTTTGACGTATATGGGCTTCGACAGGCTCAGCCCGAACGGTGAGGGGCTGACCCGTTGCCAGGATTTATAAGAAAGGCTTCTGGCGCAGGTGTAATCTGCGCTGACAGCTATTACTTCAATAGCGTACAGCAAACTTTTTTGTGAGCCGTTTGGATCCCATCTCAAGAACGCAAGTGTTTGGCAAGAAAGGTCGCCACTCGGGATTCGTAGGCTGGCGGGTTGAATGCATGCAGGTCAACATGGGCGGCTCCATCCACCAGCCATAGTTCTTTGGGTTCTGCTGCGACTTTGTAGAGCTTCTGAATTTCAATTGTCCTTGTGTGCTGGTCTTCTGTGCCTGACACGATCAACACAGGCGCATGCAGAGACGGCAGATCATCAATCGGACGTAGTTGCTCGACTGAAATTCCGAGCCGTATTGGCAGTTGCCAGAGAAGAACGGGGGCGAAGAAGCCAGCCCAGCTGCCCCCATACATATTGAGCCGGTCTTGTACCGCGTCTGTGATGGTGGGGTACATGGATTCCAGCACGACCGCGTTGGGTGCTGGTGTTGGCTTGGATAGCACCAATGATGCGGCGCCCAGTGATACGCCGATCACGCCGATCTTCTCTGCCGGAAATTCCTGTTTGATGTAAGCCAGTGCTGCGGTTACGCCTGTGGCTTCGTTCACGCCGAAGGTGATGTGGTCGGCAGTGCTCTCGCCGTGCCCGGGCAGGTCGATGAGTACCACCGAGTAGCCCAGCTGCTGGAGGAATGCGGCGCGGCCGAGCATGGATTGCCGGTCTGCACGGACGCCATGCAGCAGCAGAACAACCCCGCCGCCAGCCCGCCCACGTGCGACCCACGCTGCGACTGGGCTGTTGTTGGCGGTTCGTAGCGCGACCGGCTCAACCGGGAGCCCGTGCGGATTCGTCGCTACGGTATGCAGTGCCGGGTGGCTAAGCACCTCTCCCGCTGCGCCTACGATGAAAACCGCCAGGGCAAGGCAGCAGCTGAGGGCAATCGCGGTACGGCGCATGGGAGGTGATCTGCTTATGTCGATGCGGGCAACTATATGGCAGCTGAACGTGGACAACGTGGCCGACAAGGAATACTGGGCTGCCGGTGCGCCGCGCACAGCCAAACTGACGTTCAAGCTGGATTTATAAGAAACAGGCCGCTGGTGCAGGTGCTGCCTACACCAGAAGCTATTAATTCAGGAGCGGGCGAGTGATTTTCCCAGGGCAATCGTATCTAGTGGAGTGATCTGAACTAAGACCTTGAACACGTTCTCAGTGGTGGTGCCAACTGGTCAGCGCCAGCAGGCGTTCCAGCGCAAAAGCACCTAGCACCGAGTTGCCTTTGGCATCCAGCTCCGGCGCCCAGACGCTGACCGTGGCTTTGCCCGGCACGATGGCGACGATGCCGCCGCCCACGCCGGTCTTGACGGGCAGGCCGATGCGGTAGGCAAAGTCACCCGCCGCGTCGTAGGCGCCGCAGGTTAGCAGCAGTGCATTTACCCGACGGGTCGCTTCGGCGGCCAGGAACTGTTCTCCGGGGTGGACATCGGTGCCTATGTCCAGCCCGCCGTTGGCCAAGAACATGGTGGCCTGGGCCAACTGGGCACAATTCATCTCAATGGCGCACTGGCGGCAGTAGTTGTCCAGCACCAGTTCGGGTGGATTCACAAAGTTGCCGTAGCTTTTCATGAAATACGCCATGGCCATGTTGCGGTTGGCGGTGTCGCGTTCCGACTTGGCGATGCGGTCGTTGCGGTTCAGCGTGGGATCATCCGTCAGGCGGCGCAGCATGCCCAGCAGGGCTGTGTCCAAATGGGCAAAGCGTGAGGTCAGGATGTCTGTCACGACCAGCGCGCCTGCGTTGATGAACGGGTTGCGCGGGATGCCTTTTTCGGTCTCCAACTGCACCATGGAGTTGAATGGAGCACCCGAGGGCTCGCGGCCCACCCGCAGCCACAGGTCCTCGCCCACCGTTTTAAGCGCCAGCACGAAAGCAAACAGTTTGGTGATGCTCTGTAGTGAGAACGGTGTGCGCGCGCTGCCCACCGCATAGGTGGAGCCGTCCACCATAGCTATCGCCATACCGAACTGGTGTGGCGGCACTTCAGCCAGCGCAGGAATGTAGCTGGCGACTTGGCCACTGCCAAACAAGGCCTGGGCTTCGCTGTGGATCTGCTGGAGGATGGCCGTCAGCGGCGCGGGGCTAGCGCTTGTGGTGTGGATTGTGGGCTGGGGTGTATGCATGGCGCAGCATTGTGGCCCAGCGGTGGCAGCATCGCGTGCAGGTTCGTGAAGTTCTGGAGAGAATCGGCCTCTGGCGCTGGTACTACCTGCGCTGGCAGCTATAAATTCAGGAGTATTCGAAGGATTTACTCCTCGCTGGTCCACTCCACCTGCGCGCCCAGGCTGCGCGGGTTCTCCACAAAGCCCGGGTGCGCGCGGCGCTTATTGTTTCGTTAAGCTGAGGTTTGAAAAATTGGAACCCAGGCCATCGCTGTCTTGAACGCCCATCACTGCATAGAGCTTGTTGCCTTCTAATAAGTACCCTACCGTGGTGGTGGTGCCCAGGCCAGGGATGGTGAGTGAGCCTTGGGTGAGCTGGAAACCATCTAGGCGGAAGGTCGCAGTGCTGGCGGTCCCTGACTTAGGGTATCTTGAGTTGCCGGTAATGCTCTTTGTGGTAGTAAGAGCCGTGAGCAGCCCGTTGACCGATATGTCGCCAAACAGGTTGGCGTCTTGGCAGGTTGCACTTCCACGATAGATCTTGGAACGGCCACTAACCGCTACGCTGCTCGTACCTGAGGGGGTTGTCAGTGTCAACGTCCACGATTCGGATTGTCCATTGGAGCCGTTCTTCGTTGTGTCTACACAGCCGCTGGAATAGGTGCCAACCATGGCAGAAAAGGAATTGGTGGTAGAGCTGCTATCCGTTGCTGGATCTGAGCCACCTCCGCAGGCTGTCAGAGTAAGGGCTGTCGCGAGCGTAATGATTGACGTGGTGAACTTGTACATTGTGTATTCCCTGTATCTAAATGTTTCAAAATGAAAACAAGGGAATGCTACTGTTGGCTAAGGCGTTTCACTCTGGGACGTACTGGACATTTCCCTCTTTTGAGGGATGCCTGGGAGGCGCATACGAATGGAAATGGGGGCCAAGACCAGCTACATGGCTGGTTCATATCTTGCAAAACCATCTACTTTTTGCCCCCGTGCAGCTCGGAGCCACAGGCAATTAGGGGTTCAGAGGGGGCTTACTCCTCGCTGGTCCACTCCACCTGCGCGCCCAGGCTGCGCAGGTTCTCCACAAAGCCCGGGTGCGCGCGGCGGATCGGCGTGGCGTTGCGGATCTCGGATCGGCCATTCACGCTGGCAGCCACCATGAACAGCGCAATTGCCACGCGGATGATGTAGGGGCTCTCCACCACTGCCGGCGTCAGCGGGCTGCCGCCAAAGCTGACGATGCGGTGCGGGTCCGACTGGTACACGTGGGCGCCGAACTTCGACAGCTCGGTGGTCCAGCCCATGGCGCCGTCGTACACCTTGTTCCAGAACATCGCGTTGCCCTGGGCCTGCACGCCCAGCGCGACGAAGATCGGCAGCAGGTCCACCGGGAAATAGGGCCAGGGCGCGGCCTCCACCTTGGTCAGCACATTGCTGGTGAACGGCGTCTGCACCTTCAGCGCGCCCGGGCAGTCGGCGCGCGACCAGCCGTTTTCATGCGTGATGTGCACGCCGAACTTGGCAAACGTGCGGTCGATCAGCGGAAAGTTCTCGGGCGCGCTGTTGCGCACCACCACGTCGCCGCCGGTGATCGCGCCCAGCGCCAGAAAGGTGGTGATCTCGTGGAAGTCTTCGTCAAAGCGGTACTCGCCGCCGCCCAGCGTGCCGCCGCCATGCACCGTCACGCGCGAGGTGCCCATGCCGTCGATCTTCACGCCAATCATCTGCATGAAGCGGCAGAACTCCTGCACATGCGGTTCGGACGCGGCATTCGTCAGCGTGGAGACACCGCTGGCCGAGGCCGCGCACAGCACAAAGTTCTCGGTGGTGGTGACGGACGCGTAGTCCAGCCAGTGGTCGGTCGGCGTCAGCGGGCCACGGCAGCGCACCAGCAGCGAGCCTTCGCTGCGCTCCACCAGGCCGCCAAACTGGCGGAACACATCGATGTGCGGGTCGATCTCACGCACGCCCAGCGTGCAACCCTTGACGTTGTCTTCCAGCCGCGCCACGCCAAAGCGCGCCAGCAGCGGCGGCACCAGCATGATGGACGAGCGCATCTCCTCCGGCAGCCGGTGCCGCGCCGCGTCGAACACGGTTTCGCGGTGGTGCAGTTCCAGCGTGCCCGTGGCGTAGTCCATCTGTACCTCGCTGCCCAGCAGCCGGAAGATGTCCAGGATCTTGCGTACATCGGTGATGTCCGGCACGCCCAGCAGCCGCAGCGGCTCGTAGGTCAGCAGCGTGGCGCAGAGAACCGGCAGCACGGCGTTCTTGTTGGCAGAAGGGGTGATGCGACCGCGCAAAGGCGTACCGCCGTGGACGATGAGGTTGGACATGGGGGCGTAGAGAGAGGGGGGATGGAAAAGCTAGCGAATTATCCATGGCCCTGGACGCGCTCGCGTAACTAATGCGTCACGGCCAGCCCGCGCGTTTACCTGTGGAATCGGGCTGTGGCGCTTGATTTATCTGCGGGAGCAGCTACGGTTTGTGCAGCGGGTGGGGTGACGTTTTGTCACTGAAGGGTGGTCGCGAGAGTCTGATTGCAACGGCGCCGAACGTCCGCTGCAGCAAAGGGTTCAGCGTCGCCACAACTTCCACCATGGCTTGATTTCTTGGCGGGGCTTGGCTACGAATATCTTTGATGGCTTGTCTATGAGCTTTCCCACGGCGTATTCGACCGCAGGAGGCTCGCCGCTGTATGGAATAAGCAGATAGACAGAGTTGCCTGAGGCATGCTCCAGCAGAGCTACAAGGGTTCTGCATTCATCCCTGGTCATCGCGGGAGGCAATGACACCGATCCGGTTGATGAATCAATGCCCGGCGAGTGATAGAAGATGCCGGTCCCTTGAATCTGGTTCATGTTTGCCCGTTCGGCAAATTTTCGCTCGAAATGCTCGATAGCTTGCGATACGGACAACTGTGCTGTTCCGTCCGTGGTGAGGGCGTGCCCAGCAACAGATCCTGCTGCATCAATAGTGGCGGCATGGGGTGCAAACATGCTCTTTCGATGGAAATCCTGAACCACCGGAAGAACGCGGTCTATCAGTTCGTCGAGTTGTTGGTGGAGTGCCATATATCGTTTAATGCTTGCCTTAAGTGGACCGCCATAGACGGGGCCGTTTCAATGATGGTCAGGCGGCAGCTCCCTCCAGCCGCTGGCAGACGTTGTACAGGAAGAGGTATAGGCCGAGGAAGCCCTGTTTAGCCTCTGGTACAGACACCGTCGCATGTACGCCCTTTGACGCAACGTCATTAAGACGCTTGGCGAATACAAGAAGGTACTGAAGTTCAGCACGCAGGAGTTCCGTTGATGTGGATTTGGGAAAGCGCGTATAGATGAACTCGTGCAAGCGATTCAGGTACTGCTCGTCCCCCAAAAGTCTCTCTTCGCCATCGACGCAGCGCCTGGGGGTGAGTTCCGGCGGGAAGAAGTGATCTGCAGCAGCTTTGATAGCTCGGCGAACTTGTGTGAGCAGAAGGGAAAGATCCTCTAAAGAGGACGAATCAATGAGCTGATTGGCCTTCTGTAGCTTCTCGTAGACATCATCCGACCGAGCCTTGAAGTAGTTTTGAACCTCGTTCTGGGCATGCTGAAGAAACTGCACTGACTTCTGTTGGGAAAGCAACTGACGTTCTACACCGATAGCAAAGTTTAGGCACCTATTGAGTACTCGATCCTTGATCGCGTTTATGCCCTTTATTCGCATCCGGAGTTGGCTTTTGATTTGGTCGTAACGGTCAGTGAAGGCTGCGCTGTCGTACTCCCCCATCGTTGGAGGCACTACGAGGTCGGAGATAGATTTTTCGCACTGGCGCAGTTCTTCGGGGAACTCGCCAACCGAGATGACCAGCACGTTCTTTGGATTCTCGTCGGTTTCATCACTACCGAGAGAGTACGGAAGCGTTCTGGACTTCAGCCAGCGTTCGAAGGAACTGGTGAACAGATACTTTTGCGCTTCTTCCTTGAGGTGGCTTGTATCGTCAAACATCACCCGAGCGATCTCGTGCTTGTCGTCCACCAGCTCGCGGAGGAACAGAGCGGTATTCATATGATCACCGATGTGGCGCGACAGGCGAAGTGACGCGCGGACGGCTTTGTCAACTTCGCCTTGCTCAACGTAGTCGTAGATTCGCTGAACAAGGTCTTGATGCATTCTGACGCCTAACGAATGAAAGGGACTTCCCCGTCCCAAGCAAGCCACGTCCCGTCAGGGTTGTGGTTTACGGCAACTAAGTGCCACGATGGAGAGGTGAATCTTTTCATCAACTTGTTTTGAGAGGGGAAATCATGTCCATCGTAACCGTAGGAATCGATCTGGCAAAGAACGTCTTTGCCGTGCACGGTGTGAGCGAAACCGGCACAGTAGTGAAGATGGCACCTTACGTCTAGGCAGTCTGCGCCGCCGGGCGCATTCCCCGGCCGGGGATGCTGGCAGAAACAACCCAAGACAAAGGTTCAAGCCCAATCGCCCGCCAGCACAGGAATCACCTGCGCAGCCAGCTATCAATTTGAGAGTAGTCGCCTACCCCCGCGTACGCCCTTCCGGTATCACCAGCGGCGTCCCCGACACCGGGTCTTCGATGATCCGACACGGCAGATCAAACACCTGATCCACCAGTGCCGCCGTGATGATCTCTTTCGGTGCACCTTGGGCCACCAGCTGGCCCTGGCGCAGCACCACCAAATGATCTGCGTAGCGACAGGCATGGTCAGGTCGTGCAGCACAGCGACCAGGGTGCGGCCTTGCTGCCGGTTCAGGTCGCGGAACAGTTCCAGCAGGTCGATCTGGTGCGCCAGGTCCAGGTAGGTGGAGGGCTCGTCGAGCAGCAGCAACTGCGTGTCCTGCGCCAGCACCATGGCGAACCAGACGCGCAGGCGCTGGCTGCCGGAGAGTTCATCGACCCGTTAGCCATGCGTAGACCTTCAGAGGTTTGGGGTTATTTCGGCTTCTGGCGCAGGTAATACCTGCGTAGGCAGCTATGGTTTGCATAGCATCTGGCGCAATGGCCTTGACCCGTCTGCCGATCTGCGCCACCCGCAGGCAAAATGCCCGCCATGACGAACAAGAAAACCCTGCTGCTGGTCGATGGCTCCAGCTACCTGTACCGCGCATTCCACGCCATGCCCGACCTGCGCGCCGTACCCGGCGACCCGAAAAGCCCGGCCACCGGCGCCATCCGCGGCATGGTCAACATGATGACCAGCCTGCGCAAGGAAGTGCGCGCCGACTACGCGGTGTGCATCTTCGACGCCAAGGGCCCGACCTTCCGCGACGAGTGGTACCCCGCCTACAAGGCCACGCGCAGCCCCATGCCGGACGACTTGCGCACGCAGATCGAGCCGGTGCACGAAGTGGTGCGCCTGCTGGGCTGGAAGGTGGTGGCCGTGCCGGGCGTGGAGGCCGATGACGTGATCGGCACGCTGGCCCGGGTGGCCGGCGACCAGGGCATCGAGGTCATCGTCTCCAGCGGCGACAAGGACTTGAGCCAGCTGGTGAACGAGCATGTGACCATCATCGACACCATGAACGGCAAGCGCCGCGACGTGGCCGGCGTGACCAGTGAATTCGGTGTACCGCCCAGCCTGATGATCGACTACCAGACCCTGGTGGGCGACACCGTGGACAACGTGCCCGGCGTGGCCAAAGTGGGTCCCAAAACAGCCGCCAAGTGGCTGATGGAATACGGCTCGCTGGACGCGCTGATGGAGCGCGCCACCGAGATCAAGGGCGTGGCCGGCGAGAACCTGCGCGCTGCCGTGGACTGGCTGCCGCAGGGCCGCCGCCTGGTGACCATCAAGACCGACTGCGATTTGGTGGAGCACATCGACGGCCTACCTGCTCTCGATTTGCTAGCGTACACCGCACAGGATACGGGCGCGCTCAAGGCTTTTTATGAGCAATACGGTTTCAAGGGCCTGGCCAGCAAGCTGGACGGCGCCGCCGCCGAGCCGGCACCCGCTAAGCCGGCCAAAACACCCAAGGCCGCCGCACCCGCCGAGCCTGGCTTGTTCGACGAGCCGGCCGAACCAGCCGAACCCGCCGCAGCGCCTGGCCGCACGCCAGGCTTCGAGAATGTGCTGACCTGGGAGGCCTTTGACGCCTGGCTGGCCAAGCTGGAAGCCGCCGAGTTGGTGGCGTTGGACACCGAAACCAACTCCATCGACGAGATGGTGGCCGAGATCGTCGGCATCAGCTTCAGCGTGACGCTGGGCGAGGCCGCCTATGTGCCGGTGGCGCACAACTACCCTGACGCGCCCACCCAGCTGCCGCGCGACGAGGTGCTGGCGCGCCTCAAGCCCTGGCTGGAAAACCCGGCCAAGCTCAAGCTGGGCCAGCACATCAAGTACGACCGCCATGTGTTCGCCAACCACGGCATCGAAGTGCAGGGCTATGCGCACGACACCATGCTGCAAAGCTATGTGCTGGAAGTGCACAAGCCGCATGGCCTGAGCAGCCTGGCCGAGCGGCACCTGGGCCGCAGCGGTATCAGCTTCGAAGACCTGTGCGGCAAGGGCGTGCATCAGCTGACCATCAACCAGGTGGACGTGGAAAAGACCGCCGAATACGCCTGCGAAGACGCGGACATGACGCTGGACGTGCACCGCTTCCTGTGGCCGCAGCTGGAGGCCGACGCCAAGTTGCGCGGCATCTACGAGCTGGAGATTGCCTCCAGCGAAGCCCTGTACCGCATAGAGCGCAACGGCGTGCTGATCGACGCACCCACCCTGGCCAAGCAGAGCGGCGAACTCGGCGCGCGCATCCTGCAACTGGAGGCTGAAGCCCATGTGCTGGCCGACCAGCCGTTCAACCTCAGCAGCCCGAAGCAGATCGGCGAAATCTTCTTCACCAAGCTCGGCCTGCCGGTGGTCAAGAAAACCGCGACCGGCGCACCCAGCACCGACGAAGAAGTGCTGGAAAAGCTGGCCGAAGACTACCCGCTGCCGGCCAAGATCCTGGAGCACCGCGGTTTGAGCAAGCTCAAGGGCACCTACACCGACAAGCTGGCCCTGCTGACCCTGCCGCGCAGTGGTCGGGTGCATACCCACTACGCGCAGGCGGTGGCGGTGACCGGGCGGCTCAGCAGCAACGACCCCAACCTGCAGAACATCCCCATCCGCACGCCCGAAGGCCGGCGCGTGCGCGAGGCCTTTGTGGCGCCCGCCGGCAGCGTGATCGCCAGCGCCGACTACTCGCAGATCGAGCTGCGCATCATGGCCCACATCAGCGGCGATGCGTCGCTGTTACGCGCCTTCCACGAAGGCATAGACGTGCACCGCGCCACCGCCGCCGAGGTGTTCGGCGTGGAGGTGGCGCAGGTCAGCAGCGAGCAGCGCCGCTACGCCAAGGTGATCAACTTCGGCCTGATCTACGGCATGAGCGCCTATGGCCTGGCGCGCAACCTGGGCATAGACAACACAGCGGCCAAGAACTACATCGACCGCTACTTCCAGCGCTACCCCGGCGTCAAAACCTATATGGACGAAACCAAGGCCTTGGCCAAAGAGCAGGGCTATGTGGAAACCGTGTTGGGCCGGCGCCTGTACCTGCCGGAGATCAACTCCCCCAACGGCCCGCGCCGCGCCGGTGCCGAGCGTGCCGCCATCAACGCGCCCATGCAGGGCACGGCCGCCGACCTGATCAAGCTCAGCATGGTGGCCGTGCAGAAAGCGCTGGACGATGAAAAGCGCGGTACGAAGATGGTCATGCAGGTGCACGATGAACTGGTGTTCGAAGTGCCCGAGGGCGAGGTCGATTGGCTGCGCAGCGAAATCCCGCGCCTGATGGCCGGCGTGGCCGACCTGAAGGTGCCGCTGTTGGCCGAGGTGGGTGTGGGCCCGAACTGGGACAAGGCCCACTGATTGCCATGATATTGCTATTAAGTTGATAGCTGACAGCGCAGGTTTTATGTGCTCTGGCGGCTAAAAACTTCTGCTACCAACGCTCCCGGCGGATGGGGCGCGTAGCCAGGCCGGTCTTATTTAAACTTGAAGAAAGCGACGTCGTCGGTCAGGCGCTGTGCCTGCTCGGCAAGGCTGCTGGCGGCCGATGCGGTTTGCTCCACCAGCGCGGCGTTTTGCTGGGTGGATTGGTCCAGGTCTTGTACTGCAGTGGCGACTTCGGCAACGCCCTGGGTCTGTTCACGGGTGGCAGTGGAGATTTCGCCCATGAGGGTATCGATCTTGCTGGCGTTGGCCACGATTTCGCCAATGGTGGTGCCGGCTTCGGCCACCACCCGTGTGCCAACTTCCACCTGCTCGATGCTGGCAGAGATCAGGGCCTTGATTTCTTTGGCTGCGGCGGCCGAGCGGCCGGCCAGCGAGCGCACTTCTGACGCCACCACGGCAAAGCCCCGGCCTTGCTCTCCGGCACGCGCGGCTTCTACTGCGGCATTCAGCGCCAGGATGTTGGTCTGGAAGGCAATGCCGTCGATCACGCCAATGATTTCACCGATCTGGTTGGACGAGGCACGGATGCCGTCCATGGTTTTCACCACCTGGCTGATCACCTGGCCGCCCCGGGTGGCTGCGGCTGCGTTTTCACGCACGATGCTGGTGGCGCCCTGTACCGAGTCGGCCGTGTGTTTCACGGTGGAGGTGATTTGTTCCATGCTGGCGGCCGTCTTCTCCAGGCTGGCGGCATTGGACTCTGTGCGTTGCGACAGGTCCAGAGAGGCCGAGGCGATCTCGTCGCTGGCGGTCTGCACGCTGCCGGCTCCTTCTCGCACACTGGAGGCGATTTTTCGCAAACTGAGCTGCATCGTGCCCATGGTGAGCATCAGCTGCGCCACTTCGTCCGAACCCCAGGGCTTGGGAGCGGTGGTGAGGTTGCCCTGGGTGATCTCGGTCAAATGTCCGGACACTTCCTGCAGGCCGCCCATCATGACCTTGTAGAAGGCCAGCATCAGATAGATGGCCAGGGCGATGAAGAAAATGCAAATGCCCAGTTGGCTGAAGAATGCACGTTGCAGCCGGCTCATACGTTCATCCAGCAGCCCGTTCAAGCGTTCGCGCAGCTGCAGGTCCATGGCGCGTTGCTTGTCCACTGCCGTTGTCGCCAGGGCCAGGAATGCAGCCGGGTCGCCTTTGACGGACTCGCCCAGAATGTCTGTTTCGATAGTCTTGAGCAAGGCTTTTCGGGAGTCGTCTAGGCTCTTCATGTCGAATTTCTTGGCGACTTCGGGAAAGTCTTCTACGCCCAGTCGGAAGGAGTTATCAAACTGCTCGTCAATGAATTCAATCAAGGCGATGCTTTCGTGCAGAAGCTCGGATGATTTGGGCGTCAACGCTTCCTTGCTTGCCAAAGTTGCATAGGCCAGACCACGCAGTCGCGCCAATTGTTCTGAGTATTTGGGCCCCAGCAGCACACCCACATTCATCACGTGGTAGCTCTCCAATTCCGGGTCCAGCGAGAGCTGCGAATCGTCCGCGACGTCACTGATCAGCCCGAGCGCTTCATGGATCACAGCAGAGTGGGCTGCAAACGTGGCGTCAGGGGTGGCCGCCACGGGCGTCTGGGCAATGGCGTTGTGCGCCTTGCTCAGTGCTTCGAATCTATTTTGGGTGCCGCTTGCCGCCGGGTTGAACAGCTTTTGTTGCGCAGCCACTTTCTCGAATGCGGCATTGGCCTTGGTTTGCATTTCGGCCATATCAGCGGACTTCGCGCTGGCCGCGCGGCGCAGGTTCTGTGCTGCAGCGATGTATTCGGTGACGGGTGTCACATAGGCAATGCCTTGCTGTTCGCTGAGGGTGACGTTGATCTGGTCACGGGTCTGTTGCCAGAACAACCAGACCAGCAATGCCAGCGGTATCACCAGCATGATGGATATCCAGGCGGCTTTTGCAGGAAAGCTGATCGACCGGAAAAGTTTGACACCAGGAGCCAGCCAACCGTGGTAGCGAAAGAAGGAGCCGAATCCGGCGTCGTGGGTAGGCTGTCTCGTGCTCATTTATACAATCCCGCTAGTTACAAATAACTACAACCAGTGTAGGGTCTGAATCAGCTGCATTGGTTTGGTCGAGACAACTATGTTCACAAATGTTTTCTCGAGATAAGAACCCGTTGCATGCTGGCCGTAGAGGCATTCTGGATGGGTGATGTGCAGCTTGCAATTCTTTTTACGGCCAGACCCTGCCTGCGTCCAGCCGGGTTGGCTGGCTTGCTAACATCAGGTGACACATATATGTGTACATCGCCCCGCCGAGGGTGGTTTTTTGTTTGATGGACCCCATGACTCTTCTCGCAATTCTGGTGGGCACCCTGTGTGCCGGTATAGGCAGTGTGTGGCTGGCGGCTGCGCTCAGTTTCGGCGTGCTGGCGCGCTATACGCAGCACATGCTCAGCCTGGCGGCGGGTGCCTTGCTGGCCACGGCATTCATGCACCTGTTGCCTGAAGCCTTCGAGAGCCAGGCCGGCGCGCAAGAGCTGTTTGGCACGCTGCTGGTGGGTCTGGTGTTCTTTTTTCTGCTCGACAAGGCAGAGCTGTGGCACCACGGCCATGAGCATCACCAGGGCCCGCAGGCCGATGGTCATGGCCATGCACATGCCCATGACCACGGGCACTCGCATGACCACCACCATGCTGCACCGTTGCGTACCGGCGGCTGGGCCGTGCTCACGGGCGATAGCGTGCATGCCTTCGGCGACGGCATTTTGATTGCCTCGGCCTTCATGGCCGATGCACGCCTGGGCTGGGTGGCGGCGCTGGCCGTGCTGGTGCACGAGGTGCCACACCATATGGGCGACCTGGTGGTGTTGCGTGGCACTTCCAGCAACCGGCGTGCGGCGCTGGTCAAGGTGTCGCTGGCGGGCGCGGTAACGGCACTGGGTGGTGTGGTGGGCTTTGCCCTGGTGGACCTGCTGCACGAATGGCTGCCGTATTTTCTGGTGGTGGCCTCCAGCAGCTTTATCTATGTAGCGTTGGCGGACCTGATTCCTCAGTTGCAAAAGCGCCTGAGTGCGGCGCAAACTGCGGCACAAATCGCCTGGCTCTTGTTGGGCATAGGTTTGGTGACGGTGGTCAGCGGCCTGGCGCATGGCCATGCACATTGACCCCCGGGCCGGTCAGAATATCTGACTAGGCGATTTCACCAGCACACAGCGTTAGCGCTGCAGGGTAAAAGAGGTTTTGGAGCACCGATGTGGGTGGCCCATAGCCGCCAAAAAAGCGGAGTACACCATGGAAACACTGCAATTTCGTTGGACACCGGCGCAGGGTTGGGATGATGCCGGCCACAGCATGGTTGACGCCCAGCTGGTCTTCGTTTTTGCCGATCACCCGTATTTTCAGACCCCTGCTTGTTTCGAAGCCCTGCGACAACGCTTTCCGCAGGCCTGCCTGCTGGGTTGCTCCACAGCGGGCAATGTGCAGGGCACTCTTATTAGCGATGGTGATGTAACGGTGACGGCGCTGCGTTTTGCGCGTAGCCGTGTGCGCTTGGTGTCTGCCGAGTTTGGCAAAGACGTGGCGCAGACCACGGCCGGGCTGATCGCCCAGCTGCAGGCCGATGATTTGCGCCATGTCTTTGTGCTGCTGGACGGCGAGCAGGTGGACGGCAGCGAACTCATGGTCGGCCTGCGCAGTCAGCAAGGCGCCATTACCGGCGGCATTGCCGGTGATGGTGAGCGTTTTGGCGCGAACTGGGTGATGGCCGATGCGTGCGCCCGCCAGTCCTGTATTGCTGCCGTGGGTTTTTATGGCGATGTGTCGGCCAGTAGCACTTGCTTTGGCGGCTGGCAGGAGTTTGGCCCGGAGCGCCGTGTGACCCGTTCGCGCGGCAACTTGGTCATGGAGATCGATGGTCAGCCTGCGTTGGCGCTGTACAAAAAATACCTGGGCGAACTGGCGCAGGATCTGCCTCGCAGTGGCCAGCGTTTTCCGCTGGGCTTCAAGCTGCGCGCCGGCGGCGATATGCTGCTCCGCTCGGTGACGGGGGTGGACGAGGCGACGCAAAGCCTGTCTTTTGCGGGCTATGTGCCAGAGGGCAGCATCTGCCGTCTGATGCGCAGCCATCGCGATGGCTTGGTGGATACAGCGTTCAAAGCGGCAGAGGCCACAGCGGCCAACCTGGGCCAGCAGCAAGGCCTGTGTCTGGTGGTGAGCTGTATAGGGCGCAGGCTGGTGCTGAGCCAGATGGTCGAGGCCGAACTGGAGGCGGTGCAAGACCGGCTGGGCCCGGGCATGCGGTTGGCCGGTTTTTATTCTTATGGTGAGCTGGCGCCGTTCGGTGCCAGGATGGAATGCCAATTGCATAACCAGACTTTGGTATTGACCACGTTGCACGAATGACATTGCCCATGCATCCCTTGCTGGCGCGTCAAATGCGCCGCCACCTGCCGTCTGAATGGGGCGGCGAGCCTGCGCTGCGGGCTTTCCTGCATGCTGTGGACAGCTATTACCAGGAGGCTGACCAGGAGTGCCGCATGCTGGAGGGCGCGATGACGGTCAGTTCGCAGGAGCTGTCGGAAAACATCGCCAAGGCGCGCAGCGATCATGCTCTGCTGCGTAGCGTGATGGATTCGATCCCCGATCTGATTTTTTTCAAGGCACAGAATGGCGAGTACCTGGGCTGCAACAAGGCCTATGAGCGCTATATGCGCGTGCAGGAGTCGGAGGTGCTGGGTAAGACCGATTTTGATGTACTGGGTGATCCCCTGGCGACCGAACTGCTGGCATTGGATGAAGAGGTTTTGCGCAGCGGCCGTCGCCATCTGACCGAGCGCTGGTTTGACAGCTGGGGCAAGCGCCCGCGCGTCTGTCTGGAGGTGATGCGCACGCCGTACTACGACGCCGATGGGCAGCTGCTGGGCCTGATCGGCATCGGGCGCGACATCACCGAGCGTAAGCTGTCGGACGAAACCATTCAGCGCCAGGCAAATTACGACGCGCTGACCGAGCTGCCCAACCGCCGTTACTTCCAGGAGCGCCTGGAGCATGAGATGAAGCAGGCCAAGCGATCCGGCCACCCGCTGGTGCTGGTGCTGATCGACCTGGACAACTTCAAGCAGGTGAATGACCTGTTGGGCCATTTTGCCGGTGACCAGCTGCTGGCGCAGGTGGCCCGTCGCATCACGGCCTGTGTGCGCGAGACCGATATGGTGGCGCGCCTGGGCGGCGACGAATTCATTGTGTCCCTGTTGGGCAATCTGCATTTGCAGCAGATCGAGACCGTGGCCTGTAAGCTGCTGGAAAGCCTGGCCGCGTCCTTCACGCTGGGCGAAGAAATGGCGCTGATCTCGGGCAGCATAGGCATCACCATCTACCCGGAAAACGGCGCAGATGCGCAGACCCTGCTGAAGAACGCCGACCAGGCCATGTACTTCGCCAAGGCCAGCGGGCGCAACCGCTACAGCCTGTTCACCCCGGTCTTGCAGGAAACCGCCACCAAGCGCCGCCAGCTGATGCGCGATCTGCCCGCAGCGGTGGAGGCGCAGCAGTTCCAGGTGCATTACCAGCCGATTGTGGACCTGCAGACCGGCGCGGTACACAAGGCCGAGGCCCTGGTGCGCTGGCAGCACCCGGTGCTGGGTTTCATCAGTCCGGCGGACTTCATCCCGCTGGCGGAAGACACCGGAGCCATTCTGCATATCGGTGACTTTGTGTTCCGTGCGGCGGCCGTGTTGGTACAGCAATTGCGCGCACAGGGCTATACCGACTTCCAGATCAGCGTGAACAAGTCGCCGGTTCAGTTCCGTGGCCCACGCAACCAGGTTGCGGAGTGGGTGGAGCATCTGGCCAGCATGGGCTTGCCCGGTGACGCGGTGGCGTTTGAGATCACCGAAAACCTGCTGATGCAGCTGGAAGATGGCACCCGAAGCCGCCTGCTGGCCATGCGCGATGCTGGCATGCAGATATCGCTGGACGACTTCGGTACCGGCTATTCATCACTGTCCTATCTGAAGAGTCTGGACATCGACTTTCTGAAAATAGACCAGTCTTTTGTGCGCGACCTGGAGGAGGACGCCAGCGACCGCGCGCTGTGCGAAGCTATCATTGTGATGGCGCACAAGCTGGACTTGCAGGTGGTGGCAGAAGGCATAGAAACGCCGTTCCAGCGCCAGTTCCTGCAGAGCGCGGGTTGCGACTACGGTCAGGGCTATTTGTTCTCTCGGCCGGTGCCCGGTCCTGCGCTGGAGGCTTTTCTCCAGCAGCTGTAGGGGGTCGAATTCAGGGCATGCCGTTGCGGCCGTGCAGGCGGTAGCCCGGGCGCAGGTTCAGCCGTTCGTAATAGGCCTGCACCGCTGGCAGCGCGGGCCGCTCAATTGGTGCCATGTACCAGCGCTGGGCCGCCAGGCCCAGCACGATGTCGGCTAGCGTGAAGTCCTCGCCGAGGATATAGGCGCCCGTGTTTTGCAGCTGGTTTTCCAGGATCTGCATATGGCGGCTCCAGCTGTGTACGCTGGCGGCACACAGGGCCGGGTCCTGGTGGTCCGGGCTGTGCCGCACCAGGCCCATGAAGGCGTAGCGCCAGGCGTTGTTCAATTCGGTAGCCTGCCAGTCCATCCATTGCTCTACCTTCGCGCGTGCTGCAGGCCCGGCTGGCAGCAGGTCCGTGCGACCTTGTTTGGTCGCCAGGTAGCGGCAGATGGCGTTGGATTCCCACAGCACAAAATCACCGTCGCGGATCACGGGCACCAGGGCGTTCGGGTTCAGTGCCCGGAATGCTGCAGTGTCAGTGGACTGGAAGCCCGTACCCCAGGGCTCCAGTGCATAGGGCAAGTCCATTTCCACGCACAGCCACAACACTTTGCGTACGTTGATGGATGTGGGTTTACCCAGGACCTGCAGCATGGGCTATGCCTTTTTAGCGCGGGGCATAGCCCATGACACGCCACTTGCCGTCGGTGTCCCGCACGGTGGCGACGATTTCTTCCACACCTTTTTTGTTGGCAAAGTCGGTATTGAAGATCGCGGTGACGTACTCACCGTCAGGCCGTCCCGGCATGGTGGTTTTGTAGACCACACGCGCCAGGGTGCGGTTCTCGAATGTGCCAAAGGGCGCGCGCACGCCTGGGATGCTGTCCATCCACTGGCCAATCTGCACCAGATTGCGGAAGGACTGGCTCGCCGCCTCGTAGGCGCCGCCCCAGTTTTGCTGGTCTAGCATCAACAGCCAGCCGGCGGCGGCCAGTTGGCCGTCGGCCTCCTTGGCGGCTTGTTCCTTGTCGGTGGTAGCGGACGGCGCAGCGGCCTGGGCCGATGCCAGAGGGGTGTACAACAGTGCGGATGCCGCCAGGCACAGGGCGGCCGGGGCCAGTTTCAACAGATGCATAGGATTCCGATGGCAAAAAATGCAGAACCGGCAGTGTAGGCGGACTATGCGACGCGGGTGTAAAGCAGTGTCGCAAAGTGATTCAGCCGCCCTGGGCGGCGCTGCGTATGCTCTGCAGCGTGCTGCTCGGCGTAATGGCCTCCGGGTCCAGCAGGCAGTGCAGTATGGCCGGCTTGCCGCTGGCCCGGGCGCGGGCCAGCGCCGGGGCGAACTTTTCGGTGCTGGTGATCTTTTCGCCATGGCCGCCAAACACCTGGGCATAGGCGCAGAAGTCGGGGTTTTTCAGCTGGGTGGCGCTGACGCGGCCTGGGTAGTGCCGCTCCTGGTGCATGCGGATGGTCCCAAACATGGCGTTGTCCAGCAGCACAACGATGATGGGCAGGCCGTATTGCACGGCGGTGGCGAACTCCTGGCCGTGCATCATGAAATCGCCGTCGCCGGCAAACACCACCACTTCGCGCTGCGGCCACAGGCGCTTGGCCCCCACGCCGGCTGGCAGGCCGTAGCCCATGGAGCCGCTGGTGGGCGCCAGCTGGCTCGCATAGGTGGTGAACGGCCAGAAGCGGTGCACCCAGGTGGCGAAGTTGCCTGCGCCGTTGCAGAAGATGGTGTCGGACGGCAGCACGGCGCGCAGGTGTTGCATCACCTCGCCCATTTGCAGCGGGCCGGGGATGCGGATGGGCGCGGGGTCGCTCCAGCGCAGGTAGTCCGCATGGGCGATTTCGGTTTCGGCCAGCCAGGCTGGTGGCGATGCGGGACGCAGCCCGCCGACAGCCTCGGCAAAGGCCTGCGGCGTGGCGTGGATGGATTGGGTGGCACGGTACAGCTTGCCCAGCTCATCGGCGTCGGCATGCACATGCACCAGGGCTTGCTGCGGCGTGGGAATGCCCAGCAGTTCATAGCCTTGGGATGGCACCTCGGACAGGCGTCCGCCGACCAGCAGCACCAGATCCGACTGGCGTATGCGCTCCAGCAGGCGCGGGTTTGCGCCCAGGCCCAGGTCGCCGCCGTAGCAGCGGTGGCCGTGGTCAAACAGCATCTGGCGGCGGAACGAACAGAACACCGGCAGCGAGAACGCTTCAGCGAAGGTTTTGAACTGCTGCACGGCCGCGTCCGACCAGCGGCTGCCACCGAGGATCACTACCGGCCGCTGTGCCATCGCCAGGCGCTGCTGCAGTTCGGCCAGTTGGCTGGGACCGGGGTAGGTTTCGGTCACCGCATAGGGCAGGGCATCGGCTACGCTGGCGGCCTCGGTCAGCATGTCTTCGGGCAGCGCGATCACCACCGGTCCGGGCCGGCCCGAGGTGGCGACGTGGAAGGCGCGCGACACCAGCTCGGGCAGGCGTTTGGGGTCGTCGATCTGCACCACCCATTTGGCCATGCTGCCGAACACCGCGCCGTAGTCCAGCTCCTGAAAAGCCTCGCGTCCCAGCGCCTCGCGCGCCACCTGGCCGACGAACAGCAGCAGCGGTGTCGAGTCCTGGTGGGCGATGTGCACACCGGCCGCTGCATTGGTGGCGCCCGGGCCGCGCGTCACAAAGCAGATGCCGGGCCGCCCGGTCAGCTTGCCCTGGGCTTCGGCCATCATGGCCGCGCCGCCTTCCTGGCGGCAGACGGATACCGCAATCGATGCGTCGTGCAGCGCATCCAGCACGGCCAGAAAGCTTTCGCCGGGCACGCAGAATAGCTGCTGTACGCCGTGGACCAGCAGTTGGTCAACAAGGATTTGGCCGCCGGTGCGGCTGTGGGGTGTGGTCATGGCAGTACAGGGCAAGAGGGTAGGTCGGGGGCGCAGCAGCGCTTAGATTACGTTCTTTTCCAGCAGCGGGCGCTGGTCGACGATGCGCTGGATGGAAATGGGTGACAGGTCCAGGCTCTGGTAGCTGCCAGTGAGCATCAGCTCGGCCAGGCCGCGGCCCACGGCCGGGCACTGCTGCAGGCCGTGGCCGGAAAAGCCGTTGGCGAACACCAGGTTGTCGCAGCGGGGGTGCAGGCCGACGATGGCGTTGTGGTCGAAGGTGTTCATCTCGTAGTAGCCGGCCCAGGCGCTTTGCAGGCGCAGCGCTTCGAAGCCCGGTATGCGTTCGGCCAGTGCGGGCCAGACATGGTCTTCAAATGCGTGGTAGTCGGGCTCCAGCGGCGCGAAGTCGGCGTCCTGGTCGGCGGGCGGCGCAAAGCCGGCGATGAAGCCCTTGCCTTCGGGGCGCAACCAGATGCCGCTGGTATCTATGAGCAGCGGGCAGTTGGGTAGTTGCGCGGGGCTGGAGAGGTTGAATACCGTGCGGCGCTTGCCCACCACGGGCAGCGCAATGCCCGCCCAGCCGGCAATGGCCGCTGCCCAGGGGCCGCCCGCATTCACGGCAAAGCGGCAGGGCAGCGTGCCGCCACTTTTCAGCCGCACGGCAGATACATGCTGCACGCCGTCGCTGCGGGCCATATCCAGCCCCACGGCTTCGTCGGCGATGTAGCGTACGCCCTGGCTTTGCGCCTTTTTGCGCAGCGCGGTGAGCAGCAGGTAGCCGTCGAACCAGCCCTCGCCCGACAGGCCCAGCGAGCCCAGCACCACGTCGTGCAGCGCCAGCCACGGAAAGTGCTCTTGCAATTGAGCCGGGCTGAGCAACGCGATGTCGGCGCCATGCTGCGTTTGCAGTGCGTGGTTTTCGCGCAGCGTGGCCTCGCCCGCGGCGGTGGCCAGGTACAGGTAGCCGCCTTCGTGCAGGCCGATGTCCGGCGTGTCGCCATGGCAGGCCAGCAGTGTGCCCACCTGGCGCAAAAAGTCGATGCCGTAGGCCGAGATGCGGATGTTGATGTCGGTGGAGAACTGCTGGCGTATGGAGCTGGCCGACAGCGCCGACGACGCTTGCGCATACGTCGGGTCGCGCTCCAACACCACCACCGGACAGCCCGGTTGCTGCAGTGTGAGGAAGTACGCAATGGCGCTGCCGATCACGCCGCCGCCGATGACCACGATGGGCATGGGAGCCATGCTGGTTGAACTGCGCGCTAAATGTCGAACTTCACGCCCTGGGCCAGTGGCAGTGCCGTCGAGTAGTTGATGGTGTTGGTGGCGCGGCGCATATAGGCCTTCCAGCTGTCCGAGCCCGATTCGCGGCCGCCGCCGGTTTCCTTCTCGCCGCCAAAGGCACCGCCAATTTCAGCACCACTCGGGCCGATGTTGACGTTGGCAATACCGCAGTCCGAGCCATTGCTGGCCATGAAGCGCTCGGCCTCGCGCATGTTCAGCGTGAAGATCGACGAGGACAGGCCCGCGCCCACGGCGTTGTGCCAGTCGATCGCCTGGTCCAGCGACTGGTAGCGCAGCACATACAGGATGGGTGCAAAGGTCTCGCGCAGCACCGGGCCGGCGTGCGCGTCCAGCTCCACCAGGGCCGGCCGCACATAAAAGGCCGCGTCACCGGCAATGCCGTCTACCCGCGTACCGCCGTGCACCGTGGCGCCCAGGGCGCGGCTTTCTGCCAGGGCTTTTTGCATGCCGTCATAGGCTGCGCAGTCGATCAGCGGACCGACCAGGGTGCCGGCCGTGCGCGGGTCGCCCACCTGCACCTTGGCGTAGACCTTGGCCAGCTGCGGCACCAGTGTGTCGTAGACGCTGTCGTGTACGAACAAGCGGCGCAGTGTGGTGCAGCGCTGGCCGGCCGTGCCCATGGCGGCAAAGGCAATGCCGCGCAGCGCCAGGTCGAGGTCGGCCGAGGGGGTGACGATGGCGGCGTTGTTGCCACCCAGCTCCAGGATCGCGCGCGCAAAGCGGCCTGCCAGGCGCGGCGCCACGGCCTTGCCCATGGCGGTGGAGCCGGTGGCCGACAGCACTTTGACATGCTCGTTGTCGACCAGCACTTCGCCGATGTCGCGCTGGCCGATCAGCAGCTCCAGCAGGCCTGCGGGCGCATCGCCGAAGCGGGCCAGCGCGCGTTGGGCAATCGCCGTGGTGGCCAGGGCGGTGAGCGGGGTTTTCTCCGAAGGCTTCCACACCACCGAGTCGCCGCAGACCAGGGCCAGCGCGGCGTTCCAGCACCACACGGCGACCGGGAAGTTGAAGGCCGAGATCACGCCCACCACGCCCATGGGATGCCAGGTTTCCATCATGCGGTGCTCGGCGCGCTCGGTGGCAATCGTCAGGCCATACAGCTGGCGCGACAGGCCGACGGCGAAGTCGCAGATGTCGATCATCTCCTGCACTTCGCCCGCGCCTTCGCTCGGCACCTTGCCGACTTCCAGCGTCACCAGCAGGCCCAGGTCGGCCTTGGCGGCGCGCAGCTCTTCGCCCAGCAGGCGCACCAGCTCGCCGCGGCGCGGCGCGGGCACGTTGCGCCAAGCCTGGTAGGCGGCGTGGGCGCGGGCGATGGCGGCTGTGGCGTCGGCGGCCGAGGTTTGTGGCAAGTTGGCAATCGTCTCGCCCGAGATCGGCGAGCGCACGGCCAGGGTGCCGCCGGTATAGGCGGCGCGCGGCACACCCAGGCGTTGCAGCAGCTGGTCGACTTCAGAAGGGAGGGGGGTAATGGCTTCGGACATGGTGCGATGGACGGGTATGGAAAAGTGGCCCCAATATCCTCCAATACCGCCCGCTTGCATAGCGACAAATTCGAAGGACTTGATGCGAAAATGGAATCAAGTGCTTGCAAAGATGCTAGCTGCTTGCGCAGGAGAAATCTGCGCTAGAGCCTGAAATTAATTGAAAGCAACAGCCGTGCTTCATTCCCCAGGGGCATAACCATGTTTCGCAAAACCTTTCTACCGCCGGTGGCGGATTTGCTGGCCTTCGAGGCTGCGGCCCGCCACACCAGCATCTCGCGCGCGGCCGAAGAGCTGCACCTGACGCAAAGCGCGGTGTCGCGCCAGATCCGCCAGCTGGAGCTGCAGCTGGGCATGGCCTTGTTCCACCGGGTGCGCCAGCGCGTGGTGCTCACCGACGCGGGCCGGGTCTACGCGGCCGACGTGCGCGCCGTGCTGCAGCAATTGGCTGGCGCCACGCAGAAGGCCATGGCCTATTCCGACGGCGGTGGCCTGCTGAACCTGGCTGTGCTGCCCACCTTCGGCACCCGCTGGCTGATCCCTCGGCTGGGCGACTTTGCGGCGCACCACCCGGACGTCACTGTCAACATCGCCGCCCGCAGCGAGCCCTTCGACTTTGCCCAGGAGCCGCTGGATGCCGCCATCCACTTCGGGGCGCCGCTGTGGGCCGGCGCGGTGTGCGAATACCTGATGCACGAGCAGGTCGTGCCCGTCTGCAGCCCCGCCTACCAGCGCCAGCACGGCGTGAACCAGGTGCAGGATTTGTCCACCGTGGTCTTGCTGCAGCAAACCACCCGCCCGACCCAATGGGCTGACTGGTTCGATCAGGTAGGCGCCGACGGCGTGCACGCCCTGCGCGGCCCGCGCTACGAGCAGTTCGCCATGATTGCGCAGGCGGCGGTGTCGGGCCTGGGGGCTGCGCTGCTGCCGCGTTTTCTGGTCGAGGCCGAAATCGCGTCCGGCGCGCTGGTTCAGCTGTTTCCGCAGGCGCTGGACAGCAGCGACGCCTACTACCTGGTCTACCCCGAGTCGCGGGCCGAGGCGCCGCTGGTACGGGCGTTTCGGGACTGGATTCGGGCGGCGGCGGGGGCTTGATGCCGCGATGGTGCCAGCAGTGTGGCTCTAATTTTTTCTTGCATTGTGGCGCTGGCGAAGGAGCCAGCTTGTGCGTACCCTTGGCGCTTCAATGAATGGAGTTGCCGAATGAACATCCGAATGGCCCAGCCTGCCGACCATGCGCAGTGGTTGCCCCTGTGGAAGGGTTACCAAGCCTTTTACAAGGTCGATATCGCCGAGGCGGTGACCGAGCGCACCTGGGCGCGCTTTCTGGACGCCAGCGAGCCTATGCACTGCGCCGTGGCCGAGATCAATGGCGAACTGGTGGGCATGGTGCACTATATCTTCCACCGTAGCTGCTGGACGGAGGGCGACTATGTCTACCTGCAGGACCTGTTCACCCAGCCCGGCTTGCGCGGCAAGGGTGTGGGCCGGGCGCTGATCGAGCACGTCTACGCCAGCGCCGAGCATGACCATGCATCCCGTGTCTGGTGGCTGACCCACGAGAGCAATCTGCAGGCCATGCAGCTGTACGACCGCATTGCAGACAAGAGCGGCTTTGTGCAGTACCGCAAGCTGCTGGGCTGAGTTGCCTCGCGGTGTCTGGTACGGCTACACCAGCCCGATGTCCTGGGTCTTCACGCCCGCAAACACCTGGTCCAATTGCTTGCTGTTCAAGCCAAACTGCCGTGCAAACAAGCCTGCCAGCACCGCACGGTATTCGTTGAGTACCGGATAGTCGCGGTTCTGGAACAGGGTGGCCTGCTCGACGCGTACCTGTTCGCCAGCGATCTGGCCGCCGGCGTTGGGGCCACTTCGTAGGCCGCCGCCCAAAACCCAGTAGACCGAGCCATGGCCGTGGTCGGTGCCACGGTTGCCGTTTTGCCGGAAGGTGCGGCCGAACTCGCTGGCCACCACCACCGTGGTGTTGCGCCAGGCCGGGCCCATCTCTTGGGCAAAGGCGGCCAGGCCGCGGCCCAACTCGTCCAGGCGCGAGGCCAGGTAGCCGGTGGCGCCGCCCTGGTTCACGTGGGTGTCCCAGCCGCCCACGTCCACAAAGCCGATGTTGTAGCGCTCTTTCATCAGCCGGGCGATGCGCTGGGCCTCCAGCTCGAAACCCTTGGCGCTGATGGCGCCGCGGCTGGCGGCCAGCATCTCGCCGCTGAGTTCACGCGTGACTTCGTCGCGTACTGCAAAGCCGTCGCTCACCGGGCTGGCGAGTCTGGTGCCCTGGTACATGGCGGCAATGATGGCCGTCTGGCGCGGGTCCACGGCGGGTTTGGCAACCGACTTGAGCCCCGTGTTGGGTACCTGCATCGAGCCCTGCATGGACAGCGGCAAGCTGTCGGTAAAGGCCATGGGCGCGGCACCGTTGACCACATTCGACAGCCGGTTCAGAAAGCCGGAGCGGAAGTTTTTCGGACCGTTCAGGGGCTGGCCGAGCTCAATGCTGTCCTGGGTCTCAAAGTGGCTGCGCGACACATCGTCGGTGCCGGCGAACGGAATGAAGCTGGCCTCGCCCTTCTGGAATAGCGGGTACACCGTGTCGCGCAGCGCCGGGTGCAGGCCCCAGTCCGCGTTCAACGCGATGGCGGTATTCAGGTCGGTGCCGGGGCGGGGGATGGCGATTTCGGGCCGGGAGGCGTAGTAGAAGTCGCTGCTGGTGGGCACCAACAGGTTGGCCGCGTCGTAGGCGCCGCGCAGGAATACGAACAGCAGGCGTGGCGTGGCCGTGTTGGGCGCGGCGGGCGCGGCAAACAGTTGGCCGGCATTCAGCGCAAAGGGCAGGGCAGTGGCAGTCTGGAGCAATTGGCGACGTTGCATTTTTCTCTCCTAACGGTGCATCAGCTCGGGGGAGGACAGCAGAAAGCTGTTCCATTCCTGGGGCGAGGTGGCTTCTGCCAATGCTTTTTGCGTGTTCGGCCCCAGGGTCTGGCCCAGCGCGCGGTAGTACAGGGCGTTGGCCATTTGTGGGAAGGCAGGTTTGTCCACCGGCTGCGGGCCGTCGGTCTTGAACAGGCCGGCGTTGCCCGAGCCTATGGCCTTGGCGATTTCAAAGCGTGTGGCCATCTGGCCGGGGCTGGCCCAGGCGGCGGTGTCCAGGGCGTAACCGTCGGGCGTCTGATGGCCGTACAGCGGCTCGCCCATGCGGTTTAGCCAGTTCAGCATGGGGCCTACGTTCAAGATGGGTTTGTTGTCATAGGCCAGGCGTACGGCAGACACCACGTAATGCATCGGGTCCTTGAATTTCTCGCCCGCGCCCTGGGCGAATTCGGGTGAGGTCAGCAGGGTCTGCAGGGTCACGGCAATGTCGCCGTCGCTACGCAAGAAGCTTTGCGCCATGCGTTCCACCAGGGCCGGTGGCGGCTCGTCGCTCAGCCAGTACTGGGCCAGCTTGCGGCTGATGAAGTGTGCGGTGGCCGGGTGTTTGGCCAGGCGGTCCAGGGCCTCGTCCAGCTCGGCCAGGCCGCGGCTGCGGATGGGTTGGCCCAGCAGGGTTTTGGGGCCGTAGTCGTGCCGGTTGGGGTTGAATTCGAACAGGCCCTTGCGCACATAGTCGCCCTGCAGCTCCTTGCGCAGCTTGGGGGCGTCGGGGTTGAAGCTATAGCCCACGCCGGTGAGGATGCGCGCCATTTCTTGCACGTCTTGCTGGCTGTAGCCCGAGCCTACGCCCAGGGTGTGCAGCTCCATCAGCTCGCGGGCGTAGTTTTCGTTGATGCGGCCGGCGGCGTTCTGTTCGTTGTCCAGGTAGCGCAGCATGGCCGGGTGGTGGGCCACGGCGCCCAGCAGGTCACGAAACTTGCCTAAAGCGTAAGGGCGCAGGGCGGTGTCTTCGTAGTCGCCCACCATGGCGCGCAGATTGGCCTTGTACAGGTGCACATTGAAGTGGTTCAGCCAGAACCAGGTCATTTGTTCCTGCACCTGGTTGCTGGAGTACAGGGCGCGCAGCAGGTGCCGGGTGGCGGCCTCGCGGCCCAGGCGGTTCATCTCCTGCTGGTAGGCCTGTTGGGCGGCCTTTTTGTCGTCGTCATTGGCGAAGGTGGCGTTGACCTCCTTCTGCTGCTTTTCCATGTCGGTGGCCAGCTGTACCAGCGGCTGCTGGCTGATGGTCATGGCCGCTATTTGCTGCTGGACGACCGGGGGCAGGCTGGCGGGGCCGGGATGCAGTTGCTGGTTGATATAGGCCTGTAGTCCCTTGGATTCGGCCTGCTCCAGCGTGGCCGTCGTGGCACCCCAGGTCAGGCGGTTGGTCAGCTTGTAGGCGTCTACCGGGGCGGGGCGAGATGTGCTGGCTGTATTGGCGGAGGGTTTGGCTGGATCATGGGTGGCGCAAGCACCCAGCAGCAGGCTGGCCAGCAGCGCGGGGGTAATACATCGGAACGGTGGGATACCCATCATGCGTCTCCTGTGTTGTGTAGCACACAGCATGTGCAACGAGCCCCGGGCAGCTGGCGATGACCGGCTTTACATTAGTTTGCCCCTGTCACCCAGTTTTAACCTTGGGCCACGGGCCGGGACGGGTCGCTGCACCAGTCGCTCCAGCTGCCGGCGTACAGGCCGGTCGTGCCCAGGCCGGCGATTTCCATGGCGATCAGATTCGGGTTGGCGCTGACGCCGCTGCCACAGTGGTGGACCACGCTGGCGGGGTCGCGGTTCCCCAACAGGGCTTCAAATTCGGCACGCAGCTGGCTGGCGGGCTTGAACTTGCCGTCCGGCCCCAGGTTCAGGCTGAACGGGCGGTTCAGCGCGCCGGGGATGTGGCCAGCCACCGGGTCCAGTGGCTCGACCTCGCCCTTGAAGCGCGGCGTGGCGCGGGCATCGATGATGGTCTGGCCCGGGCGGCCCAGGTTGCTCACTACAGTTTCTGTAGCTACCAGCGTAGATAGACTCTGCGTTGGAGCGAAGTTTGTCGTGAATTTATGAGGCTCTTCCGCGTCGGTGACGGCGCCGCCAGCGGCCTGCCAGGCTTGCAGCCCGCCGTCCAGCACGGCCACGGCAGCGTGTCCCATCCACTTCAGCATCCACCACAGGCGGCCGCAGTAGTTCATGCCGTTGCGGTCGTACACCACAGCCTGCATGTCGTTGCTGAAACCCACGCTGGACAGCCAGGTGGCAAAGGCTTCCTGGGTGGGCAGCGGATGCCGGCCGCCCGATTCCGCCGGGCCAGTCTTGGCGCTGAGGGCGTGGTCCAGATGCGCATACACCGCGCCGGGGATGTGGGCCGCGCGGTACTGCTGTTGGCCTGCGTCGGGCTGGGCTAAATCAAATGTGCAGTCGAACACCATATAGGGCTGGCCGCTGGCTTGCAGGGCCTGGAGCTCTGCTACGGAGATAAGGGTGCTGTACATCGGTGCTTACCTTTCAGTGTTCTTCGGCGGGGGCATTCGGCGCGGCCTGGCCACGCAGCACAGTGGCGGCGATGCCACTGGCCATGATCAGGCCCATGCCCAGCCAGCCCAGGGATGAGATTTTGTCGCCAAACAAGAGCAGGCTGTAGACCGCACCAAACACAATGCCTGAATACTGCAGGCTGGCCACCGTCAGCATGGCGCCCTGGGTCTTGGCGGAGGCGTAGGCCCGCGTCATGAACAGCTGGCCGAGCGCGGCGAACACGCCTATGGGCAGTAGCCACAAGGCCGTAGGCCAGTGCCACGTGGATGCGCCGGTCAGCAGCATGCCCAGGCTACCCGCCACGGCCGAGCCCACAGCGAAATAAAACACGGTACGTGCTTCGGGCTCGCCCATGCGCGACAGCGCCATCACCTGCATATAGGCGAATGCGGCCGCCATGCCCGACAGCAGACCAATCAGCCCGGCGAACATTTCGTTCTGGTCCAGGCTGGGGCGCAGCACCATCACCACGCCAATGAAGCCGGCCATCACGGTCAGTACCAGCGGGCCTTGCTGCAGGGCCGATTGGCTTTGGCCCGGGCGCCAGGTCAGCAGCGCGCCGCCGATCAGGAAGGCGGCGATCCAGATGCTGCTCATGTAGTTCAGCGTCATGGCCGTGGCCAGGGGCAGGTGGGCGATGGCGTAGAACCAGGCCCCCAGCGAGGCCACGCCAATCGTGCTGCGCCAGGCGTGCATGCCGGGGTAGCGGGTTTTCAGGCTGACGCCCTGGGCGCGCGCCAGGGTGGCCAGGAAGGCCATGCCGATCAGGCCACGGTAGAACACCAGTTCCGCCGGATTGAAGTGCGCCGAGGCGAACTTGACGCAAACCCCCATGCTGGCAAATACAAAAGCCGCCAGCACCATCCATAAAGCCTGCATCGCTCCGCTTTCTATATCTATGAAAAATAGGCCGCTAGCGCAAATAGATCCTGCGCTAGCAGCTACTTATTTAATAGCATTTCGGTACCACTCATGGAAGTGCTGCATGCCGTCTTCCATCGGGCTTTGGTAGGGTCCGACCTCGTTGTCACCGCGCTGCAGCAAGGCCTTGCGCCCGGCATCCATGCGCAGGGCGATTTCGTCGTCCTCCACGCAGGTTTCCATATAGGCGGCCTGCTGGGCCTCGACGAAGTCGCGCTCGAAGGCGGCGATTTCCTCGGGGTAGTAGAACTCCACCATGTTCAGCGTCTTGTTCGGGCTGATGGGGTGCAGCGTGGACACGGTGAGCACGTGCGGATACCACTCGACCATCACGTTCGGGTAGTAGGTCAGCCAGATGGCGCCGTGCTTGGGGGCCGCGCCCTGGTTGTAGTCTTTCAGGGCGTCCTGCCAGCGCTGGTAGGCAGGGCTGCCGGCGGCGCCCAGGCGTTGCGCCAGGCCCACGGTCTGCACCGAATACTGGTCCTTGAACTCCCACTGCAGGTCGTCGCAGGTGACGAAGCCGCCCAGTCCGGGGTGGAAGGGGCCGACGTGGTAGTCCTCCAGATAGACCTCGATGAAGGTCTTCCAGTTGTAGTCGCACTCATGCAGCTCTACGTGGTCGAGTACATGGCCGGTGAAGTCCAGGTCGGCCAGCGGCCCCATGCCCGCCAGGTCGGCTTGGACATTTCTGCTGCCTTCGAACAGCAGGCCATTCCACTCCTGTAGCGGGTACTGCTTCAGGTTCAGGCAGGGGTCTTGCGCAAAATGCGGCGCGCCCAGCAGCGTGCCTGTGGGGCTGCCATGCACGCCTCCACCACCACCGCTGTAGGTCCAGCGGTGCAGCGGGCAGACGATGTTGCCGCCGGCGCTGCCCTGCTGGGTGGTATTCAGCGAACCCCGGCCCTTGAGCATCACCGCCTGGCGGTGCCGGCATACATTGGAGACCAGTTCCACGCCGTTCGGCGTACGCACCAGCGCGCGGCCTTCGCCCTCCTGGGGCAGGGCGTAGTAGTCGCCCACCTCGGGCACGGCCAGGTTGTGGCCGACGTAGCGTGGCCCTCGCTGGAAGATGGTTTCGATCTCGCGCTGAAACAGCGCTTCGTCAAAATAGCTTGAAACTGGTAGTTGGCTTGAGGCCTGCTGCAGTTGAAGACTTAAATCAGACATGGTTGTCCTGACCTAGAGACTCCCCCTATGAAGGGGCAGGTTAGGCGCTAATCCAGGGATTTTGCGCGGGAAGAAGCTCCGGCGGTGCAGCAAAAGCACGGTCACCGGTGGCGAAAAGAGGGCCGATTGTACCCGCCAGGGTGTTTTCGGCTGGCAGCTCTGCCGCAGCCGCCTGTGCCAGCCCGTAAAATCACTCCTCTTTGCCGATTCCATTCTTTGCCCCACCCATGCCCAAGGCCGCCGCCAAAACCGTACCCGACGCCCCGCAAGAGGCCTTGCCTGCCAGCTACGAGGCCGCCCAGCAGGAGCTGGAGCAATTGGTCAGCCGCCTTGAATCGGGCCAATTGCCCCTGGAACAGCTACTGTCCGGCTACCAGCGCGGTGCCCAGCTGCTGCAGTTCTGCCGTGACCGGCTGGACGCGGTAGAACAGCAGATCAAGGTGCTTGACCAGGGTGTGCTGAAGCCATGGACGCAAGAATGAATACCACCGCATTTGATTTATCCCGCTGGAGCAGCCAGCAACTGGCCCGTGTAGAACAGGCCCTGAGCGACTGGGTGGCCGCTGGCGGCGTGGTGGACGATGAACACCCCGCCCCCGCCGCACTACGCGAGGGCATGCGCTATGCCGTGCTGGACGGAGGCAAGCGCCTGCGGCCCCTGTTGGTGCTGGCCGCCCGCGAAGCCGTGGCCACCGGCGAGGCCGCCACCGCCACGGCCGGCCTGGACGACGCTGCCATGCGTGCCGCCTGCGCGGCCGAGCTGATCCACGCCTATTCGCTGGTGCACGACGACATGCCCTGCATGGACAACGACATCCTGCGCCGCGGCAAGCCCACGGTGCATGTGCAGTTTGGCGAGGCCCAGGCCCTGCTGGCTGGCGACGCGCTGCAGGCCCTGGCGTTTGAATTGCTCACGCCCGAAGGCAGCGAAGCCCCGGCCAGCGTGCAGGCCACACTGTGCCGCCTGCTGGCCCAGGCCGCGGGTTACCAGGGCATGGCCGGCGGCCAGGCCATCGATCTGGCGAGCATCGGCCTGGCGCTGAGCGAAGACCAACTGCGCTGCATGCACCGCCTGAAGACCGGCGCCTTGTTGCAGGGCAGCGTGATGATGGGCGCGGCCTGCAAGCAGGGTGCGCTGCCCGCCACCGCCCATGCGGCGCTGCGCGACTATGGTGCCGCGCTGGGCCTGGCTTTCCAGGTGGTGGACGATATCCTGGACGTCACCTCCGACGCCGCCACCCTGGGCAAAACCGTGGGCAAGGACGCTGCCCAGGACAAACCCACCTATGTGTCCCTGCTGGGCCTGGAGCGCTCCACCGTCTACGCCCAGGAGCTGCTGGCCCAGGCCCTGGCCGCGCTGGACGCCAGCGACCTGCCCAACACCCAGGCGCTGCGTGCCCTGGCCGATATGGTGGTGAACCGGTCCAGCTGATATGGCACACCCCCAGTCTTCGCGCACTATGTGTCGTTACGCCAACCCCCTTGCAGGGGGCAACACCGCCAGCCCGGCAGAGCCGGTTCTGGGGTGTTCTGGCGAGGTCCGTTGTTTACGCCTCCACAAGAATTGAAACTATGCCTACCGCGAAATCATCGACCTTTCCGCTGCTGGAAACCATTAACGACCCGGCGGATCTGCGCTTGTTGCCCCGCACCGAGCTGAAGCCGCTGGCCGATGAGCTGCGCGCGTTCGTGATCGACAGCGTGTCCAAAACCGGCGGCCACCTCAGCTCGAACCTGGGCACGGTGGAGTTGACGGTGGCGTTGCACTATGTCTTCAACACACCGGAAGACCGGCTGGTGTGGGACGTGGGCCACCAGACCTATCCGCACAAGATACTCACCGGCCGGCGTGAGCGCATGGCCTCGCTGCGCCAGCTGGGCGGCTTGTCGGGCTTCCCGACCCGCTCCGAGAGCCTATTCGACGCATTTGGCACGGCGCATTCCAGCACCTCCATCTCTGCCGCGCTGGGCATGGCCCTGGCGGCCAAGCAAAAGGGTGAGAACCGCCGCAGTGTGGCCATCATCGGCGACGGCGCCATGAGCGCCGGCATGGCCTTCGAGGCGCTGAACAATGCCGGCGTCAGCGATTGCAATCTGCTGGTCATCCTGAACGACAACGACATGAGCATCAGTCCGCCCGTGGGCGCGCTGAACCGTTACCTGGCCCAGCTGATGAGCGGGCAGTTCTACGCCGCCGCCAAGAGCGTGGGCAAGCAGGTGCTCAAGGGTGCGCCGCCGCTGTTCGAGCTGGCCAAGCGCTTCGAGCAGCATGCCAAGGGCATGGTGGTGCCGGCCACCCTGTTCGAGCAATTTGGCTTCAACTACATCGGCCCCATCGACGGGCACGACCTGGACTCGCTGATCCCCACGCTGGAAAACATCAAGCACCTGACCGGCCCGCAGTTCCTGCACGTGGTCACCAAGAAAGGCCAGGGCTACAAGCTGGCCGAGGCCGACCCCGTGGCCTACCACGGCCCCGGCAAGTTCGACCCGGCCGTGGGCCTGCAAAAAGCCAGCGGCGCCAGCAAGCCCACCTTTACCCAGGTGTTTGGCCGCTGGCTGTGCGACACCGCGGCGCAGGACAGCCGACTGGTCGGCATCACCCCGGCGATGCGCGAAGGCTCGGGTTTGGTGGAGTTTGAGAAGCTGTTTCCAGACCGCTACTTCGACGTGGGCATTGCCGAACAGCACGCAGTGACCTTCGCCGCCGGCCTGGCCTGCGAAGGCTTGAAGCCGGTGGTGGCGATCTATTCCACCTTCCTGCAGCGCGCCTACGACCAATTGATCCACGACGTGGCTTTGCAGAACCTGCCGGTGGTGTTCGCACTCGACCGCGCCGGCCTGGTCGGTGCCGACGGCGCCACCCATGCGGGGGCTTACGACATCCCCTTCCTGCGCTGCATCCCGAACATGGGCGTGGCCTGCCCGGCCGATGAGAACGAATGCCGGCGCCTGCTGAGCAGCGCGTTTGCGCAAGACAACCCGGTGGCCGTGCGCTACCCGCGTGGCGCCGGTGCTGGTGCGGCCATGGAAGCCGGTCTGCAGCCGCTGCCCTATGGCAAGGGCGAGGTGCGCCGCCAGAGCAAACAGACTTCGGGCATCGCTATCCTGGCCTTCGGCACCCTGCTGTACCCGGCGCTGGCCGTGGCCGAGAAGCTGGACGCCACCGTAGTGAATATGCGCTGGGCCAAACCGCTGGACGTGGAACTGCTGCTGCAGATCGCCGCCAGCCACGCGGCCTTGGTGACCGTGGAAGACGGTGCCGTCATGGGCGGTGCCGGCAGCGCGGTGCTGGAAGCGTTGCAGGCCGCGGGCGTGACCGTGCCAGTGCTCCAGCTGGGCCTGTCCGATGAATTCATTGAACACGGCGACCCGGTCAAGCTCATGTCCCTACAGGGCCTGGATGCCGCCGGCATCGAGGCCTCTATAGAAAAACGCTTTCCAGCGCAGGTAAGTACTGCGAAGTCTGCTCTTAAATTGGTAGCGTAATTGCTATTGAGCGGCGCCACCAGGCGGTGGGCCGCTGGGCTTGGTGAAACCCTTGGCCGTCATGCAGGCATCCATGGCCGTACGGTCCGGGTGGCCTCCCGCGTCTTTGGCGACGCTGGTAGAGCAGGCCTGTATGGCTGCATCCAGGGCAGCGTTCTTTCCCCCATTCCCATTGGGTGGTGCGTTTTGGGCGCTGCAGCTCGCGGCGTAGGCCAGGCCCAGGGCGGCGGCCCAGGCCAGATGTGTGCTGGTTTTCTTCACGGTTCAATTCCCTCAAGCGATGTGCTGCGACCACTGTAGGCTGGCTTTGTCAGCTGCATATGTACTGAGTGTCGGGCTTGGGTAAACCGCTGCTGTGCTGGCTAGGCGCCATGTGGAAATTTAAACGTTTCGGGCCTTTGGCGCAGGTATTCTCTGCGCTAGTAGCTACTTATTTGATAGCAACGCTTAGCGCTGCATGCCCCAACGGCGCACGGTGAAGCGCTCCAGCGTCTGGAACACCAGGCTTTCCACCAGCAGGCCGATCACGATGACCATCACCAGGCCGGCGAATACGCGGTCGGTGAACAGCTCGTTGCGGTTCTGGAAGATGTACCAACCCAGGCCGCCCTTGCCCGAGGATGCGCCGAACACCAGCTCGGCCGCGATCAAGGTGCGCCAGGCAAACGCCCAACTGATCTTCAGCCCGGCCAGGATGGACGGCAGGGCGGCCGGCACCAGGATCTGCAGCACATAGCGCAAGCCCTTCAGGCCGTAGTTGCGCCCGGCCATGCGCAGGGTTTCGGGCACGGCCTGGAAGCCAGCGTAGGTGTTCAAGGCCAGCGGCCAGAGCACCGAATGGATCAGCACGAACACCAGGCTGCCTTGGCCCAGGCCGAACCACAGCAGGGCCAGCGGCAGCAGTGCGATGGCCGGCAGCGGGTTCAGCATGGCCGTCAGCGTCGCCAGCAAGTCACGGCCGAGTTGGGTCGATACTGCCAGCGTGGTCAGCACAAAGGCGGCGATGACGCCGCCGATATAGCCTTGCAGCAGCAGGCTCAACGAGATGCGGGTCTTGGTGACCAGTTCACCGCTGGCCAGGCCGTCGACCAGCGCGTGGGCGGTCTGTAGCGCGGTGGGCAGCAGCAGGTCGTTGTTCTGGATGCGGGCCACGATTTCCCAGACGATCAGCAGCGCCAGCAGGATCAGGCCGCGGCGCAGCCAGGCCTGCTCCCAGACGCGGGCCGTCCAGGGCAGCAGGCGCTCCACATGGGTGTCGGGCAGGGCCTCGAGCACGCGTTCGTATTCGGCCCGGATGGGTGGGTTCAAAACGCTCATGCAATCTTTCGCGGTAGTTCGTTGGCAGGGGTCGGGCTGCCGTCGGATTCTTCATTGAACAGCAGGCGGTGGATGCGCTGCGCCGCGGCCTGGAACTCGGCGCCGCCCTGGCTGTGCATGCCGAAGTCGTGGCTGTTGATTTCGGCGCGGACCCGGCCTGGGTGGGGCGACAGCAGGCCGATGCGATTCCCGACGACCAGCGCTTCCTCGATCGAGTGGGTGACGAAGACTAGGGTGAAGCGCACTTCGTCCCACAGCGCCAGCAGCTCTTCCTGCATCTTGCGGCGCGTCAGCGCGTCCAGCGCGGCAAAGGGCTCGTCCATCAGCAAGACCTTGGGCTGCATGGCCAGCGCACGGGCAATCGCCACGCGCTGCTTCATGCCGCCCGACAAGGTGTTTGGATAGGCCTTGGCGAAGGCCGAGAGACCGACCTTGTCCAGGTAGTGCAGCGCGCGCTCATGCGCTTCCTGCTTGCCCAGCGTGCGCGATGCCAGCAGCGGAAACGCCACGTTGTCGAGCACGGTTTTCCACGGCGGCAATTGGTCGAATTCCTGGAACACGACGATGCGGTCCGGCCCGGGCTGGGTTACCTTGCGGCCGGCGATGCGGATCTCGCCTTCCACCGGTGCGATGAAGCCGGCCATGGCTTTCAGCAAGGTTGATTTGCCGCAGCCGGAGGCGCCCAGCAGCACGAAGCGGTCGGCCTCGTACACGTTCAGGCTGACCTGGTGGGTGGCGCGCACCACCCGGGCCGGCGTGCGGTATTCGAGGCTGACGCCGTCGACTTCCAGCAGCGGCGTATCGGCAGAGGGTTTCAAGGCGGTCACGGTGGCCATTTCAGCTTCCTGGCTGGGCGTAGGCTTCTTCGAAGAAATAGTCCTTCCACGAAGCGGCGCGGTTCTTCAGCACGCCCAGTTTGTTCAGCTCGTCGGCGTACACATAGGTGCGGAATGGCGAGATGGTGAAGTCGTTTTCCGGGTCTTCCACGATCTTGCGCACAAAGTCCAGCGGCAGCTTGGACTTCTGCACGCGGATGAAGGTCTCGGCCGCCTTGGGCTTATTGGCCTTGATCCACTGCGAGGCCTCGACCAGCGCGGCGTAGAAAGCCTTGTAGGTCTTGGGGTTCTCGTCGTGGAATTTCTGCGTGGTGTACAGCACGTTGAAGGTGGCCGGGCCGCCCAGGATGTCATACGAGCTGATGACCTTGTGCACGGCTTTGTTTTCCAGCGCCTGGTAGTAGAACGGCGCGCTGGAGAAATGCGTGTTGATCTCCGAGCCGCCGGCCATCAGCGCGGCGGTGGCATCGGGGTGGGCCAGGCTCACCGAGATATTGTCGAAGCGTTTGAAGTCGTCCTTGCCGTAGAGCTTGGCGGTCTCGATCTGCAGGGTACGCGACTGGAAGCCGGTGCCGGCAGCGGGCACGGCGATGCGGTCCTTGTCGCTCAGGTCCTTCAGCGTTTTGACCTTGGGGTTGTTGCTGATCAGGTAGTTGGGCAGCGAGCCGAGTGCGGCCACGGCCTTCACGTTCTGCCGGCCCTTGGTGCGGTCCCACAGTGTGAGCATCGGCGGTACGCCGGCCGAAACCACGTCCAGCGCGTTGGCGAGCAGGGCTTCGTTCATGGCGGTGGCGCCGGATATTTGCGTCCAGTCCACGTCAATATTCAGGCCCTGGGCCTTGCCGTGTTTTTCGATCAGCTTCTGGTCCTGCACCACGTCGAGTACCAGGTAGCCGATACCGAATTGCTGGGCGATGCTGATGCGGCCTTCGGCCTGGGCCAGCAGGGTAGCTGTGGCCAGTGCCAGGCCGGCTACGAGGCGGGTGAGAGTGAATGGCATGGTGTTCTTAGAAAGGCTCATTGCCTTCGATGGTGGTGCGGAATAGCTTGCGGCGCAGGTGGTCCGGCGTGCCGGCGGCCAAGTGGGTGACGGAGCGGTTGTCCCAGAACACCATATCGTGCGGCTGCCAGGCGTGGCGGTACACCAGCTCGGCGCGGGAGGTATGGGCGAACAGTTCGTCCAGCAGCGCGCGGCTTTCGTCTTCGGGAATGCCGACGATGCGGGTGGTGAAATGCTCGCTGACGAACAGTGCCTTGCGGCCGTTCTCCGGGTGGGTGCGCACGACGGGATGCACAGCAGGCAGCACCTCGTCGAGCTGGGCTTGCGTGAGCTTGGGGCGCCAGGGATTGCGGGCGCGCAGCTCTTCGTATTTGGCCAGGTAAGAATGCTCGGCACGCAGGCCAGCCACGGCGTTTTGCAGCGCGGCGGGCAGGGTGTCCCAGGCAGTGTGCTGGTTGGCGAACAAGGTGTCGCCGCCTTCGCTGGGCAGCTCCTGCGCGTGCAGCAACGAGCCCAGGCTGGGCTTTTCTTTGTACGACAGGTCGGAATGCCAGTAGGCACCCGCGTCGCCCAGGCCTATGGGCTGGCCGTTTTCCTTGATGTTGGAGACGATCAGGATTTCCGGGTGGTTTTGCAGCTGAAAGCCCTTCAGCACATGGATTTGCAGCGGGCCGAAGCGGGCGCTGAAGTCCACCTGCTGTTGCGGCCTGATGCGCTGGTCGCGGAACACCAGCACGTGGTGCGTGAGGTGGGCGAGGTGGATGCGCTTGAAGTTCTCGGCCGTCAGGGACTGGTTCAGATCCAGGCCGAGCACCTCGGCGCCCAGTGGGGCGTCAAAGGGGCGTATTTCTAGTTTTTGCGCTGTAGTGGTGAGGGACGGGGTGCGTTCCAGGGTCGCGGTCATCGTATGCCTTGTCAGATGGGCACCAGGGGTGCCGAATGTGTGGGCGAATGTAGGACGGCTGCGCCGGAAAGAGAACGATTGATTCTGCGTTTGCTAACTACCAAAACATATGAGGCTCGGCTGAAGGGGGCGGTGCCGGCATTGCACTTCATAAGAGAAAAAGGCTGCTGGCGCAGGTTTTATCTGTGTAAAGTGCTATTAAATATGTAGCATGCTTGGTTGATCTGCGCAGGGGAAAACCCGTGCCAAATCGGCTGTCGCGCTTCCCTACAATCTGCGCAGACTACCGTCTACCCCCTGCGTCTGCGGGGCTGCACTTATTCATCGGAGGGAGATTTTTCATGGATCGTCGTTCTCTTATCAAACATTCCGGTATTGCGGGTGTACTGGCTGCTGGCATGGCGCCTGCGGCACACGCTCAGGCTGCCGTGCGTTGGCGTCTGGCCTCCAGCTTTCCCAAGCCGCTGGATACGATTTACGGCGGGGCTGAGGTGTTCGCCAATGCGGTGAAAGCCATGTCGGGTGGCAAGTTTGAAATCTCGGTGCATGCCGGTGGCGAGTTGATGCCTCCGTTCGGCGTGGTGGACGGCGTGCAGCAGGGCTCGGTGGAGATGTGCCACACCGTGCCGTACTACTTTTACGGCAAGAACCCGGCCTTTGCCATCGGTGCCGCCATTCCTTTCGGCATGAATGCGCGCCAGATGAACGCCTGGATGATGCACGGCAACGGCCGCAAGCTGATGAACGAGTTCTACGCCAACTACGGCATGGTCAGCTATGCCGGCGGCAACACCGGTACCCAGATGGGCGGCTGGTTCCGCAAGGAAGTGAAGACCGTGGCCGACCTGAAGGGCCTGAAGATGCGCCTGGGCGGCGGCCTGGTCGGCGAGGTGATGGCCAAGATGGGCGTGGTGCCCCAAAGCCTGCCCGGTGGCGAGATCTACCAGGCGCTGGAAAAAGGCACGATCGACGCGGCGGAGTGGGTGGGCCCCTACGACGACCAGAAGCTGGGCTTCGCCAAAGTGGCGCCCAACTACTACTACCCCGGTTGGTGGGAGGGCGGCCCCGAGGTGGACTTCTTCATCAACAAGAAGGCCTTGGACGCGCTGTCGCCCGAGAACAAGGCCATCGTGGAAGCTGCCACCACCGTTGCCGCAGTCGACATGCTGGCCAAGTACGACGCACGTAACCCGGAAGCGCTAAAGCAGTTGCTGGGCTCCAAGATCAAGCTGCTGCCGTTCTCCAAGGACATTCTGGACGCGTCCTTCAAGGCGGCCCAGGCCGTGTACGAAGAAAACGATGCCAAGAGCCCTGAGTGGAAGAAGATTTTTGCCGACTTCCGCGCCTTCCAGCGCAACCAGGTGGCCTGGTTCCGCGTAGCCGAAGGCCGCTTTGACAGCTATATGCAAAGCATCAAGCTGTAATCGCGGTAGCGACTGCAGCAACAAAAAACCGCGCTGAGGCGCGGTTTTTTCCTAGGGGCTAGATCAGGGCTTGCGGAATTCGCGCAGCTCGCGCACCAGGCGTTCGAACTCGTGGATCAGTACCGGCGTGGCGCCGTAGAACACGTCGAACTTGCCCATCAGCGTGCGCACATACAGGCGTGGGGCGATCAGCCAGTCCAGGCCGGGTACGCGTATCAGCTTGCCATAAGCCAGGTCGTCAAAGGCCAGCTGCTTGTTCCAGATCCAGCTCTGGTGCAGGCCCTCGCTGCTGATGCAGGTGCGGCTGCGTAGGATGCTCCACCAGGTCCAGGCCATCAGCACCAGCCCGGCAATGAACCACACCACGCCGGTGGTGCGCCCGGTGCCCAGCGCCCCGCTGGTAAACAGCTGCGCCAGCCAGACGGCGCAGCCGCCAACTATGGCCGTGGCCAGCAGCTTGAACAGCGGCGAAAACGCTGCGTCTTCCACAGCGCTGCCGCTGCCCGGTGCAAAACGGAAAGGAGTGGGGCCCATAAATAGCTCAGGGCTTCGCGGGTTCGGAGGCAGGCGCCGAGGCGTCTGCGGCAGGGGGCTCGGCTGCGGGCGCGTCACCAAACGGGTTCTCACCCGTGCTGTCCGACTTTTGCAAATCGTCCACGGGTACCTCGATCTGGATCTTGTCGGTGTCGATCTTTTCTTCCTTGGGCAGGAAGACGGTGACGGTCTGCGGTACAAAGATCACGATGGCCACCAGGATCAGCTGCATCAGCACCCAGGGGATGGCGCCCATGTAGATGTCGTTCGACTGGATGGGCTTCTCGATGCGCTTTTCCTTGAACAGCGTATCGGCAATGCCGCGCAGATAGAACAGCGCGAAGCCAAACGGCGGGTGCATGAAGCTGGTCTGCATGTTCACGCACAGCAGCACGCCAAACCACACCAGGTCGATGCCCAGCTTGGCCGCCACCGGGCCCAGCATGGGCAGGATGATGAAGGCGATCTCGAAGAAGTCCAGGAAGAAGGCCAGGAAGAAGATGAACACGTTGACAGCGATCAGGAAGCCGATCTGTCCGCCCGGCAGGCCGGTCAGCATGTGTTCCACCCACTTGGCGCCGTCCACGCCCTGGAACACCATGGAGAACACACGTGCCCCGATCAAGATGAACACCACCATGGCCGTCAGCCGCATGGTGCTGACCATGGACTCCCAGATCAGCGGCAGCGTCAGCCGCCGGTGCAGAGCGGCCAGCAGCAGCGCGCCGACCACGCCCATGGCGCCGGCCTCGGTGGGCGTGGCAATGGCGGTATCAATACCCGGCAGGCCACCCATAGAGCCCAGCACGGCAAAGATCAGCACGGCCGAGGGGATGATGCCGCGCAGGCACTTGGCCCACAGCTTGGCGCCGCTCAGCGTACGGGCGGTCTTGGGAATGCCGGGAATGTCCTGCGGGCGGAATACGCCCAGCAAAAAGGTATAGCCGGCGAAGATCAGTACCTGCAGGATGGATGGGCCCCAGGCGCCACGGTACATATCGCCCACCGAACGGCCCAGTTGGTCGGCCATCACGATCAGCACCAGCGAAGGCGGCACCAGCTGGGTGATGGTGCCGGAGGCCGCCAGCACGCCGGTGGCATAGCGCATGTTGTAGCCGTAGCGGATCATCACGGGCAGCGAGATCAGCGCCATGGCAATTACCTGGCCGGCCACCGTGCCGGTGATGGCGCCGAGGATGAAGCCGACGATGATGACCGAATAGCCCAGGCCCCCCTTGACCGTGCCGAACAGCTGGCCCATGGAGTCCAGCATGTCTTCGGCCAGACCGCATTTCTCCAGCACGGCGCCCATGAAGGTGAAGAAGGGGATGGCCAGCAGCAGGTCGTTGCTCAGGATGCCGAAGATGTTGATCGGCAGGTTTTCCATGAACACCGCCGGGAACCAGCCCATCTGGATCGCAAACAGGCCCGAGGCCATGCCCAGCGCCGACAGCGAAAAGGCCACTGGGAAGCCGATCAGCATGATCAGCACCAGCCCACCGAACATCATCGGCGCGAAATTTTCCATCTGCATGTTGTATTCCGAAAAGCGTTAAATCTTGGAGGCTGGGGTGCTCACTGCACCGGCTTCTCGTAGTGCGTGTCCATCTCGAATTTGCCTTGCAGGTAGGCGATGCGTTTCACCACTTCCGACAGGCCCTGCAGAAACATCAGCGCGAAGCCCAGTGGCAACAGCATCATGGCGGGCCAGCGGATCAGGCCGCCGGCGTTGTTCGACATTTCGCCCGAGCGCAGCATGCCTATGAATAGCGGCCAGCTCAGCCAGGCGATGGTGGCCATCACCGGCAGCAGAAAGAACACCAGGCCAAACAGGTCCACATACACCGGGCCATGGCCCTTGAGCCGGCCGTAGAAGATGTCCACGCGTACATGCTCGTTCATCTTGAGCACCACCGGCGCACCCAGCATCACGGTGACGGCAAACATATACCACTGGATCTCCAGCCAACCGTTGGAGCTGATGTCCAGCCCATAGCGCACGAAGGCGTTGCCGGCAGAGATAAAGGCGGCGGCCAGCACCGCCCAGGCAGCCAGGCGGCCCATTTGCTGGCTGATCCAGTCCATGCCGAGGGCAAGCTTGAGTAATCCGGACATGGTGTCACTCCGATAGGGAAAAGAGGTGGGGCGCTGGCCCCATGGCCACGGCGATGGACGCCGCTTTTTGCAGCGCACGATGATAACTTTGTAACGTGCACCCGATGCCGCGGCAGGGTCCGGGTTTACGCCTAGACGTCGTTCAGGCTTACGGAAACGGCATTTGTTGTTTCTAAATGTAGGGCTTGGTCGTGCTATTTAAAAAATAGCTGCATATGCTTAGTTTGTAAGCGCTGTAAGCATTTTTAGATATTGCAGTCTGGGGTGTTTGGCGATGCAGCAGGGGTAATTTGTGCAGATTGCTTACCAAGTTGCGAGCCCGGTTTGCTTGCACACCGGCATTCTGGCCCCCATAACTCAAGATGCCCAGTTGCAGTACTGCTGCCTGGCCTTCAAGTGACTCACCCCAAAAGGAGCCAACACATGCATTTCCAACATTCAAAAGCACTTACTTTCGGCATGGAGCTGGAACTGCAGATCGTGGACGACGCCACCGGGCGTCTGTCCCCTAGCAGTGCCGCGCTCTGGCGCGAACTGGAAGTGCTGCCGGAGCATGAACGCTTCTCTCTGGAGGCGACCCAATCCACTATTGAAGTGACCACTTCGGTGCATGAAGATGCCGACACCATGGAGGACGAGGCGCGAGAACTGGTGCGTACCGTGAAGCAGATTGCCCGCCGCCAGAGTGCCGACCTGCGCGGTGGCGGCACGCACATCCTGCAATTCTGGAACGAGCACGAGTTCACCGAAACCGAACGAGCTGCCGAGCTGCATGCCAAGTATGGCTTCCTGCCCAAACGCTTCTCTACCTATGGCATGCACGTGCACATCGGTGTACCCGGCAAGGAGGAGGCCATCCAGCTCGCGAACGTGATGCAAAGCCTGTGCCCGCTGTTCATTGCCCTGTCTGCCGCCTCGCCATTCCAGCAGGGCGTGGACACCGGCTTTTGCGCGGCACGCCCGCTGGAGCCGTTGGTCTACCCCTACGGAGGTCCGATGCCGCGTTTGGATAACTGGGCCGCGTTTGAAAAAGTGGCCCAGGAAATCTTCGACTCCGGCCTGGCCAAAAGCCTGAAGGATATTTACTGGGACGTACGGCCCAAGCCCGAGTTCGGTACGGTGGAAGTCCGCGTGTTTGACACACCGCTGAGCGTGCGCAAGGCCGTGTCGCTGGCGGCCTTCACCCGCGCCTGTGCGGCCCTGGCCTTGCAGGGCGAGCTGGGCTATGCCGCCGCTCCGATTCCCTACAACACAGAGCGTGTCAGCCGTTTCATGGCTTGTCGTGACGGTATGGATGCCCACCTGTTCAACCCCGCAGTTGGCGAGTGGATGCCGGCGCGCAAGTGGTTTAACCGCTTGGTGGAACGCATGCTGCAACAACCCTTGTGCGACGCGGATGCGCGCAGAATCCGCAGCTTGCACAAGCTGATTGCCGAGGAGCAGGACTCCGACATCATGCGCGACACCTGGGGTGACATCGTCAACCGTTCGCCCGCCATGGCGCACTGGGTGCCCGGTCCGCGCGAGTACGCTTTCAACTCGCGCGAGCATTGCGCGCGGCTGCTGGCGTAAAGCTGGGGTCCGTCCGCCAGCGGGGCGTTACAAAGCCGGGTATTTGGGTGAATAATGGCCCATGTCCTCCACCCTGCCACGGGCCTTGCCGGGCTCTATCGATGCGCCGTCCATGCGCAGCGCGGGCCACGACCTGCTGTCGCTGGCGCTGATGGATGCGCGCAACCACACCCTGCATTTGCTGGACCAGTTTGAGTCGGCCCAGATGGGCTTGCCTCCCGGCCTGCAGCCGCGTTGGCTGGCCGGCCATATCGGCTGGATGGCCGAGGCCTGGCTGGGCCGCAATACCCAGCGCAGCCGTGGTACCGAATGCGCCTTCCAGCCCACCCGGCTGGCCTCTATCGAACCCCATGCCGACATCTGGTGGAACCAGGAGCAGATGGAGGGCCGTGGCGCCGCATTCGCGCCAGATTTGGCCACCACCAAGAACTTCTTGCTGCAAACGCTGGAGAGCACGCTGGAGCTGCTGGAGAAAACGCCCGATAACGACGCGGCGCTGTACTTCTACCGCCTGGCCCTGTTCCATGAAGACCTGCGTGGCGAGCAATTGATCACCCTGGCCCAGGTGCACGGCGTGCCGCTGCAACTGGCTCCGCCCGCGGGTATGGCCGCGCGGCCACCGCTGCAGCTGCCGGCCTGTCAGTGGCAGCTGGGTTCGCAGCCGGGGGGCTTTGTGTTTGACAACGAAAAATGGGCGCATGAGGTCGCGCTGCCTGCGTTTGAGATCGACGCCCAGCCGGTCAGCTGGGCCCAGTATGTGGAGTTTGTGGACGACGGCGGTTACGACAATTCCGCCTGGTGGCAGCCCGAGGCCTGGACATGGCTGCAGACCATGGACAAGAAAGAAGGCCGGCGCGCACCGCGCTATGTGGACCAGATTGGCGTGGCCAGCGGTGCCGTGCTGCAGAACCGGTTTGGCGTGCGCCTGCGCGCTGCGGGCCAACAGCCGGCCATGCATATGAGCTGGTGGGAGGCCGATGCCTGGTGCCGCTGGGCCGGGCGTCGACTGCCCAGCGAGGCAGAGTGGGAATATGCGGCCATCCATGCGGCCCGCAGGGGCTTCCACTGGGGTGATGTGCACGAATGGACGGCCAGCACCTTCCGGCCTTGGCCCGGCTTCAGTGCTGACCCGTGGATGGCCTATTCTGTGCCCTGGTTTGGTCACGCCAAGGTGATGCGGGGCGCGTCGTTCGCCACGCGTGCACGCATGAAGCACCCCAAGCACCGGGGGTTTGCCCTCCCTGGTGATGATGTGCGTTTTGTTGGTTTCCGCTCGTGTGCGGTTTGAGTGCTATATAAATAGTAGCTATCAGCGCTTAATTTATATGCGCTGGCGGCCATTTGTGTATATGTCATTAAGTGATGGGGTGATGCGCAACGCTATGCTGCGGCGGCGTCGCTATGGATTAGGATGGCCCCATCTTTTTACCGTTTGCCTGCCATGACCGAGCCCCGCCTCCATTACGTTTCTTGCCCCGGCCCCGCAGCCGTCCGCAGCGCACCTGACGCCAGCGGCCACCGCATGGCGTACTGGGAATGGGGCGACCCGACCAACCCCCATCTCGTGCTGTGCGTGCATGGGCTGACGCGCCAGGGCCGAGACTTCGACGTGCTGGCCCAGGCCTTGAGCCGTGGCGCCCGCGTGGTCTGCCCGGATATAGTGGGTCGCGGCCAAAGCGACTGGCTGCAAGACCCACAGGCCTACCAGATGCCCACTTACGCCGCCGACATGCTGGCGCTGCTGGCCCAGCTGCACCAGCAGTCACCAGTGCAGACCCTGGACTGGCTGGGCACCAGCATGGGCGGGCTGATCGGCATGGGGGTGCTGGGCACGCCCGGCCTGCCCTTGCCGGTACCGGTGCGCCGCCTGGTGCTGAACGACGTAGGCCCGGCGCTGGAATGGACGGCCCTGCAGCGCATCGGCACCTACCTGGGCAATACCGGCAGGTTCGAATCGCTGCAGCAGGCGGCCGATGCGATGTGGGCCATCTCGGCCAGCTTTGGGCCGCACACACCGGCCCAGTGGCTGGAGCTGTCGCGCCATATGGTTAAACCCCTGGTGCCGGGCGAGCCGGCGCTGACCCTGCACTATGACCCGGCGTTGGCCGAGTCGTTTCGCAGCTTCAGCGCTGCATCGGCGGCCGAGGGTGAGGCCGCGCTGTGGAAGCTGTACGACAACATCACGGCACAGACCTTGCTGCTGCGGGGAGCGCAGTCCGATTTATTGTCGGCCGTCACGGCCAAGGCCATGACCCAGCGCGGCCCGAAAGCGCGCCTGGTGGAGTTTGCGGGTGTTGGGCATGCACCGACCTTGATTGCCGATGCGCAGCTTGCCGAAGTCGTTGGTTTTTTACTTACCTGAGGACCAGCTAGGGATGAAAAGTGCACCGACTGTGCAAGCCACCGCGAGCCCGCCCGAAGAGCGCCTGGCAGATGTGGTGGCGGTTACTTCCGAGACCTTGCCCGAGCAGGTGAATGCGCTGGCGCGGGCTCGGGCTTTTGCCGAGCCGCTGATCTCCGGCGAGCTGCTGGACACCGGAGAGAACACGCTGGAGCACGCCGATGCCGTGGCCGCCATCCTGCGTTCGGTGGGCGGCTCCGAGGCCATGCAGGCGGCCAGCTACCTGGTCTATGCCTGCGTCCATCTGAATAAGCCGCAGGAGGTGATTGCCAAGGCCTTCGGTGCAAACTTCGCCGCGCTGGCGGTGGAGACCACCCAACTGATGCGGGTGCAGCGCCTGTCGCGCGGCTCCGACAGCGCCGCCAACCCGGCGGATGACCCGGCGGCGCAGACCGAAAATGTGCGCAAGATGCTGCTGGCCTTCTCGCGCGATCTGCGCGTGGTCATGTTGCGCCTGGCTTCGCGCCTGCAGACTTTGCGCTTTTGTGCAGCCAGCAAGACACCGGTATCGCCGCGCTTGGCGCGCGAGTCGCTACAGGTCTTCGCTCCGCTGGCCAACCGCCTGGGTATCTGGCAGATCAAGTGGGAGATGGAGGACCTGTCTTTCCGTTTCATCGAGCCCGATACCTACAAACAGGTGGCGCGCTTGCTGGACGAAAAGCGCGTGGAGCGCGAGGCCAACATGGAGCAACTGCGCTCCACCCTCGAGGCCGAGCTGATCGCCCAGGGTCTGCAGGCCACGGTGCAGGGCCGACCCAAGCACATCTATAGCATCGTCAAGAAGATGCGCGGCAAGTCGCTGGGCTTTGACCAGCTATTCGACATCCGTGCCCTGCGCGTGGTGGTACCCAGCGTGGACGATTGTTACGCCGTGCTGGGCTGGGTGCACAGCCGCTTTGTGCCCATGGCCGATGAGTTTGACGACTACATCGCCAAACCCAAGGGCAATGGCTACCAGTCGCTGCACACCGTGGTGCAGCAGATGGTGGACGGTGTGGCCTGTTTGCCGATTGAGATACAGATCCGTACCCAGGCCATGCACGAGCATGCCGAGTACGGAGTGGCCGCGCACTGGGCATACAAAGAGGCCGGTACCAAGGGCTATGCGGGCGTGTCCGCCAGCGGTGAATACGACGCCAAGATCGCCGTGCTGCGCCAACTGTTGGCCTGGGAGCGTGATCTGTCTGGCGCGGCGCCGAATGCTGGTGACGTGCATGTGCTGAGCGACCGTATCTATGTGTTGACGCCCGATGCTGCGGTGGTCGAGCTGCCTGCGGGCGCCACGGCGGTGGACTTTGCCTACAGCTTGCACACCAGCCTGGGGCATCGCTGCCGTGGTGCCAAGGTGGACGGCGTGCAAGTCCCCTTGAACACGCCCTTGCAAAACGGCCAGACCGTGGAGATCACGGCCGCCAAGGAAGGCGGCCCGTCGCGCGATTGGCTGAATGCCGAGCTGGGCTACTTGGTCAGCCACCGTGCCCGGGCCAAGGCCCGGGCCTGGTTCAATGCCATGGCCATCCACACCACCGTGGCGCGGGGCCGCGAGGCGGTGGAAAAGCTGCTGCAGCGCGAGGGCAAGACGGCCATCAAGCTGGATGATCTGGCTGCTCGCCTGGGCTTCAAGTCGGCCGACGATTTGTTCGAGGTGGTGGGCAAGGATGAGTTTTCGCTGCGCAGCATCGAGACCCTGCTGCGTCCGCCCGAGCCGGTGCTGCCGCAGGACGATTTCCTGCTGCTCAAAAAGTCCCGCAACACCGAGAGGTCACCCAAGGGCGGTGTGTTGGTGGTCGGCGTGGATTCGCTGATGACCCAGTTGGCCAAATGCTGCAAGCCCGCGCCGCCGGACCCGATTCTGGGTTTTGTCACGCGCGGCAAGGGCGTCAGTATCCACCGCGCCGACTGCAGCAATTTCCGCGAAATGTCTGCCCGCAATGGCGAACGCGTGATCCCGGTGGAGTGGGGCAGTGACAAGAAGGAGCATGCCGCGGTCTACCCGGTGGATGTGGCGGTGCAGGCTGCCGACCGCCAGGGTCTGCTGCGCGATATTTCCGAAGTCTTCACCAAGGAGAAGATGAATGTGATTGGCGTGCAGACCCAGTCTGTCAAGGGCACGGCATGGATGACGTTCACCGTGGAGGTAGCCGACGCGGCGCGGCTCAACAAGGTGTTGGGCGTGGTGTCAGAGGTTGTGGGCGTGCGCTCTGCACGACGCAAATAATGGCGACCGCAAGGAATCGTAAAAAACCCGTGCTATACTCGTGGTCTCGAATGCATCCTTAGGCGCGTAGCTCAGCTGGTTAGAGCACCACCTTGACATGGTGGGGGTCGTTGGTTCGAGTCCAATCGCGCCTACCAATAATTTGGTAGTAAAAAAGGCCTAGCTTAACCGCTAGGCCTTTTTTATTTGTGCCGCCGTAAATTGCGCGGTGCAGTCTGTTCAGGGTAATCCTTGACACTGATTGCGAGGTGGTTTTTTACAATATGTTGCGGTGCAGTACAGTGCACATAGCAACACCACCGACCACCAAGGACTGCAGTGCCGAGCAACCCTCCCGATAGCGACAAAACGGCGCATCGCGTCATCAAGAAATACCCCAACCGGCGTCTCTATGACACCGATACTTCTACCTATATCACGCTGGCAGAAGTCAAAAAGCTGGTGATGCAGCACGCGCCGGTGCAGGTGCGCGATGCCAAAACCGGTGAGGACCTGACACGCGCTATTTTTCTGCAGATCATTCTGGAAGAAGAGGCGGGTGGTGCGCCCTTGTTAACCGAGCAGGTGCTGGCCAACATCATTCGTTTTTACGGCAACACCATGCAGGGTTTTTTGGGGCCCTATTTGGAAAAAAATGTGCAAACCTTTATGGATTTGCAGTCCAAGATGGGCGAGCAGGCCAAGGGTGTCACCCCGGAGGCCTGGGCGCAGATGTTGAAAATGCCGTCTCCCGTGATGCAGGGCATGATGGGTGCTTACGTAGAGCAGTCCAAAAATATCTTCGTGCAGATGCAGGAGCAGATGCAGCGGCAAACCGAGCAAATGCTGGGCAGCTTTGGCTTGAAACCCTGAATTTCTCCGACGCGGCGACAATAGGGGGATGACTGAAGTAATTTCCCCCACCCACACACCCAAAGTTGGATTTGTCAGCCTGGGCTGCCCCAAGGCGCTGACGGACTCCGAGTTGATCCTCACCCAGCTGAGCGCCGAGGGTTACCAAACCTCCAAGACCTTCGAGGGTGCCGATCTGGTGATCGTCAACACCTGTGGCTTTATCGACGATGCCGTGAAGGAGAGTCTGGACACTATCGGCGAGGCCTTGGCTGCCAACGGCCGGGTGATCGTGACGGGTTGTTTGGGCGCCAAGGCAGGTGGTTCCGGTGGCAACTTGGTGCGTGAAATGCACCCCAGCGTGTTGGCCGTAACTGGGCCCCATGCCACGCAAGAAGTGATGGATGCCGTGCATGCCAATCTGCCCAAGCCGCACGACCCGTTTCTGGATCTGGTGCCCAATGCGTTCGGCAGCGCGGGCGTCAAGCTCACGCCCCGCCACTACGCATATTTGAAGATCAGCGAAGGCTGCAACCACCGTTGTACTTTTTGCATCATTCCGTCCATGCGTGGCGACCTGGTTTCGCGTTCGATTGGTGACGTGCTGAGCGATGCGAAAGCCTTGTTTGAAGGCGGCGTGAAGGAGTTGCTGGTGATCAGCCAGGACACTTCGGCCTATGGCGTGGATGTGAAATACCGTACCGGTTTCTGGGATGGCAAGCCGGTCAAGACCCGCATGTTGGAACTGGTGCAAACCTTGGCGGATATTGCTGAGCCCTATGGTGCCTGGGTGCGCTTGCACTATGTTTATCCGTACCCCAGCGTGGACGACATCCTGCCTTTGATGGCGACTGGTCGCGTGCTGCCCTATCTGGATGTGCCTTTGCAGCACAGCCATCCGGACGTGCTCAAGCGCATGAAACGCCCCGCCAGCGGTGAAAAGAATCTGGAGCGCATCCAGCGCTGGCGCGAGGTTTGTCCTGAGCTGGTCATTCGTAGTACTTTCATTGCTGGATTCCCGGGCGAGACGGAAGAAGAGTTTTCCCATTTGTTGGACTTCATGCGTGAAGCCCAGATTGACCGCGCGGGTTGTTTTGCGTATAGCCCGGTAGACGGCGCTGCGGCTAATGACATCCCTGGCATGCTGCCATTGGAGTTACGCGAAGAGCGTCGCGCGCGCTTCATGGCGGTGGCGGAAGAGGTCTCTGCGAACAAGCTGCTCAAGCGCGTCGGCAGCACCATGCAGGTACTGGTGGATTCGGCGCCGGGCCTTGGTAAAAAGGGTGGAGTCGGCCGAAGCTATGCAGATGCGCCAGAGATTGACGGTATTGTGCGTTTGCTGCCGCCCGAGAAGATCAGCAAGACCTTGAAGGTGGGTGAGTTCACCAAGGCGCGCATTGTGGGTACGCAAGGCCACGACCTGGTGGCACTACCTATCTAAGCTAAGTTCGATTTCCCCGCATTGCATATGCAGTGCGGGGGCAAAGGAGCAAAAAAAAAGCCGCTAACTTTTTAGCGGCTTTTTTTCGAGTAAGGTGTGGTGCCCAGAACCTGGACTCGAACCAGCACGCCTTGCGGCGCTGCGACCTGAACACAGTGCGTCTACCAATTTCGCCATCTGGGCCCACTAAACTCTAACCATCTGCAATTGGTAGCTTGCAGATTTTTAACCAGAAAAAAACCGCTAACTGATTAGCGGTTTTTGTTCGAGATAAGGTGTGGTGCCCAGAACTGGACTCGAACCAGCACGCCTTGCGGCGCTGCGACCTGAACACAGTGCGTCTACCAATTTCGCCATCTGGGCCCACGAGTTAAAGTATAACATGGGAAAAACAGCGTTTTTGACTCGCGGGCTGAAGGCTTGATGAAATCCGCTGTTTTTTCCACTGCCTGCCGCGCTCTGCTACCCTTTGGGCAAACCAGAAAGAGAGAATCCTTATCAAAACGACCAGTCATACCAGCGGCTTGCTGGACGAGATCGAAGGCACCATCCAGGGACACCGCGATGGACACGGGTTTGTACTGCGCGATGATGGTGAGTCGGATATCTATCTGCCCTCCAATGAAATGCGCGCCGTGCTGCACAAGGACAGGGTCAAGGCCCGTATCGTGCGCAGCGACCGCAAGGGTCGCCCCGAGGGTCGGGTTGTCGAGATCATTGAACGCCCGGTCCAACCCATCATTGGTCGCCTGCTGCAGGAAAGCGGCATTTGGCTGGTGGCTCCCGAAGACAAGCGTTATGGACAGGATGTATTGATCCCCAAGGCGGCCATTGGCAGCGCCAAGCCAGGCCAGGTGGTCGTGGTTGAACTCACTGAGCCGCCTGCATTGTTCGGCCAGCCGGTGGGTCGCGTCAAGGAAGTGCTGGGCGAGGTGGACGACCCCGGCATGGAGATCGAAATCGCAGTGCGCAAATACGACGTGCCGCATGTGTTCTCCGATGCGTGTATTGCCCTGGCGCGCACCTTGCCAGACAAGGTGCGGCCGCAAGACAAGAAGAATCGCGTCGATCTGACCGATGTGCCCCTGGTCACTATCGATGGCGAAGACGCCCGCGACTTCGACGACGCCGTGTACTGTGAACCGGCCAAGGTCGGGCGCAGCAAGGGCTGGCGTTTGCTGGTTGCGATTGCCGATGTCAGCAACTATGTGGAAACCGGCTCGGCTATCGACGTGGATGCGTATGACCGTGCAACAAGCGTGTATTTCCCACGCCGCGTCATTCCCATGTTGCCCGAGAAGCTGTCCAACGGCCTGTGTTCCCTGAACCCTGAGGTAGAACGCCTGTGCATGGTTTGCGACATGTTGGTGACGACCAAGGGGGAGGTGCACGCCTACCAGTTTTACCCTGCGGTGATGTACAGCCATGCGCGCTTCACTTATACCGAGGTGGCGGCCATTCTGGGCAATACCCGTGGCCCTGAGGCGCTGCGCCGCAAGGATCGTGTCAACGACCTGCTGAATCTGCACGATGTCTACCGGGCGCTGCTGGTGGCCCGCCAGGCGCGTGGTGCGGTGGACTTTGAAACCACCGAAACCCAGATCGTTTGCGATGAAAACGGCCGGATTGAGAAAATCGTGCCGCGTACCCGCAACGAGGCGCACAAGCTGATCGAAGAGGCCATGCTGGCTGCCAACGTCTGCAGCGCCGACTTCATCGCCCAGGGCAAGCACCCCGGTCTGTTCCGCGTGCACGAAGGCCCTACGCCCGAGAAGATCGAGATTCTGCGCAACTACCTGAAGGCTACTGGCGTCGGCATGTCGATCAGCGACGATCCCAAGCCGGGCGAGTTCCAAGCCATCGCGGCGGCCACCAAGGACCGGCCTGACGCCCAGCAAATCCATTCGATGCTGCTGCGCTCCATGCAGCAAGCCATCTACACGCCCAGCAACAGCGGGCACTTCGGCCTGGCATTTGACGCGTACACCCACTTCACTAGCCCCATCCGGCGCTACCCGGACCTGTTGGTGCACCGCGTGATCAAGGCGATCCTGGCGCACCGCAAGTACCAGCTGCCGACGCTGCCCACGCCGGGCGAAGCCCATGCCAAGCTGGCCAAGCGCCTGAGCAAGAACAACCACGCACGCCTCCAGGGCAAGGTGGCCGAGCCCGATCAGAAGCCCAAGAAAGTCAGCCCTGAAACCCTGGCCTGGCAGGCTGCCGGCCTGCATTGCAGCGCCAACGAGCGCCGCGCCGACGAGGCCAGCCGCGATGTGGAAGCCTGGCTCAAATGCAAGTACATGCGCGAGCATCTGGGCGAGGAGTTCGGCGGCGTGGTCACCTCGGCCACCGGTTTCGGCATCTTCGTCACCTTGGACGCCATGTACGTGGAAGGCCTGGTGCACATCACCGAGCTGGGTGGCGAATACTTCAAGTTCGACGAGGCCCGCCAGGAGCTGCGTGGCGAGCGTACTGGCATCCGTTATTCCATCGGCACGCGGGTGCAGGTCCAGGTCAGCCGCGTCGATCTGGACGGACGCAAGATCGACTTCCGCCTGATACGGGAAGGGGAAGATCTGGTGAACCGCGCCATGAAAGACAAGGGCGTGCAGCGCGAGGGCCCTAACCGCTCCAAATCCGAGGCTGCGCCTTCCAAGCGCTCTGGCCGTAAGGAGTCGCAGTCACGTGATCACGCGCCGCGCACGCCCGTGCAGGCAGCCAAGTCTGCGGCCAAGTCCTCGGGTTCGGCTTCCGCCAAGGGCGGTGCGGCCAAGAAGAAAACCCAGAAACCGCGTACCCGCAGATAGGCGAAGGAAGGCTATGGTTCACCATTCCAAAGTCGCCGTGGTGACCGGCGCCGGCAGCGGCATCGGCCGGGCTGTGGCCTTGGCCCTGCTGGCCGATGGCTACCGTGTCGCGCTCGCCGGGCGGCGCAGCGAAGCCTTGTTGGCTGTGCAGGCCGAATCCGGTGCCGCGCAGAATGCGCTGGTAGTGCCTACCGACGTGACCGATCCTGCGGCCGTCCAGGCCTTGTTCGAGGCCACGGTGCAGACTTTTGGCCGCGTCGATCTGTTGTTCAACAATGCCGGCACCAGTGCGCCAGGCGTGTTGCTGGAAGACCTGAGCCTGGCACAGTGGCAGGGCGTGGTGGATGTGAACTTCACCGGCATGTTTTTGTGCATACAGCAGGCCTTCCGGGTGATGAAGGCGCAGACACCGCGCGGCGGGCGCATCATCAACAACGGCTCCATCTCCAGCACCACGCCGCGGCCGAATTCGATTGCCTACACCGCCACCAAGCACGCGGTACGCGGCATGACCAAGTCGGCCGCGCTGGACGGGCGTAAATACGATATTGCGGTGGGCCAGATCGACATCGGTAACGCCGCCACCAATATGACCCAGCGCATGACCACCGGCATCTTGCAAGCCCATGGCGAGATGGTGGTGGAGCCGGTGATGGACGTCAACATCGTCGGTAAGTCGGTGCTCTATATGGACAGCCTGCCGCTTGATGCCAATGTGCTGTTCCACACCGTGATGGCGACCAAGATGCCGTTCGTGGGCCGGGGCTAGGCCGCTTTTACTCTGTCGTATTGTGCCGGGCGGCTAGAACTGCGCCAATGCGCTGGCCGTTAAAGGCTTGCCCTCGGGCCAGCGGTCTGCTGCCAGTCCGTGGGCATAGACCGCGTCACAGGCCGCATCCATGGCGTACTGGCCCGCCGCCAGCCGTGCGCCCACCATGCCTGCCAGCACGTCCCCCGTTCCCGCAGTGGCCAGCCGGGCGTTGCCCGTGGGGTTGATGGCCGGTGTTCGCAGTGGGGCCGCGATTACTGTGCCCGAACCTTTCAGCACGGCCACGCAGGCAAAGCGGTCGGCCAGTTGTTGGGCGGCGGCCAGGCGGTCGGCCTGGATCTGCAGCGTGGTGCAGCCCAGCAGGCGTGCGGCCTCCAGGGGGTGCGGCGTCAGCACCGTGGGCAGGCCTTGGGCCGCGCGGTGGCGCAGCAGGGCTTGCAGGGCGGTGTCGCTGGCGATGGCGTTCAGGGCGTCGGCGTCCAGCACCAGGCGGGCAGCTTCGCCCAGCACGCGCGGCAGCAAGGGGCGCACGGCCTCGCCGCCGCCACATCCGCAGACCAGGGCCAGTGCATGCAGTTTGAGCGCGCCCGGGGCGCGGAACATCAGCTCGGGCTGCTGTGGGTGGACCTGCATGCTGCCGCCGTCCAACAAGCCGACGAAGACCCGGCCCGCGCCGTGGTGCAGGGCGGCCGTGGCCGCCAGTAGCGCGGCACCGGTCATGCCGGGCGCGCCGCCGATAACGGCCACGTCGCCGTAGCTGCCCTTGTGGCTGGCGTGGCTGCGCTGTGGGGGCTGCGGCGCACCCAGCAGCCGGGCGCTGGCCGCGATACCGGGCGTGACGCCCAGTGCGTCCAGCCAGACCTGGCCTGCGCTGTCCCGGCCATGGGCGGTGAACAAACCGGGTTTGAGCGTCAGCAGGCTGAGTGTGTGGTCTGCATAAATGATGGCTGCAGCGCTTGTTTCATCTGCGCGGGCAGCTACTGAATTTGTAGCAAGTGCGCCGGTGTCTGTTTGCAGGCCGGTGGGTAGGTCCACTGCCAGCGTGGGGGCAGGGCTGGCGTTCATGGTGACGATCCAGCTGGCCATGCTACCGCTGGGGGCACGGCTTTGGCCCAGGCCGAGCAGGGCGTCTATGCACAGGTCCTGGGCGTCCAGGTCGGTGGGTGGGGTGTCGGCAAATTGCACGCCGGCCGCCCGGGCGCGCCCCAGGGCGGCCAGGGTGTCGCTGGAGGCTCGGGCTTCCTGTCCCAACCAAGTCACCACGACCTGGACGCCGTGCTGTTGTAGCTGGGCCGCGGCTTCCAGGCCGTCGCCGCCGTTGTTGCCGGGGCCGCAGGCGATCCAGATGCGGCGTGCATGCGGTGCCAGGGCGCGGGCCAGACGGGCCACGGCCAGGCCGGCGCGGGGCATCAAGGTGTTGTCGGGCAGGCCGGCCAAGGCGGCCTCTTCGATGCGGCGCGAGGCGGCGGTATCGAACAGGGGCTGCGATTGGTCGGCGTTGATGCGTTGCATACTCAGTTCCTCAGGCGTTCCAGGCCCAGGCCTTCCATGTCGATGGCCGGGCTGTGGCCGGCTACTAGGTCAGCCGTGGCGCGGGCACTGCCGCAGGCCAGGGCCCAGCCGCTGGAGCCGTGGCCCAGGTTGAGCCAGACGCCGGGCAGGCCGCTGGCACCGATCAGGGGTGGGCCGTCGGGCAGCATAGCGCGGGCGCCTTTCCATATCTGCACATTGCTGGCCAGCTGGGCCGCACCGGGGAACCAGTCGTGCAGCACTTTGTACAGGGTGGCGATGGCGGCGGGGTTCTTGGTGTCGGACTGGCCGCCGAGCTCGGCGCTGCCGGCCACGCGCACGCGCTGGCCCATGCGTGAGATGGCGACTTTGTAGTGTTCGTCCATCACGGCGCTGACGGGGGCGTTCAGCGGCTCGCGGATATTGGCGGTGAGCGAATAGCCGTACACCGCCGCCAGCGGTATGTGCAGACCCAGCGGCTTGAGCAGGGCGGCCGAGGCCATGCCGGCGCACACCACCACGGCATCGAAGCGCCGGGGCGTGGTCTCGTTTGCTATGGAAACCGTAGCTGCTGGCGCAGGATTTATCTGCGCTACCGTGCGATTGAACTCAAATTTTGCACCCAGCTGCTGGGCCGCGGCCTTGAGCAGCATGGTGAATTGGCGGCAGTTGCCCACCTCGTCGTCCGGCAGGTGGATGGCACCGAAGAAGTCGGTCTCGGCGCACAGCGCGGGCTCGATGCTGCGTGCCGCCGCCACGTCGATCTGCTGGAAGCGTACACCCGCATCGCGCAGCAGCTGCAGGCCGGGTTCGGCCATGGCGGCGTCCTGCGCCGTACGCAGCAGCACCATATAGCCGTCGCTGCGGTCGTATTCCAGGTGCAGCGTGTGGGCCAGCGCGTGCAGGCGTTCGCGGCTGTAGAAGGCCAGGCGCTGCAGGCGGCTGCGGTTGGCCAGGTAGATGTCGAGCTTGCAGGCGCGACGCCACTTCCACATCCAGGCCAAGTCGCCGGTGGACAGGCGCAGACCCAGCTGCAGCGGGGCGTGGCGCTGGAACAGACTTTTGAACATCTTGCCCGGCATGCCTGGGGCCGCCCAGGGGGTGACGTAGCCGGGCGCGATGATGCCGGCGTTGGCAAAGCTGGTTTCTTCGGCGGCGGCGCTGCGGCGTTCGAAAACGGTGACTTCGTGGCCGTCGGCGGCCAACTCATAGGCTGTGCTGACGCCGATGACTCCGGCGCCAATGATGGCAACTTTCATGCGGAAAACATCCGCATCTTCACGACATGCATGGGGACCTTGTTTTTATAAGAAAAGTGGCTCTTGCGCAGGTATCGTCTGCGCAGGTAGCTATTAAAACTGTAGTGCTTGCTCGGCCTGCAATGCCAGGCTGAGCAGGGCATCATCGCGCATCGCGGTACTCCACAGCATCAGGCCGGTTGGTAGTTCATCGCGCGTATGGCAGGGCAGGGAGATGGCGCAGCCGTCCAGCATGTTCACCACGCTGGTATTGCGCAACAACAGGCCGTTGGCGTGGAAGAAGGCGTCGTCGCGCGCCGTGCCCGGTGCCATATGCGAGATGGGTGGCGCCACGATGGGCACGGTGGGCGAGACCACGGCGTCGAAGCCGCGCAAGGCGGCCTCCATCTGTGTGATCCAGGCGGCGCGTGCCTCTACCAGCTCGAAATACTCGAAGGCCCGCATCTGCGCACCGCGTTCTATGCGCACCAGTACCCGGGGGTCGTAGGCGGCGCGCGTGAGCGGGCCACGGCCCAGCAGAGGGCGGTGCCACATATACGACTCTACCGCCGAGAAGCCACCGGTTTGCTGGATGCGGGCCAACTCGTTGACTGGCTCCAGAGGGAGCTCCACCAGTGTGGCGCCGGTATCACGCAGGCGCTGCAGCGCGCGCTCGAAGGCGCGGGCCACGGTGGAGTCCAGGTTGTCCAGCAGAATGTTGTTGGCCACGGCAATGCGGTATTGCGACAGCGGTGCGTCGCTGAGCGCCACGCTGCGCTGGGCCAGGATTTCATGGGCCAGCACGGCGTCACGCGTGCTGCGGGTCAGCGCGCAGACCGTGTCCAGCGTACTGGACAAGGGGATGGCGCCGGTCGTAGGTACCAGCCGGGTCGTGCTTTTGAAGCCCACGATGCCGTTCAGCGCGGCCGGGATGCGGATCGAGCCGCCGGTGTCCGAGCCCAGCCCGATGAAAGCCGCACCGGTGGCCACCGACACCGCAGCGCCCGACGATGAGCCGCCCGGCACCCGCGCCACGGGGCCTACGGTACGGGCGCCCGCAGGCTGGTTGTAGCGGCCATCCCAGGCGGCCGGTGTGTCGAAGTGCGGGTTGGTACCCACGCCGGAAAAAGCGAACTCCACCATGTGGGTGCGGCCCAGGATGGCGCCGCCAGCGGCCTGCAGGCGCGCCACGGCGGGGCTGTCGGCTGCGGCAGCGGGTCGGTCGGCCAGCACCGTGGAGCCGGCGCTGCTGACTTCGCCAGCCACATCGAACAGGTCTTTGACCGACACCGCCAGGCCGGCCAGCGGTGTTTCTATGATGCGGGGCTGTGCGGCCACGCTGCGGGCGGTATCAAAGCGGGTATGCAGAAAAGCGCTTTTGCATGCATCCGACTGGGCGATGGCGATCGACCGTTCCAGCTCTTCCAGGGGGGTGGACTGCTGCGATTGCAGCTTCAGGCGGGTGGCGACAAGGTCTGTAAACATGGTGTGGCGTGGAGCGTGCTACACTCCTTGGGTTTTGCTGATCGGTCAGAATTGTTTGACTGTTGCAGTAAAACTAATCGCAAACCAGTCCATTCAAGGTGTTGCGCTGACTTTGAGTATCTCAAAACAGTTGCAAATCGGACTGAATTTTAGACACAACCTTACGGAGAACTCCATGTCTGTCACCATGCGCGAAATGTTAGAAGCCGGCGTCCATTTTGGTCACCAAACCCGCTTCTGGAACCCCAAGATGGCCCCGTTCATCTTCGGTCACCGCAACAAAATTCACATCATCAACCTGGAAAAATCGCTGCCGATGTTCCAGGACGCGGCCAAGTTCGCTAAGCAACTGACCGCCAACCGTGGCACCATCCTGATGGTCGGCACCAAGCGCCAAGCCCGCGAAATTGTCGCCGGTGAAGCAGCCCGTGCTGGCGTGCCTTTCGTTGACCAACGCTGGTTGGGCGGCATGCTGACCAACTTCAAGACGGTCAAGACCTCGATCAAGCGTCTGAAGGACATGAAGATCCAGCAAGAAGCCGGTTTGGACAGCATGAGCAAGAAAGAACAGCTGATGTTTGCCCGCGAAATGGCCAAGCTGGAAAAAGACATCGGTGGCATCCAGGACATGACCACCCTGCCAGACGCGATCTTCGTGATCGACGTTGGCTACCACAAGATTGCCATCGCTGAAGCCCGCAAGCTGGGCATTCCGCTGATCGGCGTGGTCGATACCAACCACTCGCCCGAAGGCATTGACTACGTAATCCCAGGCAACGATGACTCCTCCAAGGCTGTCACTTTGTACGCCCGTGGTATCGCTGACGCCATCATCGAAGGCCGTAACAACGCCGCCAGCGATGTGGTCAAGGCCGTGGCTGCTGAAACTGCCGACGAATTCGTGGAAGTGAGCGAAGCCGCTGCCTAAGCGCTTCTCCATTGCGCGGTTCGCCGCCATGAAAGAGGGGCGCAAGCCCCCTTTTTTTTACTAATTTTTTTGATTTAAGACGGAGAGAAATATGGCTGCAATTACCGCAAGCATGGTCGCTGAACTGCGTGGCAAGACCGATGCTCCCATGATGGAATGCAAGAAGGCCCTGACCGAAGCCGAAGGCGACATGGCCAAGGCTGAAGAACTGCTGCGCGTCAAGCTCGGCAGCAAGGCTGGCAAGGCCGCATCGCGCGTGACCGCTGAAGGCGTGGTGACCAGCTACTTCGAAGGCACCGGATCGGCATCTGTGGGCGCTCTGCTGGAAGTGAACTGCGAAACCGACTTCGTGACCAAGAACGACAGCTTCCTGGCTCTGGCCCAAGGTGCGGTGCAATTGATCGCCAAGCACAACCCAGCCGATGTGGCTGCCCTGAGCGCCCTGGCTTACGAGCAAGACGGTTTCGGCCCCACGCTGGAAGATGTGCGCAAGGGTCTGATCGGCAAGATCGGCGAAAACATGACCTTCCGCCGCTTCAAGCAATTCTCCGGCTCCAAGCTGGCGGGTTACCTGCACGGCACGCGCATCGGCGTGGTGGTTGAGTTCGAAGGCGACGAAGTGGCGGCCAAGGATGTCGCGATGCACATCGCCGCCATGAAGCCCGTGGCCCTGACCAGCGCTGACGTGCCTGCAGACCTGATCGCTAAAGAGCGTTCCGTGGCAGCAGCCAAGGCTGCTGAGGACGCTGCTGTGGCAGTGGCCGCCGGCAAGCCTGTGCAGTCCGACGAAATCGTTGCCAAGCGCATCGAAGGCGGCGTGCAGAAGTACCTGAAGGAAGTCTCGTTGTTCAACCAGAGCTTCGTTAAGAACGACAAGCAAACTGTGGAGCAAATGCTCAAGGCGGCTTCGACCAATGTCAAATCATTCACCCTGTACGTGGTGGGTGAAGGCATTGAAAAGAAAGTTGACGACTTTGCTGCCGAAGTAGCGGCGCAAGTGGCTGCGGCCAAGGCTACGGCCTAAGTCCTGTTCCAGACATCTACGCGAAACACTTTGCCCCTACCATTTTTCATCCAACCATCCAAGGAGTTTCCATGACCCAAGCCCAACCAGCCTACAAGCGTATCTTGCTCAAGCTGTCGGGGGAGGCACTCATGGGAGACGACCAATTCGGTATTAACCGTGACACCATCGTGCGTATGGTGGAAGAGGTCGCCGAAGTCACCCGCTTGGGTGTGGAGGTTGCGGTGGTGATTGGTGGTGGCAATATTTTCCGTGGTGTCGCGGGCGGCTCGGTCGGTATGGACCGCGCCACCGCCGATTACATGGGCATGTTGGCCACGGTGATGAACGCATTGGCATTGGCCGATGCGATGAACAAGGCCGGCCTGACAGCGCGTGTGATGTCTGCCATCGCCATCGACCAGGTGGTCGAGCCCTATGTGCGGCCCAAGGCCTTGCAGTACCTGGAAGAGGGCAAGGTCGTGGTGTTTGCCGCCGGTACTGGCAACCCATTTTTCACCACCGATACGGCTGCAGCTTTGCGCGGCGCGGAGATCGGTGCGCAGGTGGTGCTCAAGGCCACCAAGGTGGACGGTGTGTACACCGCCGACCCCAAGAAAGACCCCTCGGCAACCCGTTACGCCAGCCTGTCCTTCGATGAAGCCATGTCGCAAAACCTGGGCATCATGGACGCAACGGCCTTTGCCTTGTGCCGTGACCAGAAGTTGCCGATCAAGGTGTTTTCCATCTTCAAGCACGGCGCGCTCAAGCGTGTGGTGATGGGTGAAGATGAGGGCACCCTGGTCCATGCCTGACCCTGTGTGCAGGCCCCTGAGGAGAAAAGCATGACTATCGCCGACGTTAAAACCAATCTGCAAGCCAAGATGGACCAGTCCATCGTGGCCTTCAAGAACAACCTGGCCAAGATCCGTACGGGTCGCGCCAATCCCGCTTTGCTGGATACCGTGCAAGTGGAGTATTACGGCTCCATGGTGCCTATCAGCCAGGTCGCCAATGTGTCGCTGATCGATTCGCGCACCATCGGCGTTCAGCCCTGGGAAAAGAACATGGCGTCCAAGGTCGAAAAGGCCATCCGTGACAGCCATCTGGGTTTGAACCCCGCTTCGTTGGGTGACCTGATCCGCGTGCCCATGCCGGCCATGAGCGAAGAGCGCCGCAAGGAACTCACCAAGCTGGCACGCACCGAAGGTGAAAGCGCCAAGATCGTGGTGCGCAGTGTGCGCCGCGATGCCAACGAAGCCGTGAAGAAGCTGGTCAAGGACAAGCTTGCCTCCGAAGACGACCAGAAGCGCGCTGAAGCCGATGTGCAAAAGATCACCGACCGCCACATCGCCGAAATTGACCAACTGGTGGTTGCCAAAGAGCAGGACATCATGGCCGTCTAGCATGTGGAGCATCCCCGGTCTTTATGCAGTCGGTTCCACGGTGTTTTTGACAGGGGTTGATTTTTAACATGGCTACTTCTTTATCTTCGGTTCCCGGCCATATCGCCATCGTCATGGATGGCAATGGCCGCTGGGCCACGCGGCGCTTCATGCCGCGCATTGCCGGTCACCACCAGGGTGTGGATTCTTTGCGTCGCTGCGTGCAGGCTTGCCTGGACCGTGGTGTCGGCGTGCTGACCGTGTTTGCGTTTTCCTCCGAGAACTGGGACCGTCCGGCAGAAGAGGTTTCGGGGTTGATGTCCTTGATGGTTGGTGTGCTGGCCAAGGAAGTCGCCAAGCTCAAGGCCAATGGTGTGCAGTTGCACTTCGTGGGCGACCTTGGCGCCTTGTCGGAAAAGGTCCGCAATGGCCTGCTGGAAGCCGAGAAGGCGACGGCCGACAACACCCGGCTGGTGCTCAACATCTGTTTCAACTACGGTGGTCGCTGGGATATTGCTCAGGCCGCGCGCAAACTTGCTGCAGCGGGCGAGGCCATCACCGAGAAAAGTCTGGACCGCGCCATGGCCCTGGCGCATTCGCCGGACCCGGATCTGCTGATACGCACCGGCGGTGAGTTCCGCATCAGCAACTTCCTGATCTGGCAGGCCGCATATTCCGAGCTGGTCTTCAGCGACAAGCTGTGGCCCGAATTCGATGAAGCCGCGCTGGACGAGGCGATTGCCGTTTACAGCCGCCGTGAACGCCGCTTTGGCAAAACCTCGGAGCAGGTGGCTACGGCCACCTGATCACCTTCCATGCTGCTGCAACGTGTCATCACGGCCATCGTTCTGTTGGCGATTCTTTTGCCTGCGCTGTTTTATCCAGCACCCGAGCCGCTGTGTCTGCTGGCCGTTGTTGCGATAGTCGCAGCCGCCTGGGAGTGGGGTCGCATGAATGGCTTGAGCCAGGCCAAATCTTTGGGCTTGGGCCTGCTGATGGCACTGGCCTGCGCCGTGTCCTGGTTGATGGGTTTGCTGACCGCGCATACGCCGATGCTGTGGACCGTGGTCGGTGCAGCCTGGGTGCTGGTGGGTGCCTGGCTGCTGCGTGGCGGCGTGGATGGGTGGGGACGCATCCCTGGCGTCGTGCGTGGCACGGTGGGGTTTGCCGCCCTGTGGGCCGCTTGGCTGGCTATGTGCCAAGCCCGCGTGGTGGGCATTAACTTTCTGCTGTCGGCGCTGGTGCTGGTTTGGGTGGCCGACATCTTTGCCTACTTTGCAGGGCGTGCCTTCGGCACCAAATTTTTCAAGAACAAACTGGCTCCCGCCATCAGCCCCGGCAAGAGTTGGGAAGGTGTGTGCGGTGGTATGTTGGGGGTTGTGGTGTTGGCGTTTGCCTGGGTGGCCGCCGATAGTGCGAACCACGCCACGGTGGCCAGTCTGTACACCCGCCTGGCAGAGCGCAGCAATGTGCTGTTGCTGTTGGCGGCCTTGTTCCTTGCCGCCATGAGTGTGGCGGGGGATTTGATCGAGTCTCTGGTCAAGCGCAGCGCCGGTGTGAAAGACAGCAGTGGTTTGTTGCCCGGTCACGGCGGTGTGCTGGACCGGGTGGATGCCTTGCTGCCAATCCTGCCGCTGGTGATGATGTTGGCCTCCGCTGTAGGCTAATGAACCCATGAAGCAGGGTATGAAACAGGTTTTGACGATTTTGGGTTCCACCGGCTCGGTGGGTACCAGCACGCTGGATGTGGTGGCCCGCCATCCCGAGCGCTTTGAGGTTTTCGCTCTGACGGCGGCGACCCAGGTGGATTTGATGCTGCAGCAATGCGTGCAGTTCAAACCCCGTTTTGCCGTGATGGCCAGCGTACCGCATGCCGAACTGCTGGCCCGAAAATTTAAGGAAATAAGCCTTCCAACGCAGGTATTGTCTGCGCCAGCAGCTATTGAAATGGTAGCGTCGCATGAAGATGTGAACGCGGTGATGGCGGCCATCGTCGGGGCTGCTGGCTTGGCCCCTTGTCTGGCGGCGGCCCGCGCCGGCAAGCGTTTGCTGTTGGCGAATAAAGAGGCGTTGGTGGTCGGCGGTGAAGTGTTTCTGGCCGCAGTCAAGCAGGGCGGTGCGCTGCTGCTGCCGATCGACAGCGAACATTCCGCGGTGTTCCAGTCGCTGCCCGAAGACCCGGCGGTCTGGCCACGGCGCATCGAGAAGATCATGCTGACATCGTCGGGCGGCCCCTTCCGTACCCGTGATCCGGCCACGCTGCGCGATGTTACCCCCGAGCAAGCCTGCGCCCATCCCAACTTTGCCATGGGCCGCAAGATCTCGGTGGACTCGGCCACGATGATGAACAAGGCGCTGGAGGTGATCGAGGCCAAGTACCTGTTCGGCGTCACGCCTGAGCAGATCGAGGTGGTCATCCATCCGCAGCAAATCATCCATTCCATGGTGCAGTTCCATGATGCCTCGGTAATGGCCCAGCTGGGCACGCCGGATATGCGGGTACCGATTGCCTACGGCCTGTCCTGGCCGGAGCGCATCGAGAGCGGCACGGCGCGGCTGGACTTCGCCAAGATGGCGGCGATGACTTTTGAGCTGCCAGATTTCCAGCGCTTCCCGTGCCTGCAACTGGCCTGGGAGAGTTTGCGTGCGCCTTCTGGTACCTGCGCGGTGCTGAATGCAGCAAACGAGGTGGCCGTGGCTGCGTTTTTAGACCGGCGTATCCGCTTCGACCAGATCCATTCCATCAATCTTGCAACTTTGGCAGCGGTCAGCCCCTCCAAGCCGCAGACGCTGGAAGATTTATTGGCGTTGGACGCGCAATCGCGCGCCGCCGCACATCAGACCGTATCGCGTCTGCAAATTTAGGGCCTGTTCACACTATGGATACAAGATGCGTTGCTGTTCAAAGGGCCAGAGGCGAGGCGCAAAACGCAGCCGGGGTGTACCCCGGCAAGGCTTTGCAATGCTGCGGCTGGTCCTTTGGGCTGCAACCCGAAGGGAACGTGGCTGGAAAAGCGCCACTGCGCGTTGCAGTCCTAGGCCAGGCGGCCAGCCTGGCCGTCGTCCCGCGTCTTCATTGGCGCTTTTCCAACCACGTTCGCACTTGCATCCATAGTGTGAACAGGCCCTTGTAAAGGACTGCCATGCTGACCATAGTGGCTTTTATCGTGGCGCTGGGCTTGTTGATTGCCGTGCACGAGTACGGCCACTACCGCATGGCTGTGGCCTGTGGCGTCAAGGTGCTGCGCTTTTCCGTGGGCTTTGGCCAGCCCTTGTTACGCTGGCAGCCCAAGGGTTCACCGACCGAATTCGTGCTGGGGGCATTTCCCCTGGGCGGTTACGTGAAGATGCTGGACGAGCGCGAAGCGCCCGTGGCGCCGGCAGAGCGTCACCTGGCTTTCAATACCCAGACCCTGGCCAAGCGGGCGGCCATCGTGGCGGCTGGGCCCTTGGCCAATTTGTTGTTGGCGGTATTGCTGTACGGCGTCGTCAATTGGAGTGGTGTGGACGAAGCCCGAGCAGTGCTGGCCAGCCCGGGCATAGGCTCGGTGGCGGAAAAGGCTGGCGTGCAGGGCGGCGAAGTTGTCACCCGTGCCGGCTGGGACGGTGAAGAGCTGGACGACGTCCAGTCCTTTGACGACCTGCGTTGGCTGCTGACGCGCGGCGCGCTGGATGGCCGCGATGTGCGTCTGGAATTGGCTTCAAACGAACATGGCGCCCGCCGCGAAGTCGTCATGGGCCTGGCCAGCCTGCATGCCCAGGATGCGGATGCCCAACTGTTCCGCACCATAGGTGTGGTGGGCCCCTGGACGCGCCCGTTGCTGGGAGATGTGGCCGCCGATGGCGCTGGGGCCCGATCCGGTTTGCAACGCGGTGACCTGGTCGTGCAGGTCGGTGCCACGCCGATTGTGGATGGCCAGCAGTTGCGCGCGGTGATTCGTGGCTCCTTGGTGGATGGTCAGCCGCTGGCGCAGACCTGGCGTGTCGAGCGTGCCGGTCAGATGCTGGACGTGACCGTTACACCGGATATCAAGCCCGAGGGTTTGCAGTCGGTGGGGCGTATCGGTGCCTATGTGGGCGCCCCTCCTGAAATGGTGACCATACGTTATGGATTGGTCGATGGTCTGTGGCGCGGCGTGGAGCGCACCTGGGAGGTGTCCGGCCTGACCTTGCGCATGATGGGACGCATGCTGGTGGGTGACGCCTCCATCAAGAATCTGAGTGGCCCCTTGTCGGTTGCGGAGTATGCGGGCAAGTCGGCCAGCCTGGGCTTTACACAGTATCTGGTGTTCCTGGCGCTGATCAGCGTGAGCCTGGGTGTGCTGAACCTGCTGCCCGTGCCCATCCTCGATGGTGGGCACCTGTTGTATTATCTTTGGGAGGCCGTGACAGGCAAATCCGTATCTGACGCCTGGATGGAGCGCTTGCAACGCGGAGGTGGTGCGGTGCTTTTGCTCATGATGTCCATTGCGCTGTTTAACGATGTCAACCGCCTCTTTGGCTAACATTCAATCGCTGAGCTGCTCTGCAGGTTTGGCAAGACCCTTATCCATGAAAAACCACTTTAATAGCTTTCGCCTGCGGTCTTTGTCGGCTGCTGCGGCTTTGATTTTTGTCGCCAATACGGCTTGGGCCGTGACACCGTTTGCCGTGCGCGACATTCGCATCGAAGGCCTGCAACGTGTAGAGCCCGGTACTGTTTTCGCATCTTTACCTTTCCGTGTGGGTGATACCTACAACGACGAACAGGGCTCGGCGGCCATTCGCACCTTGTTTGCTTTGGGGCTGTTCAAGGATGTGCGCCTGGAAGTGAATGGCGATGTGCTGGTGGTAGTGGTGGAAGAGCGCCCGACGATCGCCGACGTGGAGTTTGTCGGCTCCAAAGAGTTTGACAAGGATGCACTGAAGAAGTCCATGCGCGATGTGGGCTTGACCGATGGCCGTCCTTTCGACAAGGCCCTGGCCGACCGCGCTGAGCAAGAGCTCAAGCGCCAGTACATCAACAAGAGCCTGTATGCGGCTACCGTGGTGACTACCGTCACGCCGGTGGAGCGCAACCGCGTCAACCTGACCTTCACGATCACCGAAGGCGAGCCGGCCAAGATCAAGGACATCCATATCGTAGGCGCCAAAGCCATCGAGGAGTCCACCCTGCGCGGCCTGTTTGAACTGGACACCGGCGGCTGGCTCAGCTGGTATACCAAGTCGGATCGCTATACCCGTGCCAAGCTCAACGCCGATATCGAGACCCTGCGTTCCTACTACTTGTCGCGCGGTTTCCTGGAGTTCAAGGTGGACTCGACCCAGGTAGCTATTTCGCCCGACAAGCAGGACATGTCTATCACCATCAACATCACCGAAGGTGAGCGTTTTGTGGTGTCCGCCGTGCGCCTGGAAGGCAACTACCTGGGCAAGGAAGACGAGTTCAAATCTCTGGTCAGTATCAAGCCCGGTGAAGCTTACAACGCCGACCTGGTCGCCAAGACCACCAAGGCGTTCAAGGATAACTTTGGCAGCTTCGGCTTTGCCTTTGCCCAGGTTGAGGCCCGTCCAGAAATCGACCGTGCGACCAACCGCGTGGTGCTGGTGCTGCAGGCCGAGCCTTCGCGCCGCGCCTATGTGCGCAAGGTGAATGTGGCCGGCAACAGCCGCACGCGTGACGAAGTTATCCGCCGAGAGTTCCGCCAGTTCGAATCGTCCTGGTACGACGGTGACAAGATCAAGCTATCGCGCGACCGCGTGGACCGTCTGGGTTATTTCAAGGAAGTTGGCGTAGAGACGCAGGACGTGGCCGGTTCGCCCGACCAGGTGGACCTGCAGATCAATGTGGAAGAGAAATCCTCCGGCAGCATCCAGCTGGGTGCAGGCTTCTCCAGCGCTGAAAAGCTGGCGTTGTCGTTCAGCATCAAGCAGGAAAACGCCTTCGGCTCGGGCAATTACCTGGGCCTGGAAGTCAACACCAGCAAATACAATCAGGTGGTGGTGGTCAGCACGGTCGATCCGTATTTCACCAACAGCGGTATTTCACGCTCGATCGACGTGTTCCACCGCGCCACCAAGCCCTATAACGACCAGGGCGGTAACTACCAACTGGTGACCCAGGGCGCGGGCTTGCGTTTCGGCGTGCCGTTCAGTGAGCTGGACACCATTTACTTCGGCGCCAGCCTGGAGCGCACCACCATCAAGCCGGGTACCAATATCCCGGCTGCCTATTTGGCGTACGCCGAGAAATTTGGCTACACCAGTTCGGCTTTCCCCTTGACCGTGGGTTGGTCGCGTGACAATCGCGACAGTACCTTGGCGCCCAGTTCCGGTATCTACCAGCGCTTCAACACCGAAGCTGGCTTGTTCGGCGATGCCCGCTATCTGCGCAGCAACTACCAGTACCAGCAGTATGTGCCTTTGACCAAGCAGTTCACCTTTGCCTTCAACGGTGAGCTGGGCTATGGCAAGGGCTTGGGCGGTGAGCCATTCCCGGTGTTCAAGAACTTCTACGGCGGTGGCCTGGGTTCGGTGCGGGGGTTCGAGCAGGGCACGCTGGGGCCACGTGACGTGACTGGCTCGGTCATTGGTGGCCCCAAGAAGTTCACCCTGAACACCGAAATCCAGTCGCCGTTCCCCGGTGCTGGTAACGACCGTACCCTGCGCTTGTTTGCATTTGCCGACGTTGGCAATGTCTACGGTGAAGACCAGAAAATGAGCTTCAGCGACATGCGGGCATCCACTGGTGTGGGCCTGAGCTGGATTTCTCCGGTCGGTCCGCTTCGTCTGGCTTATGCCAAACCGATACGTAAATTCGCTGGCGATAGAATCCAGTCCTTGCAATTCCAAATAGGCACGTCTTTCTAATGAAGAAATTTCTACGCAACTGGGGCTCCGGCATTGTTCTGGGAGCCATGCTTCTGTCAGCACACGCGCAGGCAGACGAGTTCCGCGTTGGATTTGTCAACACGGACCGCATCTTCCGCGAGTCTGCGGCCGCCAAAGCCGCCCAGTCCAAGCTGGAGCAAGAGTTCTCCAAGCGCGAAAAAGAGCTGACCGATGCGGGTTCGGTGCTCAAAGCCGCTTCAGACAAGTTCGAGCGTGAAGCTACGACCCTGGCCGAAAGCCAGCGTACGTCGCGCCAGAAGCAGTTGGTCGACCAAGACCGCGAGTTTCAGCGCAAGCGCCGTGAATTCCAGGAAGACCTGAATTCTCGTAAGAACGAAGAGCTGCAGCAAGTGCTGGAAAAGGCCAACAAGGTCATCAAGCAAGTGGCAGAGACTGAAAAGTATGATGCTGTGCTGCAAGAGGCCGTCTATATCAACCCCAAGTACGACATCACTGACAAGGTCATCAAGGCCTTGAACGCGACGACGGGCGCTAAATAATTGAAGTGATGACGGGGGCTTCCAGCGTGGTGTTGCGCCTTGGCGCGATCGTGGAGGCCCTGGGGGGCGAGTTGCATGGTGATGCCCTTCTGGCCATCACCGGCATTGCACCCCTGGAGTCGGCGACGGCTGCCCAGATCGCTTTTCTCAGCAATCCCAAATACCAGCAGCAGCTGGCGCATTCCCAGGCTGGTTGCGTGATCGTCGGCCCGGCCCAGCGAGAGCTGGCGGTGGCGCGTGGCGCCTGCATCGTGGCCGATGCGCCCTATCTGTATTTCGCCAAACTCACCCAGTTGTGGAAGCGCCAGCGAGCTGCCGCACAGGCGCAGGGCGTACATCCCAGCGCGGTGGTGGATCCAAGTGCCTACATCGACGCGACAGCCACCATAGGTCCGCTGTGCGTGGTCGAGCGTGGTGCGCATATAGGCGCCGGTTCGGTACTCAAATCCCGGGTTACCGTGGGTGAGGACTGCAGCGTGGGGGCGCGTTGTCTGTTGCATGCGGGCGTGGTGATCGGTGCCGACGGCTTTGGCTTTGCTCCGAACGCTGGCGCCTGGGAGAAGATTGAGCAGCTGGGTGCGGTGCGCATTGGCGATGATGTGGAAATTGGCGCCAATACCTGCATAGACCGTGGCGCGCTGGACGACACCGTGATTGGCAATGGCGTCAAGCTCGACAATCTGATCCAGATCGGCCACAACGTGCAGATCGGCGAGCACACTGCCATGGCGGGTTGCGTCGGCGTGGCGGGCAGCGCCCACATTGGCGCCCACTGCACCGTGGGCGGCGGGGCGATTGTGCTGGGCCATTTGACACTGGCCGACCGCGTCAACATCTCAGCGGCCACCGTGGTGACCCGCTCGATCTCGCAGCCGGGCCACTACACAGGCATGTTCCCGATCGATGAAAACAGCAAGTGGGAAAAGAACGCCGCTTCGCTGAAACAGCTGCACAGTTTGCGTGACCGCCTGAAGGCGGTCGAAAAATCACTAGAACAACATTTGAAGAGCCTAGAAACACCATGATGGACATCCACCAAATCCTCAAGCAGCTGCCCCACCGTTACCCCTTCCTGATGGTGGACCGGGTGGTGAGCATCGACAAATCCAAGTCCATTCGTGCGTTCAAGAACGTTACCATCAACGAACCGTTTTTCCAGGGTCATTTCCCGCGCCGCCCGGTCATGCCTGGTGTGCTTATGCTGGAGGCGCTGGCCCAGGCCGCGGCCCTGCTGGCTTTCGATGCACTTGGCAAATCGCCAGAGGACGACACCGTGTACTACTTTGCGGCTATCGACAACGCGCGTTTCAAGCGCCCTGTCGAACCCGGCGACCAGCTGATGCTGGACGTGGAGCTGGTGCGCATGAAGTCCGGCATTTTCAAGTTCAAGGGCAAGGGCACTGTGGGTGACGAGCTGGCAGTCGAAGCCGAGCTGACCTGCGCCATGCGTACCATCGCCTAAGGACTGCGTGTGACCCTTATCCACGCCACCGCTGTCGTCGATCCGCAGGCCCAGCTGGACCCTACGGTCAGCGTCGGCCCCTACACGGTGATCGGCCCGCATGTCAAAGTCAGTGCTGGCACCACGATAGGCCCACACTGCGTGATCGAGGGCCACACCACGATAGGCCGTGACAACCGTATCTTCCAGTTCAACTCCCTGGGAGCAATACCGCAGGACAAGAAGTATGCCGGCGAGCCCACCGAACTGGTGATTGGCGACCGCAACGTGATCCGAGAGTTCTGCACCTTCAATTTGGGTACGGTGCAGGATGCGGGCGCCACGCGCATCGGCGATGACAACTGGATCATGGCCTATGTGCACATCGCGCACGACTGCCAGTTGGGCAACCAGATCACCATGGCCAACAACACCACCTTGGCTGGCCATGTGCAGATAGGCGATTGGGCCACGATTGGCGGCCTGACCGGCGTGCTGCAGCGCATGCGCATCGGTGCCCACACCATGGTGGGTTTTGCCAGCCACGTGAACAAGGATGTGCCGCCCTTTATGGTGGTGGATGGCCATCCGCTGGAGGTGCGCGCCGTAAATTTGGTGGGCCTGAAGCGGCGTGATTTTTCGGATGCACGCTTGAAGGCCATCCGCGAGATGCATAAGCTGATCTACCGCCAGGGCAAAACTCTGGACGAAGCCCGTGCAGCGATCCAGGCCCTGACGGCCCAGATGCCCGAAGCCGCGGAGGACATCGCGCTGATGGACGACTTCCTCGGCTCTTCCGTCAGCGGCATCGCCCGCTGATGTCTGCTCCCCGTATCGCCATGGTGGCCGGCGAGGCCTCTGGCGACTTGCTGGCGGGCCTGGTTCTGGATGGCTTGCGCGCCCGCTGGCCCGATTTGCAATCCATCGGTATCGGCGGTCCGCAGATGGTCAAGCGTGGCTTCCAGGCGGCCTGGCCCAGTGACAAACTGGCCGTGCACGGCTACAACATGGATGTGTTCCTGCGCCTGTACGAGCTTATCAACATCCGCAAGCAGTTGCGCGAACGCCTGCTGCAAGAGCGCCCGGCTGTGTTCATTGGCGTGGATGCGCCTGACTTCAATCTGGGCCTGGAAGCCGCGCTGAAGGCCCAGGGTGTACCCACCGTGCATTTCGTCTGCCCGTCGATCTGGGCCTGGCGGGCCGACCGGGTGGAAAAGATCCGCCGCGCGGCCGACCATGTGCTGTGCATCTTCCCCTTCGAGCCGGCGCTGTTGGCCGAGCACGGCATTGCCGCCACCTATGTTGGCCACCCGTTGGCCAGCGTCATTCCGCTCAACCCCGACCGCGCAGCCGCACGGCAGAAGCTGGGCTTGGGCGATGGTGACGATGTGGTCGCCATCCTGCCCGGCAGCCGGCAGTCCGAAATCAAATACCTGGCTTTGCGGTTCTTTCAGGCTGCAGCGCAGATGCTGCTTGCGCGGCCAGCTATTAAATTTGTAGTGCCGGCGATCCCCTCGTTGAAAGAGCGGATCGAAGCCATCGCCGCCCAGGCCGGCCTGGCCGGGCGCGTGCAGATCGTCGCCGGCCAGTCGCACACCGTGCTGGCTGCCTGCGACGTGACCCTGATCGCCAGCGGCACGGCCACGCTGGAGGCCGCGCTGTTCAAGCGGCCCATGGTCATCGCCTACAACATGCACTGGCTGTCCTGGAAGCTGATGCAGCGCAAGCAGCTGCAGCCCTGGGTCGGCCTGCCGAACATCCTGTGCGCCGACTTCGTGGTGCCTGAGCTGCTGCAGGACGCCGCCACGCCCCAGGCTCTGGCCGAGGCTACGCTGCAGTGGCTGGACGCCAAGGGCTCTGCGAAAATCGCTGCCCTTGAAGAAAAATTCACCGCGCTGCACCACTTGCTGCAGCGCGACACCGCACAGCTTGCCACCCATGCCATCGAAGAAATCATCAGCGCCTGAGCAAGTTCCGCTGGCCTGGAGTCCGCGCGGTCTGGTTGCGGGCGTGGACGAGGCCGGGCGCGGCCCGCTGGCCGGGCCGGTCGTGGCTGCGGCCGTGATCCTGGACGATCTGCACCCGATTCGTGGCCTGGCCGACTCCAAGAAGCTCACCGCCAAGCGGCGCGAGCAGCTGTTCGACGAAATCCTGGCCAAGGCCTTGTGCTGCTCGATTGCCGAAGCCAGCGTGGAGGAGATCGAGCGCCTGAACATTCTGCAAGCCACCATGCTGGCCATGCAGCGCGCGGTAGAGGGCCTGCGCCTCAAGCCTGGCCATGTGCTGGTGGACGGCAACCGCCTGCCTACGTTGCGCATGACCAGCGAGGCCATCGTCAAAGGCGACTCCCTGGTGCCGGCGATCTCTGCGGCCTCAATCCTGGCCAAGGTGACGCGCGACCGTTGGTGCGCCCAGGTGGATCTCACCTACCCGGAGTACGGCTTTGCCGGGCACAAGGGCTATGGCACGGCCGCGCATCTGGCGGCGCTGCAGGCCCACGGCGCCTGTCCACTGCACCGAAAAACATTTGCCCCCGTGACCCAGGTACTGCGATGAGCTCTGACCCTATTACCTACATCCAGTCGCGTGACAACCCGCTGCTGAAAGAGCTGCGCCGCCTGTCGCAGGACAGCACGGCCTACCGCAAGCAGGGCCGCGTCTGGCTCGAAGGTGACCATCTGTGCCGCGCCGCGCTGGCCCGTGGATGGAAACCCGCACTGGCGATTTTTGCAGAGTCTTTTTGGCCGCAGGCGCAGGCGCAATATGCGCAGGCAGCTACTAAAACCATAGTAATGGTCGATAAACTGCTGGCCGACCTGAGCAGCCTGGAATCGCCGGCGCCCATGGGTTTTGTCATCGACCTGCCCAGCGCCACCGCGCTGGATCCGACTGCGGCCAGCGTCATCCTCGACCGGGTGCAGGACGCTGGCAACGTCGGCTCCATCCTGCGCAGCGCCGGCGCCTTTGGTTTCAAGCAGATCATTGCGCTCAAGGGCACGGCGGCGCTGTGGAGCCCCAAGGTGCTGCGCGCCGGCATGGGTGCGCATTTCGGCCTGCGGCTGATCGAAGGCCTGGAGCCCGAGGCGCTGGATGCGCTGGCCGTGCCCCTGGTGGTCACCAGTTCGCACCAGGGCGCGCTTTTGCAAGAGCAGAAGCTGCCCTTTCCCTGCGCCTGGGCCATGGGCCACGAAGGGCAGGGCGTGGGGCCAGCCTTGCAGGCGCGCGCCCAGATTGCGGTGCGCATAGGCCAGCCGGGCGGAGAGGAGTCGCTGAACGTGGCGGCGGCGGCGGCAATTTGCCTGCATGCGTCATCTATCGGCCGTTGACCGGCGATAACTGCCCTTCGCAGTAACCCATGAAGGCGGCTTTGCCGGGCCTTAGGGAAGGGGGTTGGCGCATCTGGAACTAGTGGGCGCAGCTTGGGGGTGAGCTATAATGATGGGCTTTCCCGCATCCACGTACGCCTAGCGCCGGTCTCACCGAACCCCCTTTCAGAGCATTTGCAAGAGTTTTCTCTTGGACCGCTTGGGCGTACCCGTAACTATTTCGGAGAACCCAGTGCTTTTGTCTCTTCAGGGAACCTTCCCATCCGCCATCCTGGCGCTCGCAGACGGCACGGTCTTTGTTGGCAATTCCATTGGAGCCGCAGGCTCCACCGTGGGCGAGGTGGTGTTCAACACCGCCATGACCGGCTACCAGGAAATCCTCACCGACCCCAGCTACTGCCAGCAGATCGTCACCCTGACGTACCCCCACATCGGCAACTACGGTGTCAATGTGGAAGACGTTGAAGCTTCCGGAGTGCACGCCGCCGGTCTGGTCATCAAAGATCTGCCGTTGGTCGCCTCCAACTTCCGTAGCCACATGACTTTGTCGGACTACCTGGTCCAGCAGAAGACGGTCGCCATCGCCAACCTCGACACTCGCAAGCTGACCCGCCACCTGCGTACCCATGGCGCGCAGAACGGCTGCATCCTGGCACTGCCCGCGGGCCACGACGTCACGCCCGAGGCGATTGCCCAAGCCGTGGCTGCCGCCAAGATTGCGCCCAGCATGGCCGGCCTGGACCTGGCCAAGGTGGTGTCGGCCAAGGAGTCCTACGCCTGGACCCAGACCGAATGGCAGCTGCACCAAGGCTATGGTGACCAGACCGCGCCGCGCTTCCACGTGGTGGCGTATGACTTTGGCGTCAAGTTCAACATCCTGCGCATGCTGGCCAGCCGCGGCTGCCGCATCACCGTGGTGCCGGCCCAGACCAGCGCCAAAGACGTGCTGGCCTTGAAGCCCGATGGCGTATTCCTGTCCAACGGCCCTGGCGACCCGGAGCCCTGCGACTACGCGATTGCCGCGACCCGCGAGCTGATCGAAACCGGCATCCCCACCTTCGGCATCTGCCTGGGCCACCAGATCATGGCCCTGGCCAGTGGCGCCAAGACCTTCAAGATGAAGTTCGGCCACCATGGCGCCAACCACCCGGTGAAAGACCTGGACGATGGCCGCGTCAGCATCACCAGCCAGAACCACGGTTTTGCCGTGGACCAGGCCAGCCTGCCGGCCAATCTGCGTGCCACCCACGTGTCCTTGTTCGACGGCACGCTGCAAGGCCTGGCCCGTACCGACAAGCCGGCGTTCTGCTTCCAGGGACACCCCGAAGCCTCGCCCGGCCCGCACGATATCTCGTACCTGTTTGACCGCTTTACCGCACTGATGGAGAAAACAAAAAATGCCTAAGCGGACCGACCTTAAATCCATTCTGATCATTGGCGCTGGCCCGATCATCATCGGCCAGGCCTGCGAGTTCGACTACTCGGGTGTGCAAGCCTGCAAGGCGCTGCGCGAAGAAGGCTACAAAGTCATTCTGATCAATAGCAACCCGGCAACGATCATGACCGACCCGGCCACGGCCGACGTCACCTACATCGAGCCCATCACCTGGCAGACGGTCGAGAAGATCATCGCCAAGGAGCGTCCGGACGCGATCCTGCCCACCATGGGCGGCCAGACCGCGTTGAACTGCGCGCTGGACCTGTGGCACAACGGCGTGCTGGAGAAGTACAAAGTCGAGCTGATCGGTGCCAAGCCCGAAGCCATCGACAAGGCCGAAGACCGCCTGAAGTTCAAGGACGCGATGACCAAGATCGGCCTGGGCTCGGCCCGTTCCGGCATCGCCCACAGCATGCAGGAAGCCTGGGATGTGCAGAAGACCCTGGGCTTCCCCACCGTCATCCGCCCCAGCTTCACGCTGGGCGGCACCGGTGGCGGCATCGCCTACAACGCCGAAGAGTTCGAGACGATTTGCAAGCGCGGCCTGGAAGCCTCGCCGACCAACGAGCTGCTGATAGAAGAGTCGCTGCTGGGCTGGAAAGAGTACGAGATGGAAGTGGTGCGCGACACCGCCGATAACTGCATCATCGTCTGCTCGATCGAAAACCTGGACCCCATGGGCGTGCACACCGGTGACTCCATCACCGTGGCACCAGCCCAGACCCTGACCGACAAGGAATACCAGCTGCTGCGCAACGCCAGCCTGGCGGTGCTGCGTGAAATCGGTGTGGACACCGGCGGCTCCAACGTGCAGTTCTCCATCAACCCCAAGGACGGGCGCATGGTGGTGATCGAGATGAATCCGCGCGTCTCGCGTTCCTCGGCCCTGGCTTCCAAGGCGACGGGTTTCCCGATTGCCAAGGTGGCGGCCAAGCTGGCGGTCGGCTACACGTTGGACGAGCTGCGCAACGACATCACGGGCGGCGCTACGCCCGCCAGCTTCGAGCCCAGCATCGACTACGTGGTCACCAAGATTCCGCGTTTCGCGTTCGAAAAATTCCCCACCGCCGATGCGCGCCTGACCACGCAAATGAAGTCGGTCGGCGAAGTCATGGCTATGGGCCGGACCTTCCAGGAATCCTTCCAGAAAGCCCTGCGCGGCCTGGAAGTCGGCGTGGATGGCATGAACGAGAAAACCCAGGACCGTGAAGTCTTGGAAAAAGAGCTGGGTGAGCCCGGCCCCGAGCGCATCTGGTACGTGGGCGACGCGTTTGCCCAGGGCATGAGCGTGGACGAAGTGTTTGCGCTGACCAAGATCGACCCCTGGTTCCTGGTGCAGATCGAGCAGATCGTGAAGATTGAGCTGGAGCTGGAAACCAAGTCGCTGGCCGACATCAGCGCTGCCACGTTGCGCGCCCTGAAGCAAAAAGGCTTCTCCGATCGCCGCCTGGCCAAGCAGCTGAAGACCACCGACACTGCGGTGCGCAACGCCCGCCGTGCGCTGGGCGTGCGCCCCGTCTACAAGCGCGTGGACACCTGCGCGGCCGAGTTCGCTACCGACACCGCCTACCTGTATTCGACCTACGAGGCCGAAGGTGGCGAGTGCGAAGCCGCGCCGACGGACAAGAAGAAGATCATGGTGCTGGGCGGCGGACCGAACCGCATTGGCCAGGGCATCGAGTTCGACTACTGCTGCGTGCACGCCGCGCTGGCCATGCGCGAAGACGGCTACGAGACCATCATGGTCAACTGCAACCCCGAAACCGTGTCCACCGACTACGACACCAGCGACCGCCTGTACTTCGAACCGCTGACGCTGGAAGACGTGCTGGAAATCGTCGACAAGGAAAAGCCTTTCGGCGTGATCGTGCAGTACGGCGGCCAGACGCCCCTGAAGCTGGCGCTGGACCTGGAAGCCAACGGCGTGCCCATCATCGGCACCAGCCCCGACATGATCGACGCGGCCGAAGACCGTGAACGCTTCCAGAAGCTGCTGCATGCGCTGGACCTGCGCCAGCCACCGAATGCCACGGCCCGTACCGAGCCGGAAGCGCTGGAAAAGGCTGCTGCCCTGGGTTATCCCCTGGTGGTGCGCCCCAGCTATGTGCTGGGTGGCCGCGCCATGGAAATCGTCCACGAGCAGCGCGATCTGGAGCGTTACATGCGCGAAGCCGTCAAGGTCAGCCATGACTCTCCGGTGCTGCTGGACCGCTTCCTGAACGACGCCATCGAATGCGATGTGGACGCGATCTGCGACGGCCAGCGCGTGTTCATCGGCGGTGTGATGGAACACATCGAACAAGCCGGCGTGCACAGCGGCGACTCGGCCTGTTCGCTGCCGCCGTACTACCTGTCGGCCGAGACGGTGACCGAGATCAAGCGCCAGACCACGGCCATGGCGCATGCGCTGAAGGTGGTCGGCCTGATGAACGTGCAGTTCGCCATCCAGAACGTGGATGGCAAGGACGTGATCTATGTGCTGGAAGTGAACCCGCGTGCATCCCGTACCGTGCCCTTTGTCAGCAAGGCCACCGGCATCCAGCTGGCCAAGGTGGCGGCCCGCTGCATGGTCGGCCAGTCGCTGGACGCGCAAGGCATCCACAAGGAAGTGACGCCGCCGTATTTCAGCGTCAAGGAAGCCGTATTCCCCTTCGTCAAGTTCCCCGGTGTGGACACGATTCTCGGCCCCGAGATGAAGTCCACCGGCGAGGTGATGGGTGTGGGCAAGACCTTTGGCGAAGCCTTTGTGAAGTCGCAGATCGGTGCGGGCACCAAGCTGCCGCGCTCCGGCGTGGCCTTTGTGTCGGTGAAGAACAACGACAAGGCCCGTGCCGTGGAAGTCGCGCGCGGTTTGGCAGCTCTGGGCTTCAGCCTGCTGGCCACCAAGGGCACGGCGGCGGCGATCCAGGCGGCGGGCATTGCCTGCAACGTGGTGAACAAGGTCACCGAGGGCCGGCCCAACATCGTGGACATGATCAAGAACAACGAGATTGCCCTGGTCATCAACACCGTGGAAGAGCGCCGCAATGCGATCGCCGATTCCCGCCATATCCGCACCTCGGCCTTGCTGGCCCGCGTCACCACCTTCACCACCATTTTTGGTGCCGAAGCGGCGGTGGAAGGCATGCAGTACCTGGACGATCTGGATGTGATCTCGGTACAGGAAATGCACGCCCAACTGCTTGCTTGATTGGTGGCTTAAAACAGAACCCGGATTTTTCTATGTCTACTATCCCTATTACCAAGCGCGGCGCTGAGACGCTGAAAGCCGAGCTGCACAAGCTCAAGACCGTGGAGCGGCCATCGGTGATCGCGGCCATCTCCGAGGCACGGGCCCAGGGCGACTTGAGCGAAAACGCCGAATACGAAGCCGCGAAGGACCGCCAGGGCTTTATCGAAGGTCGTATCCAGGAAGTGGAAGGCAAGTTGTCCGCCGCCCAGATCATTGATCCCGCAGCACTGGATGCCGGTGGCCGCGTCGTGTTCGGCGCCACGGTCGATCTGGAAGACGAAGATTCCGGCCAGGCCGTGCAATACCAGATCGTCGGCGAAGACGAGGCCGACCTGAAGCTGGGCCGCATCAACGTGTCCAGCCCGATTGCCCGCGCCCTGATCGGCAAGGAAGTCGGCGATACCGCCGAGGTGAATGCGCCTGGCGGTATCAAGCGCTATGAAGTGATGGCGGTCAGCTACATCTAAGCCATGCGCCAGCGTTTGCCCATCGGTTTGGCGGCCCTGTGGTGGGGCAGCCTGACCACGCTGGGTTTCATGGTGGTGCCGCTGCTGTTCATGGTGCTGCCGACCCCGGCCCTGGCCGGCAGTACGGCAGCCAAGCTGTTTACGGCGCAAACCTGGCTGTCGATGGCCTGTACCTTGTTGCTTCTGTTGATTTCCAGGTCAAATGAGGCTCTGGCGCAGGTAAAGCATGCGCCAGTAGCTACTATTTTTATAGCTTTTGGGCTGCTTGCCGCGGTACTGGTGGAGTTTGCCGTATCCCCGCACATCGTGGCGCGGGAGAACTTGAAGCTTTGGCATAGCCTGGGTACAGGCTTGTATCTGCTGCAGTGGCTGGCAGCGGGCGCGACACTCTGGAAGGTGTCGGCCCCGCGGACCTAGATCAGGTCTGGCTGCGCTTTTTGAGGCTGGTTTTTGGCTTCGGCTTGGCGCGTTTCACCGTACCGCCAGCCGTCAGACGCTGGTTGCCCAGAACCCGCAAAGTTTTTACTTCAGGACGCTGGCCACCGCGCGTGCTATGTTTCAGCACCTTGAAATCGCGCGGGCCGGGCATGCGGTCTTCGTCGATCTTGCGTTCCTTGGTGATTTCCGGCTGCGGGCGCCAGAGTATCAGCAGCTTGCCGATGTGCTGGATGGGGGCTGCGCCGAGTTCATCCGCCAGAGTTTGGTACATGGTTTCGCGGGCGACACGGTCGTCCGAGAAAATACGCACCTTGATCAGGCCGTGGGCGTTCAGCGCCAGGTTGACTTCTTTGATGACAGCGGGGGTCAAGCCGTCGCTGCCAACCATCACCACCGGGTTTAAATGGTGGGCTTCAGCGCGATGAACCTTGCGCTGGGCAGGGGTAAGTTGTATTTGAGACATTTCCGTATTATCAAGGCCAAGATGAAAGTTAAAACACAAAGTAAAAAAGTCAACAAGGCTTGGTTGAATGATCACGTCAATGACCCCTACGTGATATTGGCCAAAAGAGAAGGCTACCGGGCCCGTGCGGCCTACAAATTGAAGGAAATTGACGAGACCTTCCAGTTGATCAAGCCGGGGCATGTGGTGGTCGATCTGGGGTCCAGTCCGGGTGCCTGGAGCCAGTATGTGCGCCGCAAGCTGTCGCCCAAGACGGCGGTGGGTGGTGGTGCTGCGGTGGGGGAGCTCAATGGCAGCATCATTGCCATCGACCTGCTACCCATGGAGCCTATCGAGGGCGTGGTGTTTTTCCAGGGCGATTTCTGCGAGCAGGGCATGCTGGACAAGCTGGCCCAGGAGCTGGGTGGCCGTCTGGCGGACGTGGTGGTGTCCGATATGGCGCCGAATCTGTCGGGCATCCATTCGGCGGATGCGGCGCGGGTAGAGGGCTTAGTAGAGTTGGCCGTGGATTTCTGCCAAAGCCATTTGAAACCCCAGGGGGCTTTGGTGGTGAAGTTGTTCCATGGAGGCGCTTACGACCCGCTGGTGAAGCTGTTCAAACAGTCTTTCCATACGGTGAAACCCATGAAACCCAAAGCTTCGCGTGACAAGTCCACGGAGACGTTCTTGGTGGGTTTGGGCTTGAAATCAGTGGCCAAAGCCCAACAGTAGTTTCGTAACAGTTTCGTAACAGTACGGTGGATTGCGTAGTTGTGCCGTTAAACCCTTGTTACGCCTATGGCTGCCATAGTCAAGATATACGGTGCGTGGCCTTGAAACGCCTAAAATAGTACGCACTTACGTTGAAGTCTTTCTACCGGAGCCTTGCTTGAAAAATCCGTGGTTTTCCAAAATTGCCGTCTGGCTCGTCATTGCGATGGTGCTATTCACGGTTTTCAAACAGTTCGACACCCGCGCTAGCGTGGGGTCTGGCTATCTTGGCTATTCCGAGTTTCTGGACGAAGTGCGTAACAAGCACATCAAGACAGCAACCATACAGGAAGGCCAGGGCGGTACCGAGATTGTGGCCATCACCAATGATGACCGCCGTATCCGCACCAATGCCACTTATCTGGACCGTGGCTTGGTGGGCGATCTGATCGCCAACAATGTCAAATTCGACGTCAAGCCCCGCGAAGAAGGTTCCTTGCTCACCACGCTACTGGTCAGCTGGGGCCCCATGTTGCTGTTGATTGGCGTCTGGGTGTACTTCATGCGCCAGATGCAAGGTGGCGGCAAGGGTGGTGCGTTCAGCTTCGGCAAGAGTAAGGCCCGCATGCTGGACGAAAACAACAACGTTGTGACCTTTGCCGATGTGGCGGGTTGCGACGAGGCCAAGGAAGAGGTCAAGGAAGTCGTGGACTTCCTGAAAGACCCGCAAAAATTTCAAAAACTGGGTGGCCGTATTCCGCGTGGGTTGCTGCTGGTAGGCCCTCCCGGTACTGGTAAGACGCTGTTGGCCAAGGGCATTGCTGGTGAAGCCAAGGTGCCTTTCTTCTCGATTTCCGGTTCTGATTTCGTCGAAATGTTCGTCGGCGTGGGCGCAGCCCGTGTTCGCGACATGTTCGAGAACGCAAAAAAGAATGCACCCTGCATCATCTTCATTGATGAAATCGACGCAGTTGGCCGCCAACGTGGCGCCGGCTTGGGCGGCGGTAACGACGAACGTGAACAAACCTTGAACCAGATGCTGGTCGAGATGGACGGTTTTGAAACCAACCTCGGCGTGATCGTAGTGGCTGCTACCAACCGCCCTGACATTCTGGATGCGGCCTTGCTGCGCCCAGGCCGCTTCGACCGCCAGGTCTACGTAACCCTGCCGGACATCCGTGGTCGTGAGCAGATCCTGCATGTGCACATGCGCAAGGTACCGGTTAGCCAGGACGTGAATGCCAGCATCATCGCTCGCGGCACGCCCGGCATGTCGGGTGCGGACCTCGCCAACCTGTGCAATGAAGCTGCGCTGATGGCTGCTCGCCGCAATGCCCGTGTAGTGGAAATGCAGGACTTCGAGAAGGCGAAGGACAAGATCCTGATGGGCCCGGAACGCAAGAGCATGGTCATGCCCGAGGAAGAGCGCCGCAACACGGCCTACCACGAGTCTGGCCACGCCCTGATCGGCAAGCTGCTGCCCAAGTGCGACCCAGTGCACAAAGTTACCGTCATCCCCCGTGGCCGCGCGCTTGGTGTGACCATGAGCTTGCCGGCCCAAGACCGCTACAGCTACGACAGCGAATACATGCTGAGCCAGATCAGCATGTTGTTCGGTGGTCGTATTGCCGAAGAAGTGTTCATGAACCAGATGACCACCGGTGCCAGCAACGATTTCGAGCGTGCCACCTCCATCGCCCGCGATATGGTGACCCGTTACGGCATGACCGATGCACTGGGTCCGATGGTGTACGCCGAAAACGAAGGCGAAGTGTTTCTGGGCCGCTCGGTGACCAAGACCACCAATATGAGCGAACAGACGATGCAAAAGGTGGACAGCGAAGTCCGCCGCATCATCGATCAGCAATACTCCTTGGCGCGCAAGCTGATCGAAGACAACGCCGACAAAATGCACGCCATGGCCAAGGCCTTGCTGGAATGGGAAACCATCGATATCGACCAGATTGATGACATCATGGCCGGCCGTGAGCCGCGTCCTCCCAAGGACTGGACGCCGCGCACACCAACGGGTGGCGGCAGCAATGGTGGCAGCGGCGGAGCACCTGCTGTCACTACTGACCCAGCACCTACCGCAGCCTGAGCGCTGCGCCGGTTGAAAAGGGCCCTCTAAGGGCCCTTTTCTGTTTTTGAAGTAGTCCTTCTCGGTATTGAGCGCTCATGTATTGGCAAACCTCCCGCTTTCAGGTTAATTTGGATCAGCCCCAGGTCATGGGCATCGTCAACCTCACCCCTGACTCGTTTTCAGACGGTGGCCAGCATGCAGTCACCTCGGCTGCCTTGGCGCATTGTGAGCAGTTGCTGCGCGACGGGGCCCAGATTCTGGACCTGGGCGCGGAGTCCACCCGCCCTGGCGCCCAGCCGGTGCCGGTAGAGCAGGAGTTGGCACGCCTGCTGCCCGTGTTGCGTGCGGCAGCCACCTTGGGCGTGCCTATTTCGGTAGATACCTACAAGCCGCAGGTCATGCAGGCCGCGTTGGATGCCGGAGCGGACATCGTCAACGATATCTGGGCGCTGCGTTGGACGGACCCCGCCGCGCCGCAGTACCGAGGCCCTGACATCGTGGCCAGCCATCCGTCATGCGGGATCTGCCTGATGCATATGCACCGTGAACCTCTGACCATGCAGGCCGCACCCATGCAAGGCGATGTGGTGCAGCAGGTGCTATTGTTTTTGAAGCGCTCAGCGCAGGGTTTGTCTGCGCTGGGGGTTGAAAAGGCTCGTATTACACTCGACCCTGGTGTTGGCTTTGGCAAAACCGTGGAGCAGAACTTTGCCTTGCTGGCGCGCCAGTCTGAACTGCTGGCCTTGGGGTATCCGCTCTTGGTGGGTTGGTCTCGCAAATCTTCTTTGGCTCTGATGGGAGCTGGTGGTGGCGCTTTGCCCCCGCAGGAGCGGCTGGTGCCCAGCATAGCGGCCGCCTTGCTGGCGGTGGAGCGTGGTGCCCGTATCGTGCGCGTGCACGACGTGGCCCAGACGGTACAGGCTCTCAAGGTTTGGCGGGCGGCGAGCGCTGGTTGAGACAGCTATTAGAAAACTAGCAAAACTGCGATGTAATCGCACGCATTTCATAAGAACAGGAAAAAAATGACCCGTACCTATTTCGGCACCGACGGCATCCGAGGCACCGTCGGCCAAGCTCCCATCACCCCTGATTTTGTACTGCGCCTGGCCCATGCCGTGGGGCGCGTGCTGAAGCAGACCGAGGCCCGTCCCACCGTGCTGATTGGCAAGGACACCCGTATCTCCGGTTATATGCTGGAGTCCGCGTTGGAGTCCGGCTTCAACTCTGCCGGTGTCGACGTGGTCTTGCTGGGACCGCTGCCCACGCCGGGCGTGGCTTATTTGACGCGCGCGCAGCGTGCCAGCCTGGGTGTCGTCATTAGTGCCAGCCACAACCCCTTTCCGGACAACGGTATCAAGTTCTTCAGCGCCGAAGGCACCAAGCTGCCCGACGCCTGGGAAATGGCGGTCGAAGAGGCCTTGGATAAACCTCCGGTGTGGGCCGATTCCGCCTCGCTGGGCAAGACCCGCCGCCTGGACGATGCCGCTGGCCGTTATATCGAATTCTGCAAAAGTACCTTCTCCAACGCGCTGACGCTGAAAGGCTTACGCATCGTGGTGGATGCCGCCCACGGCGCGGCGTACCACATTGCGCCCAAGGTCTTCCACGAGCTGGGCGCCGAGGTTATCGCCATCGGCTGCGCACCCGATGGTCTGAACATCAACCACAAGGTGGGTGCGACCCATCCCCAAGCCCTGGTAGAGGCCGTCAAAGCCCACCAGGCCCACTTCGGTGTGGCCTTGGATGGCGATGCCGACCGTCTGCAAATGGTGGACAGCCAGGGCAGGCTGTTCAACGGCGACGAGATCCTGTACCTGATGGTGAAAGAGCGCCTGTCGCGGGGCGGCAAGGCCGCCAGCAAGCGCGCGGGCGATGCCGTGCCCGGTGTGGTGGGCACCTTGATGACCAATATGGCCGTGGAGCTGGCTTTGCAGGAACAGGGCGTGGAATTGGTGCGCGCCAAGGTGGGCGACCGCTATGTGCTGGAAGAACTGGAAAAGCGTGGCTGGTTGCTGGGCGGCGAGGGCTCCGGCCATTTGCTGGCGCTGGACAAGCACACCACGGGCGACGGCCTGGTCAGTGCGCTACAAGTGCTGCAAGCCTGCGTGCGCGCCGGTCAAAGCCTGTCTGAACTTCTGGCCGACCTGACCCTGTTCCCACAAACCCTGGTGAATGTACGTCTGCAGCCTGGCCAGGACTGGAAGGCTAATACCCAGCTGCCAATTGCCACCAAGGCGGTGGAGGCCGAGCTGGGCAAGAACGGCCGCGTGCTGATACGCGCCAGCGGCACCGAACCCCTGGTGCGCGTCATGGTGGAAGCCCGCGACGCGCAGCAGGCCCAGGCCTGCGCCGAGCGGATCGCGGCGACCTTGCGCTGAGAGTCTCTACAGCTAAGCAAGGGCCGCCATGTTGCGGCCCTTCGTTTTTAGCCTGCTCGGCGCCACTGCGAGATGTATCAGTTGTAATGTCACGCTGACGCCATAAAACCTACACGGTGTTGTCATGACGCTCTTTCAGACTCTCTCCAACACAGGAGAAGTCCATGAAAGAACTGCCTACCCCCACCTTTGCACTCTCGCCGTTGACGCCTGCGTCTTTGCTTCGGGGGTCACTTCATCGACCCTCAGAACGGTTGGAAGCACCGGGCCGCAGTGCGGATGCGCAGCCTGGGGCGGGGTTCGTGGTTTCCTGGGCGCGGCAGCAGGACGAAGTCCGCGAAGCCCAGCGCCTGAGGTACCAGGTTTTTGCGGTGGAAATGGGCGCACGCCTGTCCAGCCGCGTACCGGGCCACGATGTGGACCTGTTCGATGACTTTTGCGAGCATCTGCTGGTGCGGGATGTGGCCACCCAGGAAGTGATTGGCACCTACCGCGTGCTCACCCCGGTTCAGGCCAAGCGCGTGGGCAGCACCTACAGCGATACCGAATTTGACCTGGTGCGCTTGCGCAGCCTGCGCAGCCGCATGGTGGAGCTGGGCCGCAGCTGCGTGCATCCCGCGCACCGCCATGGTGGCGTGATCCTGGCCCTGTGGGGTGCCTTGGCCGAGTTCATGCAGCGCAACCAGCTCGACACCATGGTGGGCTGTGCCAGCATCCCCATGCTGCACAACGGCCTGGTCAGCGGCGACGCGGCAGCCAGCATCTGGCGCCAGCTGCAGGCCAGCCATATGGCACCGATTGAATACCATGTGCAACCCCGCTTGCCGCTGCCTTTGCACCAGTTCGACAGCAGCCTGGACATCGAGCCACCGGCTCTGATCCGCGGCTACTTGCGCTTGGGCGCCAAGGTGCTGGGCGCACCGGCCTGGGACCCGGACTTCAACACCGCCGACCTGCCCATGCTGATGCGCGTGGCCGACTTGCCAGGCCGCTACCGCAAACAGTTCAAGGGTTGAAAGCCTTTTAGGCAAGCTTCGCGAAGCCGCCGTTCCAGAAGTACCGCGGAACTGGCTTTGCCAGGCCGCTGGTACTGCCCCCTGCAAGGGGGTTGGCGGAAAGTGCTACGCACTGGAGCCTGGGGGTGTTACACAGATACGTAGGCTAGGCGCACGTAGATCGGCGCAAAGGCCTCGGCCTGGACGATTTCCACCAGGGTTTCCTTCCCCAGCTCCAGCAGGGCGATGAAGGTCACAACCAGCACCGACATGCCCTTGGCGGGGTCGAACAGTTCTTCAAACTCGACGAACTTGCGGCCCTGCAGCACTTTCAGCACAAAGCTCATGTGCTCGCGCACCGACAGTTCCTCGCGGCTGATCTTGTGGTGCTGCACCAGCTTGGCTCGGCGCAGGATGTCGCGCCAGGCCTCTTGCAGATCGGCGATGTGGACCTCGGGCAGGCGGGGCTGCAGAGCCTGTTCGATGTAGACCTGGGCCTTCAGGAAGTCGCGGCCGAACTGCGGCAGGGCGTTGAGCCGGGCGGCGGCCAGTTTGATCTGCTCGTACTCCAGCAGGCGGCGCACCAGGGCGGCACGCGGGTCTTCGGCCTCTTCACCCTCGGCCACCTTCTTGGGTGGTAGCAGCATGCGCGACTTGATCTCGATCAGCATGGCCGCCATCAGCAGATAGTCGGCTGCAAGCTCCAGGTTGCGGCTGCGGATCTCGTCCACATAGGCCAGGTACTGGCGCGTCAGCGGCGCCATGGGAATGTCGAGGATGTTGAAGTTCTGCTTGCGTATCAGGTACAGCAGCAAGTCCAGCGGGCCTTCGAAGGCCTCCAGAAACACCTCCAACGCGTCGGGCGGGATGTACAGGTCCAACGGCATGGCAAACAGCGGCTCGCCGTACAGGCGCGCCAAGGCCACCTGGTCAACCACTGCGGGCATGCTTTCCAGGGCGGCGACACTGCCTGCGGGCAATGCTTCTGCGTCCGCGTGTGCGGGCTTGGCGGATGCCATTGCTGCTATGGAATAAATAGCTGCTTGCGCAGGTACTACCTGCGCTGCAAGCTTTTTTCTATTTAGCTATTGGTTTGGTAGACGTAGGGCTTCTGCTCGACCCGGCCGGCGCGGAATTCGGCCTGCGCGTCGCGGTCCACTTTTTTGTCCCACAGCAGGGCACGGCCTGCGAGTTGCTGGGCCTCCAGCTGGGGCTTTTGGGCTTTCAGCTGTTCGATGAAATCCGTGGTTTCGGACGTGTAGTCGGCGCGGCGGAAGAAGGGCATAAACTAAACCTCAGTGTTGGCTCTGGCATGCCGCAGAACGGGCATGGATGGGCGTGATTTTACCGGGGGCGAGTGTGGTGCAAAGGATTTGGCGAATGGCGTTGATGGCGACGATCTGGGCCGCCGTGGTGGGCCTGCTGGGCTGTGATGCGCAGCGTATAGACCAGCTCGAAGAAGGTGTGGCCACCGAGGCCGATGTGCGCGCCCAGTTCGGCACGCCCGAGAACATCTGGGACGCGCCCGGTGGCGCCCGTATCTTTGAATACAACCGCCAACCCGCCGGCCACCGTAACTTCATGGTCACCATAGCCCCGGACGGCAAGATGGCCGCGCTGCGCCAGGTGCTGACGCCGGAAAACTTCGCCAAGGTGCAGCCCGGCATGGCCATGGAAGAGGTGCGCCGGATGCTGGGCAAGCCCATGAAGATCACGCCCTTTGTGCTCAAGCACGAGACCGACTACGACTGGCGCTACCTGTTGCCGCCCAACCAGTCCATGGTGTTCACCGTGGTGTTTGACCCGGACATGCGGGTGCTGCGCACCTTGTCCGTCACCGACCCGGACACCGAGCGGCGTTAACGCAATCTCAGTACCGAGTGGCCGGCGCCGGCTGGAAGCCGTTCAGCCGCGCCGCAAAGCCCGAGCGCTCCATCAGCCCGCGTGGCTGGGGGTTCACATGGCGGATGTGCAGCTGGCCACCGTGCTGCAGCACCACCTTGAACAGCTGCTCCAGCGCGTCCAGGCCGGTTGCGTCCAGCGAGATCAGCTGCGATGCGTCCAGCTCCACCCGCATGCCCGTAGGGTGTTTTTCCACCGCCCGCACAATGGGGTCGATCTTGGCCACCGCACCAAAAAACAGCGCGCCATACAGCTTGAATGCCAACACCTCCGGTTTGGACGGCAGCGGTGCAACGCGGAACAGCGAACTCATGCGGCGTATGAAAAGAATGCAGGCCAGCACCATGCCCACCTCCACGGCCACGGTCAGGTCGAACACCACGGTCAGAAAGAAGGTGCCCAGCAACAGCGTGCGGTAGTGGCTGCTGAAGTTGCGTAGTCGCACAAACTCATGCCATTCGCCCATGTTCCAGGCCACGAACAGCAATATGCCTGCCAGCACCGCCAGCGGGATGTACAGGGCCAGCGGCGCGGCCACCAGCACCACTACGGCCAGCACCAGGGCGTGCACGATGCCCGCGATGGGTGATGTGGCGCCGGAGCGGATATTGGTGACCGTGCGCGCAATCGTGCCGGTGGCCGGCATGCCGCCAAAGAAAGCCACCACGAAATTGGCCACGCCCTGGGCCATCAGCTCCTGGTTGGGGTCGTGCTTCACATGGTGTGGGTCGGTGGCCAACTGGTCGGCCACGCGGGCGCACAGCAGCGACTCGATGGCGCCCAGCAGAGCGATGGTGATGGTGGGCGTCACCAGCAGGCGCACCGTGGCCCAGCTGAAGTCGGGCAGCGCAAACGCCGGCAGGCCGCCCGGAATCTGGCCAAAGCGGCTGCCCAGCGTCTCTACCGGCAGGTCCAGACCCCAGGCCAGCAGCGACAGGCTGACCAGCGCCATGATGGGCCCTGGCACGCGGGCGAAGGTGCGCACCGTGCGCCCCTCCAGCAGGCGTATCACCGGCGAACCCTGCACGAATATGCGCGGCCAGACCACCAGCCCCAGGATGCATAGTGCGCCCAGCGCGAAGGCATATGGGTTGGCGCTGCCCAGGTGGGCGGCAATGGTTTTGATCTGCGAGAAGAAGTCGCCCGGCATCTTGGCAATGTCCAGCCCCAGCAAGTCCTTCAGCTGCGATAGCGCAATCAGCACCGCAATGCCATTGGTGAAGCCGATGACGATGCTCACCGGCACATAGCGCACCAGCGTGCCCAGCTTGAACAGGCCCAGGCCGAACAGCAGCACGCCCGCGCAGGCGGTGGAGATCAGCAGGTTGGCCACGCCGTAGCGCTCGACGATGCCGTAGACGATGACGATGAAGGCGCCCGCCGGCCCGCCAATCTGCACCGTGGTGCCACCGAGCGCGGAGATGATGAAGCCGGCGATGATGGCCGTCCACAGCCCCGCCTGGGGCGTGAGGCCGCTGGCAATCGCAAACGCCATGGCCAGCGGCAGGGCCACGATGCCGACCGTGATGCCCGAGCCCACGTCCTTGGCGAAACGCTCCCCGCTATAGCCGCGCAACGCGTCCCACAGACGCGGGCGGAAGCGGGCAAGCGGGGAGGCCATGCTTAGCCGATGCGCATACCGGGTTGCGCTCCGGGGAAGGGCTCCAGCACGTAGACGCCGGGCTGGGCTTTTTCATCCGCATGGCTGGCGGCCAGCACCATGCCTTCGCTGATGCCAAACTTCATCTTGCGCGGCGCCAGGTTGGCCACCAGCACGGTGAGCTTGCCGATCAGCTGGTCCGGCGTGTAATGGGCGGCAATGCCGCTGAATACATCGCGCATGCGGCCTTCGCCGGCGTCTAGGGTCAGGCGCAGCAGCTTGGTGGAGCCGTCCACCGGCTCGCAGTTCACTATTCTTGCGATGCGCAGATCGACCTTGGCGAAGTCGTCGATGGTGATGGTCGGTGCAATCTCCTCGCCACCAGGTACTACAGTTTCTGTAGCTGCTTGCGCAGGTTCTGCCTGCGCTGGAGGCTCAAACAATGCATCAAGTTGCTTGATGTCCACGCGCTGCATCAAATGCTTGTAGTCGCCAATCGCATGGGCTGCGCCCAGCTGTGTGGCGGCATCGGCAAAGCCGAGTGGAGCCACGTTCAGGAACGCTTCCACCTGTGCGGCCAGCGCGGGCAGCACGGGCTTCAGGTAGATGGTCAGTAGGCGGAAGGCTTCGATGCAGGTGCTGCACACGTCCTGCAGGCGGGTGTCCATGCCTTCTTGCTTGGCCAGTTCCCAGGGCTTGTTGGCGTCCACATAGGAGTTCACGCGGTCCGTCAGCAGCATGGTTTCGCGCAGCGCCTTGGCGTATTCGCGCTGCTCATACATTGTGGTAATGCTCTCTTTTTGAGAGCTGATGGTGCTGATCAAATCTGCGCCATCGGCCGAAATCGTGCCCAATTTGCCGCCGAAGCGTTTGCTCAGGAAACCGGCCGCACGAGATGCAATATTGACGTACTTGCCAATCAAGTCGCTGTTCACGCGGGCCATGAAGTCGTCGGCGTTGAAGTCGATGTCTTCGTTGCGGGCGCTCAGCTTGGCGGCGATGTAGTAGCGCAGCCATTCGGGGTTCATGCCCAGGCCCAGGTACTTCAGCGGGTCCAGGCCGGTGCCGCGGCTCTTGCTCATCTTCTCGCCGTTGTTGACGGTAAGGAAGCCGTGCACAAACACCGAGTCCGGCGTCTTGCGGCCGCTGAACTTCAGCATCGCCGGCCAGAACAGGGTGTGGAAGGTGACGATGTCCTTGCCGATGAAGTGGTACTGCTCCAGCGCGCGGTTGGCCATGTAGGCGTCATAGCTCTCGCCGCGCTTGTCCAGCAGGTTCTTCAGGCTGGCCAGGTAGCCCACGGGTGCGTCCAGCCAGACGTAGAAGTACTTGCCGGGCGAGTCCGGGATCTCGATGCCGAAGTAGGGCGCGTCGCGGCTAATGTCCCAGTCGCCCAGGCCTTCGCTGGTGCTGCCGTCGGGGTTGGTGCGCACGGTGAACCATTCCTTCACCTTGTTGGCTACCTCGGGCTGCAGGCGGCCGTCTTGCGTCCACTGCTCCAGAAACGCCACGCAGCGCGGGTCGGACAGCTGGAAGAACAAATGCTCCGAGCTTTTCAGCTCGGGCGTAGCGCCGGACAGGGCCGAGTACGGCTTGATGAGGTCGGTGGGCGCGTAGACCGAGCCGCAGACTTCGCAGTTGTCACCGTACTGGTCTTTGGCGTGGCACTTGGGGCATTCGCCCTTGATGAAGCGATCCGGCAGGAACATGTTCTTCTCGGGGTCGAAGAACTGCTCGATCACCTTGCTGGAGATCAGGCCGTTGGCCTTCAGCTCGCGGTAGATCTGCTGCGCCATGGCGTGGTTTTCCGGCGCGTCGGTGCTGTGCCAGTTGTCAAAAGCAATGTGGAAGCCGTCCAGATACGGCTTGCGGCCGGCGGCGATGTCGGCGACGAACTGTTGCGGCGTCTTGCCGGCTTTTTCGGCGGCGATCATGATGGGCGCGCCATGGGTGTCGTCGGCACCGACGAAGTTCACCGCATTGCCCTGCATGCGCTGGAACCGCACCCAGATGTCGGCCTGGATGTATTCCATGATGTGGCCGATGTGGAAGTTGCCGTTGGCGTAGGGTAGGGCGGTGGTGACGAAGAGTTGGCGTGGCATGGACAGACTAGCTTTCAGAACAGCCTTTGATTTTAGTCGGGGGCTATCGCTTCGGGTGGGGCCGTTGCCAGCGGGCCGGGGCGGTTCAGCGGAATGCGTGTTTGCGCCGCTCGACCCGGGGTGTTGCGGGGTCGGCCAGGGGATCGGTCCAGCGGAAGAATCGGCATATTTCGGCGCGCTGGCGCTGCGCGTCGGCATAGCCCAGCGCCATCAGCTCGCGGGTGAAGTTGGATTCGAACAGCAGATAGCTGGCCAGGGCCGAGCCTTTGGCGTCTTCCGGCTGAGAGCGCATGCCCAGGCCGCCCAGCATGGTGCGAATGGCGGGGGGTAGGTCGTGCAGATGGCGTGCGGCGATCTGGTCGATGCGCTGCGACGGCGCGATCAGCAGCAACTCCACCGGGCGCAGGGCGCTGTTGTGGCGTAGCTCGGCGGGTATCAGCGACAGGGTATGGTTGATGCGCCGTACCCGCTCCACGTCCACCGCCAGGGCGTCCAGGAAGATATTTGCCAGCGCGTGGCCGGCGATCTGCGCCAGCGAGGGGTAGCTGTCATTGGGCTTGAGCGAGGCGTCTTCGCGCGGTTCGTGCATGCGGCCCGCGCCGATGACCAGTACGCGCTCGGCCCCCAGGTGGATGGCCGCACCCACCGGTGCCGACTGGCGCATGGAGCCGTCGCCAAAGTATTCTGTATGGCCGTGGATCTGTAGCGGAGTGGCCGGAAACACAAAGGGAATCGCCGAGGAGGCCAGCAGGTGGTTCAGCCGCAGGCGCCCGCGCACGCCCTGGCGCTGCGAGCGCACCCAAGGCTTGAGGTCGGTGCTGCCCTGGAAGAAGGTCAGATGCTCGCCCGAGCTGTAGCTGGACGCAGTGACGGCCAGTGCCCGCACATGGCCCTGGCGCACCAGGCGCGGCAGACGCTCCAGCGGCACCAGGTGCTTCAGCAGTTCGTGCAAAGGGCTGTTGTCCAGCAGCGAGCGCGGGTGGACCTTGCGCCACTTGGCCAACATCCAGCCCACCGACAGCAGCGTCAGCCAGCGCGCGCCGCTGCGCATCACGCCAATGGCATCGGTGCGGTAGACCTGGTCGGCTGTGAAGTTCTTCCAGATGCCCACCATCTGGCGCACGATGCTGTCGAAGTTGTCCGCGCCGCAGGCTAGCGCGGCGGCATTGATGGCACCGGCCGAGGTGCCGGTGATGATGGGAAAGGGATTGCCCTGGTCGCCCGCGCCGCAGGCCAGGCGCAGGTCGGCGATGGCCTCCAGCACGCCCACCTGGTAGGCTGCGCGGGCGCCGCCGCCGGTGAGCAATAAACCCGCAGGTGTGTGGGGGAGTGTGGAGGACATGGCTGCATTGGACGGCGCCACGCAGGCCGCCGTCAATCAGGGTTTATCGGGCTGGCGTGCTTGCTTTGCATGCTATTGAATGTGTAGCGGAACATGCTTATGTCATCTGCGCAGCAGGCTGGTTTCGCTTTATTTTTGTCCACGGCTGCGTAGTTGTTCCAGGGTTTTTTCCAGCCAGGCCAGCATGCCGAGGTCCTGGCTGGTGGCGATGTTGACGCCCATCCATGGGCTGGGAGTTTGCTGTAGCGAAAACAGTGCGCCTGGACGCAGTAGGTAACCCGCGTCCAGCCCCAAGGCGGCCAGGTGGTTGGTGTCCACCCCGGTATCGAACCAGCCCAGAAAACCGGCCTGCGGCTGGCAAAAAGCCTTTAGTCCCAGGTCTTGCATACGCTTGAACGCAGGCTCGCGCAAGCTGTCCAGAGCTGCGTGCACCCGCTGGCAGTGCTTGCGGTAGCTGCCCTCGGTCAGCGCCTTGTAGACAATGCGCTCATTGATCTCGGGGGTGGTCAGCGCGGTCAACAGCTTGTGTGTGGTCAAGGTGTCCACCAGTTCAGCCGGGCCGGCCAGATAGCCCACGCGGATGTTGGGCGCAAGCATTTTTGAAAAGCTGTTCACATACACCACGCGGCGTAACTGGTCCAGGCTGGCCAAGCGCGTCACGGCCATGCCCTGGGGCAGAAAGTCGGAATAAATATCGTCTTCGATGACCAGGATGTTGTGGGCCTCGGCCAACCGCAGAATCTGGTAGGCCGTGGCGGCACTCAGCAATGTGCCGGTGGGGTTGTGCAGCACGGGGTTGAGGAACATCAACTTTGGTTTGTGCTTTTCTACCAGCGTGGTGAGGGCCTGCACGTCAAGTCCTTGCGGCGTATAGGGGACACCCACCACCTCCACGCCTTGCAGCCACAGCAGCGGATTGCACCAGCCGGGTTCGCCCACCAGCACAGTGTCGCCTGGGCGTAGCATCATGCGAAATACCAGGTCTATGGCCTGGGCTGCGCCGGTGGTGGTGAGTATTTGCGATGGATGGGCTTCGATGTCGCGCTCCGCCAGCGTACGCTGGATTTGCGTACGCAGCGGGGCATAGCCCTGGGCCGAAGCCCCCTGCGCCAACTGCTGGCTGGTGCTGTGGTTGGCCATCGCCCGCAGGCCCATTTTGAGCAGGTCGCCACCGCACATATCGGGCGGCAGGTAGCCCGAGCCTGGCGACAGGTGGGCCGGAATGCCACTGGTCATGTTGCGCACCATCCAACCCATGTTGATGGCCTGCTGCGGTTTGGCGCGGGCAGGAGCCGACCTGGCGCGCGTGCTGGGCGGCGGCGCGGCTTCGCGCACAAAAAAACCCGCCCCGCGCCGTGCCAGCAGGTGCCCACGCGCCACCAGCCGCTCGTAGGCTGCCACCACCGTAAAACGCGACACCCCCCGTTCCTGCGCCAGCTCTCGCACCGAAGGCATGCGCATGCCGGGGCGAAACACGTGCTGCTGGATGCGCTGCTCGGCCCACTGCACCAGTTGGTCTACCAGGGTGGTCTGCGCTCCCAGGGTTGCGCTGTGATCGGTGGAGGACGTGGGCATGGACTGTATTGGTAATTTGAGCAGGCCAGTGGCGGTAGTTATTCGGTGAACTGTACCGGTACTGTATAGGTGCCAAGATTACAGTGAATGCCACTCCACCGCAAGCCGTGGTGGGTGATTCTTCAGGAGACGGCAATGGTCAAAATTGAACACTTCGAACTGCGCACACCCGATGTGGTGGCGCTGCGTTTGGCCGCAGGCATGGTGCTCCGTGTCAGCACCGGTCGTTTGTGGTTGACGCAGGATGGCCGCAGCGAAGACGTGTGGCTGCAAGCCCCCGCCAGTTGGACTGCGCCGCACGCGGTCAACGTGCGGCTGAGTGCCGAGCCGTCGGTGGACTTTCAGATTGCACGGCCAGCGGCGGTGTGGCGTGCTCCGCGCATCCGCATGGCGCGGACGAGGCTGGACATCGCCGGTGCCATCGGCGCGGCCTGATTAGGGTTTAGGGGGCTGGCGCATGCGCCTTGCGTGCTATTGAATGTGTAGCTGTTGGCGCAGGTTTTATCTGCGCTGGCGGTCTTATTTATTCAAGAGGCGGGTTTCTTGGCCGGTAGCAGGCGCTGCACCAGCGGGTGTTGCACCTTCTTCTCGGTTCCGATGGCGTAAAACTGTTCTTCTACCCCTTGGCACGCCCCTATGCGCTGTACGCCATAGCGGGTGGTCAGGTCTTCATGGACCCATTCGGCCGCCGCGAATACGCCCATGCCTTCGGCTCCGAAGGTGGCCAGCAAGGCACTGTCTTCAAATTCCCCGGTGATATGCGGCTTGATGCCCAGGTGCTCGAACCAGTGGTCCAGCCGGGGGCGCACGGCGGCATGCGTGGTGGGCAGCAATACCGGTACTTTGGCCAGGCTGCGGGGGAAGTCCTGCGTAGCTGCGTCCAGCAGATGCGGCGGCGCGTACCAGGCCATGTCGGACGCGCCCAGCCGGTGGCTGTAGACCTTGAGGTTGGGGTTGGGCGGCGCGGCGCGGTCGGCCAGCACCACGTCCAGCCGGTGCAGGGCCAGGTCGCCCAGCAGGTCCTCGAATTCATCTTCATGGCAGATCAGGTGCAGGCGCGGCTCCTGCATCACCGGCTGCAGCAGGCGCCGGGCGACCAGCTTGGGCAGGCCGTCGGAGATGCCCACGGCCAGCCGCACGGACGGCGCGCTGACGGCATCGCGCACCGTGGCGGGTAACTGCTCGCCCAGTTGGAAGATCAAGTCGGCCTGGCGCAGTGCGGCCACGCCGGCTTCGGTCAGCGCCAGGCCGCGGCCGTCGGGTTTGAGCAGGGTTACGCCCAGCGAACGCTCCAGCTCACGTACCTGGGTACTGATGGTTTGCACCGCCATGCCCAGACGATCGGCAGCGCGCGACATGCCGCCCTCGTGCGCAACAACCCAGAAATAGTGCAGGTGCCGGTAGCTGAAGCTTTGTTCCATATTCAGGTATTTATGAATAGTTTGTTCTAAATTATCTGCTTTTTAAGAAGTAATGAGCGGCGTATGGTTGAGGCTTGTTTCCTTTTTTGGAGAAAGACCATGGAAAACCTCAACTCAACCGTTCGCACCCACCCGGGCCGCGGACTGGTCACCACGGCGGTGGCACAGACCGTGCCCGTCAACCGCGTGCTGCGCAATACCTATGCCTTGCTGGCGATGACACTGCTGTTCAGCGCCGTGATTGCCACGGCCAGCCTGGTGCTGCAGGCGCCGTCGCCCGGTTTGCTGATCAGCCTGGCGGGTAGTTTCGGCCTGCTGTTTGCGGTGTACAAGTTGCAAAATAGCGGCTGGGCCTTGCCGGCGGTGTTCGCTTTTACCGGCTTCATGGGCTACACGCTGGGGCCGGTGCTGGCACGCTCGTTGGCCTTGCCTGGCGGCGGAGAAGTCGTGGCGATGGCACTGGCGGCCACGGGCGTCACCTTCCTGGCACTGTCGGCCTGGGTGGTGACAACGCGGCGCGACTTCAGTTTCCTGGGCGGCTTCCTGTTTGCCGGCATGGTGATTGCGCTGCTGGCCGGCTTGGCGGCCGTGTTCATGGAAGTACCCGCGCTGGGCCTGGCGGTGTCGGCCATGGTGGCTTTGCTGTCGGCGGGCTTCATCCTGATGGATACCAGCCGTATCGTGAACGGCGGTGAAACCAACTATGTGCTGGCTACGGTGGGTCTGTACCTGTCGATCTTCAACCTGTTCAGCAGTCTGTTGAGTTTGTTTGGCATCGGCAGCGACGAATAAGCGTGGCAGGCCCCTACGGGCAAGAGCGGTAAGCCCCTACGGGGCAGGGGCGCGCTGGTTTGAAATAGACTACGCGCCCCTTAGGAGTTATGCATGCCTCTCTCAGAACAGCAGGTGCTGGATGCCATCAAAACCGTGGTGGACCCCAATACCGGCACCGATTTCGTCTCCACCAAAGCCATCCGCCATCTGACCGTCACTGGCGGTGCGGTGGTGTTCGGCGTGGAGCTGGGTTACCCCGCGAAAAGCCAGGAAGCAGCCTTGCAGGCGGCCCTGGCCGCAGCGGTGCAGGGTCTGGACGGTGTGGGCAGCGTCAACATTACCGTCACCACCAAAGTCGCCGCACATGCGGTGCAGCGCGGTGTGCAGCTGCTGCCGGGCGTGAAGAACATCGTTGCCGTGGCCTCGGGCAAGGGCGGCGTGGGCAAGAGCACCACGGCGGTTAACCTGGCGCTGGCACTGGCCGCCGAGGGCGCCAAGGTCGGCCTGCTGGATGCCGATATTTACGGCCCCAGCCTGCCCATGATGCTGGGCATAGCAGGCAAGCCCGAAAGCGCCGATGGCAAGACCATGGAGCCCATGGAGCATTACGGCGTGCAGGCTATGTCGATCGGCTTTCTGGTGGACCAGGACCAGGCCATGGTCTGGCGCGGCCCCATGGCTACCCAGGCGCTGGAGCAGCTGCTGCGCCAGACCAACTGGAAGGACTTGGATTACCTGGTGGTGGACATGCCCCCTGGCACTGGCGACATCCAGTTGACGCTGAGCCAGCGCGTGCCCATGACCGGCGCGGTCATCGTCACTACGCCGCAGGACATTGCGCTGCTGGACGCGCGCAAGGGCATCAAGATGTTTGAAAAAGTCGGTGTGCCCATTTTGGGCATCGTGGAAAACATGGCTGTCCACGTATGCAGCAACTGCGGCCACCAGGAGCATATTTTTGGCGCCGATGGTGGCAAGAAGATGGCGGCCGACAACGGCATGGACTACCTGGGGGCCTTGCCCTTGAACATGCAGATCCGCATACAGGCAGACGGTGGCAAGCCTACGGTGGTTGCTGATCCAGAAGGCGAAATTGCAGCGATTTACAAGCGCATTGCCCGCCAGGTCGCGGTGTCGATTGCCGGCAAGAACAAGGACTTTTCGTCCAAGTTCCCGTCGATTACGATCTCCAAGAACACCTGAGCTTTGCCGCTCATTTTGCCGCCCCCGTTTGGGGGCGGTTTTGTTTCTGGCGCCTGAATAACCCTTCAGATAGGAATGATTCTTGTACCGCCTTATTCGTTCTTTGTGTAACTGATTGTGTAGACTGTTGCGGCCCGCTTCGGGCTTTTTCTGCAATGGAGGACTGAATGGCAGGATTTTTAGACAAGGAACGCATTATTGCGGGCCCCGGTTTCAACCGTTGGTTGGTGCCGCCGGCTGCGTTGGCGATCCATCTATGCATCGGCATGGCCTATGGCTTTTCGGTGTTTTGGCTGCCTTTGTCCAAGGCTTTGGGCATCAAGGAGGCCATCAAGTGCGGCCCCGAAGTGGGTTTTTGGGCAGAGCTGTTTACCACCAACTGTGACTGGAAGATTTCCACCCTGGGCTGGATGTATACCTTGTTCTTCGTGCTGCTGGGTTCGTCGGCCGCGCTGTGGGGTGGCTGGCTGGAGCGCGTAGGTCCGCGCAAGGCGGGCGTGGTGTCGGCCGTTTGCTGGTGTGGCGGCATGCTGCTATCGGCAATTGGGGTGTACCTGCACCAGTTCTGGCTCATGATTGTGGGCTCGGGCGTGATCGGTGGCGTGGGCCTGGGTTTGGGCTACATCTCGCCGGTATCGACCTTGATCAAGTGGTTCCCGGACCGCCGTGGCATGGCCACCGGCATGGCCATCATGGGCTTTGGTGGTGGCGCCATGATCGGTTCGCCACTGGCCGCTGATCTGATGAAATATTTCGCCACCCCCACGAACGTAGGCGTGGCCCAGACCTTCGTGGTGATGGCCGTGGTCTATTTCGTGTTCATGATGGGCGGCGCCCTGACCTACCGCGTGCCTGAAACCGGCTGGAAACCCGCAGGCTGGACGCCGCCGCCCGCCCAGGTCAACAACGCCATGATCACCCAGCGCCACGTGCACGTGAAGAAGGTCTGGGGCATTCCCCAGTTCTGGCTGGTCTGGATGGTGCTGTGCATGAACGTGAGCGCCGGCATTGGCGTGATCGGTATGGCGTCGCCGATGTTGCAAGAGGTATTTGGCGGGACTTTGATTGGCGTGAGCCAGAAGTTTGGCGAGCTGGACAAAACCCAGCTGGCGGCAATTGCTGCCGTGGCGGCCGGCTTCACCGCGCTGCTGAGCTTGTTCAACATCGGTGGCCGCTTCTTCTGGGCCAGCCTGTCCGACAAGTTGGGCCGCAAGCTGACCTATGTGGTGTTCTTCGTGCTGGGCGGCGTGATGTATTTCAGCGTACCCGGCAGCGCGGCCGCCGGCAATATCGTGTTGTTCGTGGGTGCCTTCTGCGTCATTCTGAGCATGTACGGCGGTGGCTTTGCCACCGTGCCAGCCTATCTGGCCGACCTGTTCGGTACGCAAATGGTGGGGGCCATCCATGGTCGCCTGCTGACCGCCTGGGCTACGGCGGGCATCCTGGGGCCAGTGGTCGTGAACTACATGCGCGAATACCAACTGGGCTTGGGCATTCCCCGCGAGCAGGTTTACAACCAGACCATGTACATCCTGGTCGGTATGCTGGTCATTGGTTTGATTTGCAATCTGCTGGTCAAGCCGGTGGCCGACAAGCATTTCATGACGCCGGAAGAGCTGGCCCATGAAAAACGCCTGGCGCACGAAAAAGCTGCTGCCTCCGAAGTCGGCTCCAGCGGCGTGGTCAACGACCATGCCGTGAGTCCGGTGCTGGTGGCTTTGGCGTGGGTGGCCGTAGGCGTGCCATTGATCTGGGGTATTTACCGCACCCTGCAAAGCGTAGCCAAGTTCTTCCACTGAAGCTACTTTGCCCAAAGCCTGCCGGTTGCTGTGTTAAACAGCGCCTGGCAGGCTTTTTCACTTTTCAGACGAGACGAGGTTTACGCAATGCAGCCATTCAAAACATTGAAGCAGCGTATCGAATCTGCAGCCAGGGCATTCGCGGCTACGTTGCCCGAGAGATTTGTAGTGGACGCATCGCAGCAGATCGATGTACAGGGCAAGAAGACGCCGGTACTGCGCTGTGGAAACCGGGTTTTGAATCTGGATTTCTCCGTGCCCGACGGCTTTACCCAAAGAACCGGTATGCGGGCCACGATCTTTGTGCGCACGGGGGAAGACTTCATCCGCATCACGACCTCCGTGCGCAAGCAGGACGGCGAGCGTGCTATCGGCACCCCGCTGGACCGCTCCCAACCGGCCTACCGGGCGGCGCTGGTCGGTAAGTCCTATGTGGGCTACGCCACGATTTTTGGCAAGCAGTGCATGACCCGCTACGACCCGGTGCGCGATGCCTCCGGCCAGGTGGTGGGTATTTTGTACGTGGGCCTGGATGTGAGCGATATGGCGCCGGTCCATGTGGCGCCCCGCATGGCGACCACCCTGGCGCTGGCCTATGGGGTGTTGGCCTGTGCCTTTCATGCGGCCACCGACAAATTGTTGGACCCGCTCAGCATCGGTTTCACGTTGCTTTCCATGGCCATGCTGTGGGGGTTGACCTATTTCTTGATACAGCGCCACGTCACCGAGCCCATGAACCAGGGGCGCCAGGCCGCGTTGCGGCTGGCTAGCGGCGATCTGACCAACCAGGTGGACGTGCGCGACCGTGACGATGTGGGCAAGTTGCTGCTAGCTATCAACGGCATCAGCATCGGCCTGACCGGCTTGGTGGGTAATGTGCGCCAGGCGGCGTCCATGGTGGCCAGCGGCACGAGCGAGATCGCCGATGGGAACAACGACCTGGCATCGCGTACCGAAAAGCAGGCCAGCGAGATCAACTCCGCCGCCTCGGCCATCGTTGAACTCACCGCCACGGTGAGCCAAACGGCCGACAAGGCCAACCAGGTGAACGCTCTGGTCGGCTCCGTGGCCCAACTGGCGTTGACCAGTGGCGGTATTGTGGGCCAGGTGGTGGACACCATGGGGCAGATCAAGTCCAGCGCGCACCGCATCAACGACATCATCGGCCTGATCGACGGGATCGCCTTCCAGACCAATATCCTGGCCCTGAACGCGGCCGTAGAGGCGGCCCGTGCGGGCGAGCAGGGGCGTGGCTTCGCGGTGGTGGCCTCGGAAGTGCGCAGCCTGGCGCAGCGGTCCGCCACCGCCGCCAAGGAGATCCGCAACCTGATTGCTGCATCGGTGCAAACCGCCGATACCGGGGGGGAGCTGGTGGAGAAAGCCCAGCGGTCCATGACCGACATCACCGGTTCCATCCAGCAGGTGGTGGGCTATGTCGATGAAATTGCGCTGGCCAGCAACGAGCAGCGCGCCGGCATTGCCGATGTCAACCGCAGCGTGGCCGAGATTGACGAAATGACACAACAAAATGCCGCGCTGGTAGAAGAGTCCGCCGCTGCGGCCATGAAAATGCGCGAGCAAGCCACCGCGTTGGGCGCGGCGGTGAACAGCTTTAAAACCCCTTAGCTACCAGGGTAGGGCGCAAGGCCGTATAAAACGAGACGAAAGAATCTCCCATGAGCGAACAAAAAATTGAGTTTTATACCGGCCCCGCAGGCGGCTGGGGCGCGCTGAAGAGCGTGGGCAAGGCCTTGGTTTACCAGGACGTGGCCCTGAAAGGCGCCAAGACCTTGCTGCATGCCAACCAGCCCGACGGTTTTGACTGCCCGGGCTGTGCCTGGCCGGACCGCAACCACGCATCCACTTTCGAATTTTGTGAAAACGGCGCCAAGGCCGTGGCGGCCGAGGCCACGGCCCGGCGCGTGACGGCAGACTTCTTCGCGCAGCACACCGTCACCGAGCTCGCCACCCAGAGCGACTTCTATCTGGAAGACCAGGGCCGGCTGACCGAGCCCATGGTTTTTGATCCGGCCGACGACAAATACAAGCCTATCGCCTGGGACGACGCTTTTGCGCTGATCGCCCGGCACCTGAATGCCTTGCCTGACCCGAACCAGGCCATCTTCTATACATCGGGCCGGGCCAGCAACGAAGCTGCCTTTTTGTACCAGCTGTTCGTACGCGAGTACGGCACCAACAACTTCCCCGACTGCTCGAACATGTGCCACGAGCCTAGTGGCAGCGGCATGCGTGAAAGCGTGGGCATAGGCAAGGGCACGGTTACGCTGGACGACTTTGAACAAGCCGATGCCATCTTCATCTTCGGCCAGAACCCCGGCACCAACCATCCGCGCATGCTGGGCGAACTGCGCCACGCCGCCAAGCGAGGTGCGCGCATCGTCAGCCTGAACCCGCTGCGCGAGCGCGGCCTGGAGCGCTTTGCCGACCCGCAGGACAAGCTGCAAATGGCCACCCTGGGCGACACGCCCATCAGCACCCATTACTTCCAGCTGCGCATAGGCGGCGACTTCGCCTTTGTCAAAGGCATGATGAAGCACCTGGTGGAACTGCAGGATGCAGGTGAGGATGTGCTGGACCATGCCTTTATTGCCGAGCACACCACCGGCTTCGAGTCCCTGCTGGCCGATCTGCGCGCCGAGTCCTGGGCGCTGCTGGAGTCCGAATGCGGCCTGGGCGCAGAGCACATCCGCGCTGCGGCCGAGGTGTATCGCCAGGCCAAGAGCGTGATCGCCTGCTGGGGCATGGGCATCACCCAGCACCAGAACTCGGTGGCCACCATCCAGATGATCACCAACCTGCTGCTCATGCGCGGCAACATCGGCCGCCCTGGCGCGGGCCTATGCCCAGTGCGCGGCCACAGCAATGTGCAGGGCGATCGCACCATGGGCATCTGGGAGAAGCCACCCGTGGCCCTGCTGGACAATCTGCAGAAGGTCTTTGGTTTCACACCACCGCGTGAACATGGCTTTGATACGGTGGAATCCATCCAGGCCATGCTGGACGGCAAGGGCAAGGTGTTTTTTGCGCTTGGCGGCAATTTCGCCACGGCCACGCCCGACACCGTGCAGACCTGGAAGGCGCTGCGCAAGTGTGACTTGACGGTGCATGTCACCACCAAGCTGAACCGCAGCCACATCGTGCATGGCAAGGCCGCGCTGATCCTGCCCTGCCTGGGCCGTACCGAGATCGACATGCAGGCCGGCGGCGCGCAGGGCGTGACGGTGGAAGACTCGATGAGCATGGTGCATATCTCCATGGGCATCAACCCGCCCGCGTCTGCACATTTGCTGTCCGAGCCGGCCATCGTGGCCCGGCTGGCCGCCACGACTCTGGCTGGGCGTAGCAAGACACCCTGGCTGTGGCTGCTGGAAGATTACAGCCGTATCCGCGACAAGATCGAGGCTGTGTTCCCCGACTTCAAGGACTTCAACCAGCGCATCCAGGTGCCCGGGGGCTTCCGGCTGCGCAATACGGCCAGCGAGCGGGTCTGGAACACCGCCTCCAAAAAGGCCGTGTTCAAAACCCATGCCGTGCCCACCGGCACGCCGCTGCAACGCGCCCGCGAGCGCAAGGGCGACGCCATCGTGTTCGCGCTGATGACCACCCGTTCGCACGACCAGTACAACACCACCATCTATGGCGCGGACGACCGCTACCGTGGCGTTTACGGCCAACGCCGCGTGGTGTTTGCCAACGTAGATGACATCCGCGCGCTGGGTATGAAAGACGGCGACTGGATCGACTTCCACACCGTCTGGGATGACGGCCAGGAACGCCGGGCCGATGGCTTCAAGCTGGTGGCCTACAACATCCCACGCGGCTGCGTGGCGGCCTACTATCCCGAGACAAATCCGCTGGTGCCGCTATCTTCTGTGGCGGCGAATGCCGGTACGCCCACCTCCAAGTGCATTCCGGTGCTGATGCTGCCGCACCAGAAACCGGCTGCGCCTGCGGCTCAAAAGCTGGGCCAGCCCGCCATACCTCACGCGGCTGCGGTCTGAATCCGTGGACGCGCTGCACCAGGCCATTCTGCTGGCTTTGCTGCCCGAGCCTGAGCCCATTTCCCTGCCCCGCCTGGGCAAGCGCCTGGGCCTGGGTGCCAGCGTGCTGATGCGTGCGCTCACGCTGATGGGCGAGGCCAGCCTGGGCGGCCAGCCCGGCCCGGGCTGGGTCACGCTGCGCCTGGAAGATGAACGCTGGATGGCCGGGCTGACCGAGGCTGGCCGGCGCTTTTGTGTGGAGGCCTTGCATGGCTGAGCTGCCACCACCCCTGGTGTCCGTGGCCGTACGGCGCTTTCCTGCCGACCTGGAGCAGGCCGACCAGGTGGCTGCCGAAGTACCCGTGGCCCTGGTGTTCAATGGCATCTCGCACGCGGTGATGATGGCCACGCCGCAAGATCTGGAAGCGTTTGCACTCGGCTTTGCGCTGAGCGAAGGCATTCTGGACAGCGTGGCCGACTGCTATGGCATCGAGGTGCAGGCCGGTGCCGACGCCTGTGAAGTGCAGCTGGATGTGTCCTCCCGCTGCTTCCAGCGCCTGAAGGAACGCCGCCGCAGCCTGGCCGGTCGCACCGGTTGCGGAACCTGTGGTATCGACAGCCTGGCCGCGCTGGACCTGGAGCCCAGGCCCATGCCGCCACAGGCCTGGGCCGCTCAGTTGCAGGCTACAACCGTGCTGCAGGCGCTGCAAGCCATGCCGCCCCTGCAGGTGCTGAACCTTGCCTGCGGCTCCTTGCACGCGGCAGGCTGGGCCACACCTGAAGGCGTGCTGACCGATGTGCTGGAAGACGTGGGCCGGCACAACGCGCTGGACAAGCTGCTGGGCCAACTGGCACGCGCCGGGCGCCTGGGCGAGCCAGGCTTTGTGTTGATGTCCAGCCGGGCCAGCTACGAGCTGGTGCGTAAATGCGCGCGCCTGAATGTGGCGGCGCTGGCCACCATCTCGGCTCCCACGGCGCTGGCCATCCAGATCGCCGAAACCGCCGGCCTGCAGCTTTGGGGCCTGTGCCGCGACCCCCGCGCAGTGCGCTACGTGCCGGCCTGAGCCGGCTTAGTTCGGCGTCAGCGCGTAGGAGAGCGACGAGGCCACGTCGTTCCAGCCGAACTGGCGCAGGTCGCTGAAACCTTGCCGCTCCGGCACCCACAGCTGGGCTCCCGCGAAGTTGATGTGCTGGTGCAGCACTACAAACGAGCGCTGCGGCCGCAGATTGGCCCAGACCTCGCTCTGGTTCGACACCGAAGACACTTTGTCGTTGATGTTCTGCAAAAACACCGCGGTACGAAAGTCGCTGATATTGCCATTGCCCGCCTGGCGTCCGCCGGGGCTGCTGGTGGTGCCTGCGCCAAAGCGCCATAGCCAACCCGAGAAGTTGATGTTCTCCCACAGGAACACCGCGCCGCCGATGGCATTGGCGATCTGTTGCGGAGATGAGGACGTGTCCAGCGTTACCGGTGGCGCCTTGGATTTCTTCGCCGGTTTGGGGTTGCCAGGGTTGTCTTCCAGGTGGCGCATGGCTTTGCCGGTCTGCGAGAACACCCGCAGCAGCTCGCCGTCGCGGGCGGCTTCGTCCAGCAGGTAGATCAGCGGTTTGCCGTCGAAGTCTTTCACCGATTCTGCCGCGGCCCGTTTGCCATCTATGGCTACCGGCAACAGCGGAATCTTGTGGATGCAGGTCGGCGTGGCCGGCTCGCTGCGGTCATCGCCGGTGCGGCTGCCGGCCTGTTCCAGCCCGGTTTTCAGCCCCGCCAGGTAGGCGCTGCCGATCAGCGCCAGATCGGTCTGGCTGCGGTTGTCGAACAGGGATGCAAGGCTGGGGTGGATCGTCTGCGAGGGGGCTGTTGCGGCCATTGTGGTGTCTCCAAATAGCACCTGGCCGTTGAACATTGCGCTGCCGGCACGTGACCAGGCAAACCGGGCCAGCAGCGCATTTCACTGTTGACCCAGGTGAAAGTCAAGCTGGCCGATGGCGCTGAAGCCTGAATTGAATTGCTATTGATACCATAGCTACTGGCGCAGGTTTTATCTGCGCTACAGGCATATTCCTTATAAATTACCCGCCGGCCACACCCTGGGTGTTCACATACAGGGCGTAGACCGACTGGCTGGCCGCCATAAACAGGCGGTTGCGCTTTAATCCACCAAAACACAGGTTGGCGCAGCGCTCGGGCAGGGCGATGTGGCCTATTGGTGTAGCGTCGGGGGCGAACACCATCACGCCGTCGTGTTCAGGGCCGCCACCCCAGCCGGCCCACAGATTGCCGTCCACATCGCAGCGAAAGCCGTCGGGGCTGACGCCCTCTTCGCAGGTGAAGAACACGCGGTCGTTCACCAACTGGCTGCCATTGGCCGCCAGGTCAAATACCCGGATGCGCCGGGGCGAGGCACCGGACTCCACCACATACAGCAGCCGCTCATCCGGTGAAAAGCACAGTCCATTGGGGCGCGCCACCGCATCCGTCACCACCGTGCACAGGCCAGTGGCTGGGTCGAAACGGTAAACGCAGGTGGGCAGCTCGGGTGTGGCGTCATGCCCCTCGTAGTGGCCGAGGATGCCGAAGGGCGGGTCGGTAAACCACACCGTGCCGTCGGACTTCACCACCACGTCATTGGGCGAATTCAGCGGCTTGCCATTGAAGCTGTCCACCAGCACCGTGGTGCTGCCGTCGTACTCGGTGCGCACCACGCGGCGCCCACCGTGTTCACAGCGGACCAGCCGGCCCTGGCGGTCGCGGGTATGGCCGTTGGCAAAGTGGGACGGCTGCTGGAACACGCTGACCGCGCCGGTCTGCTCCTCCCACTTCATGACGCGGTTGTTCGGGATGTCGCTCCACAAAAGATAGCGCCCATCGCCGAACCACACAGGCCCCTCGGCCCAGCGCATGCCGGTGGCCAGGCGCTCCACGGCGGCGGCATACAGACGGTAGGGTTCAAAGCGCGGGTCCAGCGTTTGGATGGCTGGGTCGGGATAGTGGGGGCTGGGTTGCCACATGGGGAGCTTCCAGAAAAGCAAAGCGGCCAGTATGCCCGTGCCGCAGGCCGTCATGCCGGGTCGGGTCGGTCCCAGGGTGGCACGTCGCCCAGCATCTCCAGCAGAAAGTCGATCAACGCGCGCACTTTGGGGCTGGGAAAGCGGCTGGGTAGGTAGACGGCATACAGCGTGTCGGCATCGGCCGGACGGCCCACGGGTTGCCACTCCTCCAGCAGGTGGACCAGGCGGCCGGCGCGAAGATCGGCACCGGCGGCGTAGGTAGGAAGTACCGCCAAGCCCATGCCAGCCAGGGCCGCCACGCGCAGAGCTTCGCTGCTATTGGTGGTGAGGCCGCTTTCAAACCGCAGCGCCGATTGCACGTCCACCAGCTCTTCGTGTCCTTGCGTGGTGTGGCGAAAGCGCCATTGCGTGGGCGTATGCAGGTAGCCGAAGGTGAGGCAGCGGTGTTGGGCCAGCGCCTCCAGCGTGGTGGGTGTGCCGTGCTGCTCCAGGTAGGCCGGTGTAGCGCATAGCCGGTACAGGATGGGCGCGAGCCGCCGTGCCACCAGCCCGGGACTGGGGCTGGCGGTCAGGCGCAGCACTACGTCGAAGCCTTCTTCGGCCAGGTCCACATAGCGGTCGTTCAGGCCTACCACCACGCGCAACTGCGGGTAGCGCGCGCAGAACTGCGTCATCAGCGCCGTCAACTGCTGGTTGCCAAAGGCTGTGGAGGTGCTCAGCCGTAGCGTGCCCTGGGGCAGCGCCTGCCCGCCAGCGACTTCGGCTTCCAGCGCCTGGGCGTCCTCCAGCATGCGTTGCGCGCGTTCGTAGACGCGGTGGCCGTCGTCCGTAGGGCTCACGCTGCGGGTGGTGCGGTGCAGCAGCCGGGTGCCGAGCTGGGCTTCCAGGCGGTTCACCTGTTTGCTGACGGCCGACTTGGTGCTGCCCAGGCGGCGCGCGGCACCCGAGAGGCTGCGCGTTTCGATCACGCGGCTAAAGGTGGCAAGGTCTTCCAAGCGGCCCATGGTTGTTCTACTTTTGGAAACTCTGATGCGCCATTGTGGTGGATTGTGTCCAGCGACTCCAGTTTCTACATTAGCAGGGCGGCCTTTCTGTGGCGCCGCAAGGAGTTGACCATGGCTGTATCCAGCACTTTCTCTACGATTTCTACCTCTGGCCTGGCACCGCGCATGCAGGGGCTGGCCGACGCGAGCCTGCCGCTGACTTTCATCCTGCTGTGGAGCACGGGCTATGTGGCCGGCAAGCTGGCGCTGCCGCATGTAGGGCCGTTCACCCTGTTGGTGCTGCGGTTTGGCCTGGCGGCCCTGGTATTGGGACTGGTGTCCTGGGTGGGCCGCGCGCATTGGCCCCAGCGGGCACGCGACTGGGGGCATCTGGCCGTGGTCGGTCTACTGATGCAGGCGTTGCATTTTTCGGGTGTGTACTGCGGACTGCGGCTGGGCTTGCCGGCCGGGGTAGCTGGTTTGCTGATCGGCATGATGCCGCTGGCCACGGCGCTGGGCGCGCATGTTTGGCTGGGTGAGCGGGTGGGTCGCCAGCAACTGCTGGGGCTCGCCGGTGGGGTACTGGGAGTGGCGCTGGTGGTGGCCGGCAAGGCGCCGGGCGGCGGTACCAGTGCGGCGGCGGTGGCTGTCACCCTGTTCGGGCTGCTGGGCCTGGTGGCTGGCACGCTATACCAAAAGCGCTTTTGCGCCGACATGGACTTGCGCAGTGGCGCCTGTGTGCAGATGGCCGTGGCCACCATCGCCGCCGCTGCGCTGGCAGGGCCTGTCGAAGGTTTTGCTGTGCACTGGCATGGCGAGTTGGTGGCTGCCGTGCTGTGGCTGGGGCTGGTGAATTCGATTGGCGCGTTCAGCCTGCTGTTTGTGATGGTGCGTCGGGGCCAAGCCGCACAGGTGGCCAGTTTGTTTTATTTGATTCCGGGCGTGACAGCGCTGCTCGGCTTTGCGCTGTTGGGCGAGCATCTATCGCCGCTGGCGTTGGCCGGGTTTGCGGTGTCAGCCTTGGCGGTGCTGGCTTGTGTGCGAGGTCGTTAGGGACGCTCTGCATAACTCCCTGCGGTCCACGGCGGTACGGACTCGGGTTTCAAATAAATTGCAAACAGCCTCTAGGGCAGTGCCTCGTTGGCCTCTATCAGCGCGCGCACCCGGCGCTGTTCTTTGGCATCAAAACGCTCGGCCAGCCAGCGGTTGACTGCGGCTTCGCGCTGCGGTGTCGAGAGTTCGGGAGCCAGCTGTATCTGGGCGACGGCCTGCTTGGCTTCGTTGACGCGGGTTTTCCAGCGGTCCCATTCGGCCTCGGCGGCTTGCAGGTTCTGGCTTTGCTGAGGGGTTAGCTCCGCGCGGCGGATCAGCGGCGGTTCGGTGACAGGGGTGGTACTGTTGTTGGACTGTGCGACTTGGATCTGTTGCGCCAGTTGCTGCTCCTCGTCGCGGTAGAAGGCGTCGGCCCACGCTGGTCCCAGTAACGCATAGCGTATGCGGTGCTGCTCGGTCAGGGCCGCCTGCCAAGTGCGCCAGTCCCGTGGGTCCACCACCTGTTGGAATGGGGTGCCCACCAACTGTACATAGCGCCGCCAGATGTCCAACACCTCGGCGGCGGCCTGTGGTCCGGCTTGGGCGCGTACCGTGGCTTCGATGTACTGTCGCAGCTGTTCCAGCGTGGTTTCGCCCAGCAGGGTCAGCAATTGGTCGAAGCGCCGTCTGAGCGCCAGGGTCGGGTGCAGCTTGCCCTGGGCGTCTAGCCCCCAGTCGCCGTCCAGCTGGGCGCCGCGCAGCGAGCTTTCCTCCGCCAGCCAGGTGACGAATTCAGCGGTGGAGCGCTCGGTTGAAGTGGTGGTTTCGGCCTCCGGGACGGGACGCGCGGCCGGGTGGCTGGCCCAGGGTGTTAGCTCTACGGCTTGGTGGGTTTTAGAGGTATTGGCGGGTTGCCACAGTAGCGCCAACAGAGCCGCAACCACCAGCCCGGCGACCAGCCAGAGCCAGCGCCCTCGATTCAAAGCCCGAGACCTTGTAAACGGTTGGCCTGGCTGCGGTAGAAGGCCTTCGGATCGGGCGAGAACAGGCCGCGCAGACCATAGCTCTGGTTTACCAGGTCAAGGTGGTTCCAGGCGTAGTTGTCTTTGAGCACAGTGCCCCAGTGGTTGGAGCAACGGCCCACCACGCCATCGTTGGCGCCGCCATTGAAGAAAGCCGAGGTCAACGCCAGCGCGTAATCCACATAGTCCAGCGCGTTGGTGAAAGATGAAGTGCCGCCCATCGAGTAGTAGTAAATGCCATTGACCTTGGCACTGCCGCTGCCGCAGCTGGTGGTGGGGGCTCCTTCCGGGTAGCTTGCGTTGAAGGTGGCGGCACCGCTGCTGGTCAGCGAACCCAGCATGGCCATTGCGTTTTGCGGCAGGTTACTGTCGCCGTTGATCCAGGCCACAAACTTGGCCAGCGCAGTGACCACCGCGGCAATGGCGGTCTTGGTGACGCTATTGGTCGAGTTCACTGCGGTAGCCACATCCGATCCCTGGTGTGGCGTGCCAGCGGTGGTGACCGATGCCACCAGCTCTGGCGCGACCGAAGCCACATAGCGGGCCACCAGCCCGCCCTGGCTGTGGCCGACCAGATTGAACTTGGTATAGCCGTAGGTAGCTTGCAGGGCTTTGAGCTGCGATATCAACTGCTCGCCCCGTGTGACCGCAGAATTCACCGCCGATTGCTGGGTAACGTATACCGTGGCGCCGCTGCTGCGCAGCGATGCGGGTATGCCGTACCAGAAGGTGTTGCTGTCGCTGGCATTGAAATTCAATATACCGTGCACCAGCACCACCGGGTAGGTGGTCTGGGTATAGGTGTCGGCTGCGCATAGAGAGGGGCTGAGGAGGAGGGCGCAGAGCGCCAGCGCTATCGGAGTCTTGGTTGAAAAATGCATGGATAGTCTCTTTCTAGTTGGTGTGAGCACTGCAATAGACGCCTGGAAGTTGTTTGCAGTCCATGCAATTTAGAACGAACGTTCGTTGCTTTTTCAGCGGGTTATCCCGCTCTACATGTCACCTATGTGCCAATGCTGAGGCCATGTCCGGTGCGGTGGCGTAGAGCCCTTGGCGCTGCGTGGGTCAGGGCCCGCGTGAATAATGGCGCATTGTTTAGGAGCTCTCCGTTGAAATCCCCCTTTATCGCTTTAGGCTGGCGTACGCTGTGGCGCGATCTGCGCTCGGGTGAACTTCGCCTGTTGATCGTGGCCGTGACCTTGGCTGTAGCCGCACTCAGCGCCGTGGGCTTTTTTGCCGACCGCTTGCAGGGCGGCTTGCAGCGCGATGCGCGCCAGCTGCTGGGTGGTGACGCGGTGGTGGTCAGTGACAACACCATGCCGGCTAGCTTTCTGGCCCAGGCGCAGGCCCAGGGCCTGCAGTCCGTAGGCACCCTGACCCTGGCCACGATGGCCCGGGCCGAGGACGCGCAGGGCGGCGCCAGCAAGCTGGTGGCGCTCAAATCCGTGGCCGCCGGCTACCCGCTGCGCGGCAGCCTGACGGTGGCGGACAGCGCCGATGGCCCCCTGCACACCACGCGCGAGATCCCGGCGCCGGGCACGGCCTGGGTGGATGCGTCCCTGCTGGAGGCGCTGGAGCTGAAGCTGGGCGACAGCCTGCTGCTGGGTGACGCCCGCCTGCGTGTCACCAAGACCATCGCCATCGAGCCCGACCGGGGCAGCGGCTTCATGTCGTTTTCACCGCGCGTGATGCTGAACGAGGCCGACCTGGCCGCTACCGGCCTGGTCCAGCCTGCTAGCCGCATCACCTACCGTTTTGCCGTGGCCGGACCGGACTCGGCCGTGCAGCGCTATGTGGACTGGGCCACGGCCGAGGTCAAGAAGCCGGACATCCACGGCGTGCGTATCGAGTCGCTGGAAACCGGCCGGCCCGAGATGCGCCAGACGCTGGACCGCGCGAATAAATTCCTCAACCTGGTGGCCCTGCTTTCGGCCCTGCTCAGCGCAGTGGCCGTGGCCCTGGCTGCGCGCGGCTTTGCCGCCAACCACCTGGACGACTGTGCCATGCTGCGCGTGCTGGGCCAGAGCCAGCGCACCATTGCGCTGAGCTATGCCTTCGAGTTCGCGCTGGTGGGCCTTTTTGCCAGCCTGCTGGGCGTGGCCATTGGCTTTGGTGTGCACTACCTGTTCGTGTTGTTGCTGAGCGGCCTGGTGGATGCCAGTCTGCCCGCTGCCACCTGGTGGCCCGCGGCCTTGGGGCTGGGTATGGGCATGACCCTGCTGTTCGCCTTTGGCCTGCCACCAGTGCTACAGCTGGCCTCGGTGCCGCCGCTGCGGGTAATACGTCGCGATGTGGGCGGGCTCAAGCCGGCTTCCGTGGGCGTGCTGGGCCTGGGTGTGCTGGGCTTTGCCGCGCTGCTGCTGGCGGCCAGCAGCGACATCACTCTGGGCCTGATCGCCGTGGGCGGTTTCGCCGGCGCGGTGCTGGTGTTTGCCGGCCTGGGCTGGGTGGCGGTGAAGCTGCTGCGCCGCAGTGTGAACGAGGCCACCGCGCCGCGCTGGCTGGTGCTGGCCACGCGGCAGGTGTCGGCCCGCCCGGCCTATGCCGTGGTGCAGGTCAGCGCGCTGGCCGTGGGCCTGCTGGCCCTGGTGCTGCTGGTGCTGCTGCGCACCGACCTGATCCAGAGCTGGCGCAAGGCCACGCCGCCCGATGCGCCGAATCGCTTCGTCATCAACATCATGCCCGACCAGGCTGCCGATTTCCGCAAGAACCTGAATGATGCCGGGGTGAAGGATTACGACTGGTTCCCCATGTTCCGTGGCCGCCTGGTGGCCATTAACGGCAAGCCCGTCAGCCCGGACGACTACGTGGAAGACCGCGCCAAGCGCCTGGTGGACCGTGAATTCAACCTGTCCAACACGGCTGAACGGCCAGCCCATAACCCCCTGGCTGCCGGCAACTGGGCAGACCAGGAAGCCGGCGCCATCAGCGTGGAGGAGGGCATTGCCAAGACCCTGGGCCTGCACCTGGGCGACACCCTGCGCTTCGACATTGGCGGCCAGCCCAGCGAGGCCAAGATCACCTCGCTGCGCAAGGTGGACTGGGGCTCCATGCGCGCCAACTTCTTCGTGATCTACCCGCTGGCGCAGATGCCGCCAGACATCCCCGTCACCTACCTCGCGGCCTTCAAGGCGCCTACAGCCAAGGGTTTTGACAACCAGCTGGTGCGCCAGTTTCCCAATATCACGGCGGTGGACCTGAGTATCACGCTGGGCCAGCTGCAGCGCGTGCTGGACCAGGTGGTGCGTGCGGTGGAGTTCCTGTTCGGCTTCACCCTGGCCGCCGGCCTGGTGGTGCTGTTTGCCGCCATCACCGCCACCCGCGAGGAGCGCGCCCGCGAGTTCGCCATCATGCGCGCGCTGGGTGCGCCTAGCAGCCTGCTGCGCCAGGTGCAGCGGGCCGAGCTGGCCGGCGTGGGCCTGCTGGCCGGCTTCCTGGCCAGCCTGGTCGCCGTGGCCGTGGGCTGGGCCCTGAGCCGCTACGTGTTCGACTTCGCCTGGAGCGGCTCGCTGTGGGTGCCCTTGTTCGGCGCGCTGGCCGGTGCCGTGCTGGCATTGGCGGCTGGCTGGTGGGGCCTGCGCGAAGTGCTGCGTCGGCCGGTGGTGGAGACGCTGCGCCGGGCGGCGGCGTAGTTGCTATATCTTTAGTAGCTGCTAGCGCAGGTGCTACCTGCGCCAGCGCCTGATTTCTTACAAATCTACAGCGGCGCGGCAAACTGCCAGGCTTTGGCTAGGCAGGTGTCCACCACGTCCAGTGCATGGCGGCAGCGTTCGGCGCTGGAGCCGGTGAGCTCTACCCAGGGCACGCTTTGCTCGGCCAGCATACTGCGGAAGCGGCCGGTCATCCACTGGCGCAGGTGGGCGCCGTCGCGCAGGCCGTCGTCTTCAAAGGTCACGCCGGCGTCGCTGGTCAGCAGGTACACGGCGCGCGGCGGCATGGCCTGGGCGATGGCCGCCACGCTGGTGCTGGGCCGGCCCATGTAACGCTTGTGCCACAGGCGGGTGGCGAAGGCGTCGGTGTCGCACACCAGCACCGGGCTGCCATGGCGGGCGGCCTGTTCTTCCCGGTGGCACTGCTCGGCTGCGACGTGGCTGAAGTCGCTGGACTGCCAGGCGATGTCGGCCACACCGGCCGATGGATTGCGTGCCCGTGCCAGGGCCAACAGGTTCACGCTGTATTCGCGGCCGTACTCGGCTACCCAGGCCGTGCGCGCCCACACGCCGCCGCGCTGGCGCAGGCTGGCGGCCAGGTCTTGTGACAAGGTGGTGGTGCCGGTGGATTCGGCCCCCAAGACCACCACGCGCAGGGCCAGCCCGGCCTGCACGGCGGGCGGCAGCATGTCCCACTGTGCGGCTGGGTCGGCGCGTGCGGCGGTGCCCGAGACGGGGTAGAGCGCGCGGGCCTGGTCCAGGCAAATATGGGCGCAGGCTTGGGCACCGCTGAACTGCCGTGCCAGCTCGTCGCCATAACGCTCGGAGGTGAATACTGCGTCCACCGGCACGGCAGGTGTTGCTCCGCTGCCGAATGTGCGGTCCGCCTCCTGCACGGCCCGGCGCATGATGGCCACGTGGGCCGCCCAGATGGCCGGACTGGTGTAGTCCACCGGTACATCGTCCAGCGCGCCGACGATGCGCACATGGGGTGCGTCTGCAAAGGTATCGCGCAGCCAGCTTACGCGCTGGGCGATGCTGATCGACTCCACGCTGGAGCCCAGAACGCCCACGGTGACGTGTTGGCAGTGCGCCGCTGCCGTACGTATGAGGTACACGTGGCCCAGGTGCGGCGGGTAGAACTTGCCTATCACCAGGCCGTGTTGGTAGTCCATGCGGCTCATGCGTAGGCCTTGGTGGTCGCCAGGCGAGGGGTCTGGCCGCGCCAGTTCCACCAGCCGCGCAGGCAGATCAGCAAGAACACCACGGACAGGCCCGAGATCAGCGGCAGCTCGCGGCTCCAATACAGCGGGATGGAGATCAGGTCCACCGCAATCCACCAGGCCCAGCTGGAGGTTTGGCGCCGATTCAACTGCCACTGCGCGCACAGGCTGAGCGCGGTGATCAGCGCGTCAATGGGCGGTGCCGCGCCCTTGAGCCACAACAGCACCTGCCACAAAAGCAACGTCGTGGCGGCTGCTACCGCCAGCAGCAGCAACTGCTCGCGCAGGCTGGTGCCGACAAACTGGGGGGCGTGCGATGTGTGCTGGGGGCGCAGCCATTGCCACCAACCTTGTGCCGACAGCACGATGAACACGACTTGTAGCGAGGCGTCGGCAAACAGGCGTTGCTGCAAGAACACCAGGCCGAGGATGGCGCTGCTGAGAATCCCCACCGGGAAGTTCCAGATATGCGCCCGCGCCGTCAGCCATACGCACAGCACGCCCGTGATGAACCCCAAGATATCGCCAAAGGACATGGGCATGCCGGCGAGGGAGAAAAGAGGCTGGGTCAGTGGCGCAAGAAAGTCCATGGGTGGCGTGAGAGTAGGGCGGCCCTGGATGATAGCCGTGCCTTTTCAGTCACCTGATTGCTATGCTGCTGATAGCGCCTGGCACAGGTGGCAATTGCGCTAGTGCCCTATTTCATACATGCAGAAAAAGGCAGCCAAGATATCTCGGCTGCGCCGGGCTTCAGCCCGCGTGCCACAGTGCGAGGTTGGACAACAGAATCACCAGGCCCGAGGTGTTGATCAAAATTCCGGCGGTGGTTTTCAACTCTTTCATGGTGCTTTCTCCTGTGGGGTGGTGAGGGGATGTCTAGGTTGAAATGGTAGGGAGAGCCTGGTTATCTGTTAAGTCAATCAAATGTATGTAGTCGATAGTTTTTTTAAAACATCGATGCAATAGCCCGGGTGGTCGAAAATACCCGCCATGGCTTGGCCCCGCACAGTGGCGCTATGCTGCATTTTTAATAGCTGCCAGCGCACGGTTTATCTGCGCTGCGGCCCTTTTTTGTTCTGAGTCCATGCAAATCCAAGAAAAGCCACCTGCCGCCACCCCGTTCGAATGGATTGGCGGCGAAGAGCGGGTTAAAGCGCTGACCGAGCGCTTCTATGACCTGATGGACCTGGAGCCCGGCTATGCCGCGTTGCGGGCCTCGCACGGCGCCACCCTGTACAACGCGCGGCAGCGGCTGTTTATGTTCTTGTGCGGCTGGCTGGGCGGGCCGCAGTATTACACCGAGCAGTTTGGCCACCCGCGGCTGCGCGCGCGGCACATGCCGTTCAAGATCGGCATCCTGGAGCGCGACCAGTGGCTGGCCTGCATGGACCAGGCCATGGGCGAGACGGGTGTGGACGAGGCCTTGCGCGCCCGCCTGCGCGACAGCTTTTTCCAGACCGCCGATTGGATGCGTAACCAGGGCGTGTGAAGCCGGTAGGTTGCAGATACGCAGCTGTTTTATTTCTTTCCGCCGCCGTTGCCTCCATTGCCTCCGTTTCCATTGCCGCCGGCGTTGCCATGTCCACCCGCGTTACCGCTCTTGCCTGAGCCAGACCCTTGGCCTGCGCCATTGTCCAGCCCGATGTCCTCGGTCTTGGCCTTGGCATGGAGGCTGGCGTGTTGGCCACTCTTGTTGGCATGCGAGTTGCCCATTACCGAGCCCAGCGTCGTCCCCATGCTGTGGGCGATATTGCCCCAGCCCATGCCGTCGGCTCTTTGCGTCAGCACGCCGTTCAGCGCGGTGGACAGCTGCAGGGGCGTGGGGTTGCTAATGCCGTCCTTGGCCAGCTGTGCCTTGGCGAGCGACAGGGCGATACGGACATTGCCGTAGCCCAGCTTGCCGGTCGCCGGGGTAAGGCTGGCTGACGGCGCCATGGCGTTGGGGCCGCTCGGGCTGGGCTCCAGGGTGATGAGGTTACCGGTGCGCAAACCAGACACCAGCGATTGGGCGTTTTCCGGCGAGCCGGCGAAGATGCTGAAGCTGGCCACCAACTGGGTGTCTGCCGTACTGGCATGGGTGGCGACGGTCGTACCCGTGGCTGCAGATGCCAGCAGCAAGCTGCCACCAAGGAGTGTGGCGCTGGCGATGGCCAGGCGGGCGATGTTTTGGGGGATCGACATGGTGAGACCTCACTTCGTGGGATGGATACAGCTGTGCTTTGCCCCAGGGGCGCAAGCTTCATATTAAGAGTTTTGGCAAGGTGGTGCAGTAGCTCGCGGCTTTGTCTTACATGCCCGCTGACGTAGTGCTGCCGGTCGGCAGCGGATGCTGGCCCGCTCTATGATGGCGCCCACCATGCCTATTGCGTCCCTTCGTCCATCCCTCGTGTCTGCCGTGCTGCTCGCTTCCCTGCTGGCTGGATGTGCCACCTCGCCTGTTGCGCCCCTTGCCCCTGCGGCACCGGCGCTGGCCACCGAGGTGACCCTGCCTCTGGTGAGTGCCTGGTACGAGGGCGGCCTGGTGCAGTACATCAGCACCGATGTGTCGGATGCCGCCATGGCCCGGGCCAAGGATATGAATTTCGTGCCCGGGCTGGCCCTGGCCTTGAAGCCCGGCCAGCCCTCGCTAGTGGAGCGCATCTACGTGTTCCCTGACGGTAGCCAGCGCAATGTGCTGCCGTCCATGCCCGATCCGGTGGGCTATGCCAGTACCGACAAGTCGTACTCGCCGCTCTGGCATTTGCATGCCGTGGCCTGGCAGGCCGGGCGCACGCACCGCGAGCTGCGCTCGGAAGAGCAGATATTGGATGCGGTGGAGCGTGGCGATGTCACGCTCACCCCTTTGCGGATTGTGGCCAACTGCCCGGTGGTCTACTCGGCCAAAGGTGGTTTGTTGCCCGGAACCCGGCTGGGTTATCGCCCGCCCAGCCCTTGAACTACTTATAGAAACGGAGACCTATGACCCAAGCACTTTTCACTCCTTTGTCCGGCCCCATCCGCGCGGCCGTTATTGGCTATGGCCTGGCCGGCAAGGTTTTCCATGCACCGCTGATTGCCGGCGTGCCGGGGCTGGAGCTGGCCTGCATCTGTTCCAGCCGGCCCGAGCAGGTGCTGGCCGACTGGCCGGGCGTCAAGGTGGTGCCCACGCCCGAGGCGGCGTTTGCCGACCCGGACATTGATCTGGTTGTCATCGCCACCAGTAACACCAGCCACCACCCGCTGGCGCGCGCTGCGTTGCTGGCGGGCAAGCATGTGGTGGTGGACAAGCCCTGCACCGTGACCCTGGCGGAAACCGAGGACCTGCTGGCCGTGGCGGCGCAGCAGCAGCGCGTGCTGACGGTCTACCAGAACCGGCGCTTTGACGGCGACTTCCTGCTGCTGCAGCAGGTGTTGGCCGGCGGCCAGCTGGGGCGGATCACGCATTTCGAATCGCACTTTGACCGCTTCCGCCATGTAGTGCCTGGCAAATGGCGCGAGCAGAACATTCCCGGCTCCGACCTTTGGCTGGACCTGGGTGCGCACCTGGTGGATCAGGCGTTGCAGTTGTTCGGCGTGCCCGACGATATCTCGTTGGATGTGGCGCGCCAGCGCGAGCACACCGAGACGAACGACTACTTCCATGCCCAGTTGCGCTACGAGTCTGTGCACCCCGGCCTGCGCGTGGTGCTGCACGCCAGCTCCTGCGTCACCACGCCCGGGCCGCGTTTTGCCGTGCATGGCACCGGCGGCTCATTTACCAAGTTCGGCCTGGACCCGCAGGAGGATGCGCTGAAGGCCGGTGGCCGCCCCCAGCTGGAGTTGCTGGGTGACTGGGGCTTTGACCGCCTTCCCGGCCAACTGACGCGCCATTTGGACGGCGAAGAGGTAGGCGAGACCACACCCGACGTGGCAGGCAACTACCTGCTGTACTACGCCGGTTTGCGCGACTACCTGAGCGGCGCCACCGGCAGTGCGCCTGTGACGCCCCGCCAGGTGTTCCAGGTCATGGCCATGCTGGGCCGGGGCGAGCAGAGTGCGGCCAGCGGCAGCTTTGTGGCGACAGCGGATTTGCGTTAAGTCTCGGTACTGGTGATGCCAATCACGATGCTGGCGAAGAAGCCGGCATGGGCATCGCCGCTCATGCTCAGGGTTTCGCTAGCTGGTGCCAGGAGCTGGATCTGCGTGGCCTCACCGGCTGCCGGAGGAAAGTGCAGCTGGGTGCTGGCCGAAGTCAGCGTGCGCGACGAAGGCACGGTATTTGGCAGCAGTACCTGCATGTGCAATTGCTGTTGCGTCGGGTTGCTGCCCGGGTACAAGGTTTTGAATGTGACCTTGCCGGCCGCCGTGGTGCACTGCACGCCGTGCAGCGCGCTGGTGGCTTTGGCCGCGTCGTCACTGCTGCCGTGGCGCAAATACACCTCCGCGCCGCTGATGGCCGTGCCGTGGTTGTCCAGGTCGATCAGCTGCATTGCCAGCGTGACGGGAATGCCTATACGGCCCTCTGTGATGTCCCAGCGCTGCAGTGCCCGGTTGTCCAGAATGTTCAACAGGGAGGACGGGCCGGCGGATTCCGTGGCCGTTAATACCACCATAGGCGGTGTGGGCGCTGCATTGGTCGCCGCCGTGTACATGCTGGCCTGGCCGGGCTCCGGGGTGGTGAAGAGCATGTTGGTATGGGTGGTTTTGTTAAATGGGAATATATCCCATTTTTAAAGAAAATCAAAATATCCAGTGATTGCAAGCAATTGCCATGCAAGTAGCACCTCACTGAAAAACATCCGACAAACCATGGACTTTTGGGCATCGACATAAAATGCCCAGCCACCGCATATCCTTCCATCGCTTGTAGCTACAAAATGCGTAGCGGCATGGCGAGTCGCCATCCCCGTACCATGAAACGCCCGCGCTTTCTCCCCGATAACTTCACCTTGTGCCTGCTTGCGACCGTGACACTGGCCAGCCTCTGGCCGGCTCAAGGCGCGGTGGCCCAGGGATTCGAGATGTTGACGACTGCGGCCATTGCGCTGCTGTTCTTTCTGCACGGTGCCAAGCTGTCGCGCGCCGCCGTCGTTGCCGGGCTGAGCCATTGGCGCCTGCATTTACTGGTGCTGACCTGCACATTTGCGCTGCTCCCGGTATTGGGCCTGCTGCTCAAGCCGGCCTTCTCCACCATGCTGACGCCGGACCTGGCGGTGGGTATGCTGTTTTTATGCACCTTGCCGGCCACAGTGCAGTCCGCCATTGCCTTTACCGCCATGGCGCGCGGCAATGTGTCGGCGGCCGTCTGCAGCGCCTCGGCGTCCAGCCTGATAGGGGTGTTCATCACGCCGCTGCTGGTCGGCTGGCTGGTGGTGCCGGGCGGGGTGTCGGGTTCGGGTGAGCTGGAGGCCGTGGGCCGCATCATGTTGCAGCTGATGCTGCCTTTTGTGGCCGGGCAACTGCTGCAGCCCTGGGTAGGCGGTTTTGTGAAAAAGCACGCTGCCGGGCTGAAGTTTGTCGACCAGGGCTCCATCCTGCTGGTGGTCTATACCGCCTTCAGCGCGGCCGTGATCGAGGGCCTGTGGAAGCAGGTGCCTTTGCCCATCCTGCTGGGCCTGGTGGCCGCCTGCTGCCTGCTGCTGTCGCTGTCCCTGTCCATGACCACATGGTCCAGCCGCATGCTGGGCTTCAGCACCGAAGACGAGGTGACGATCGTGTTCTGCGGCTCCAAGAAAAGCCTGGCCAGCGGTGTGCCCATGGCCAAGGTGCTGTTTGCCGCACACACCGTGGGCGTGATGCTGCTGCCTTTGATGTTGTTCCACCAGATCCAGTTGATGGTTTGCGCAGTATTGGCGCAGCGTTACGCCAAGAGAGCCGCATGAGAAACCCTTTGAATACCATTCGCCCCGACATCCGGGCCATGCATTCCTACCTGGTGCAAGACGCCTCCGGCATGGTCAAGCTCGACGCCATGGAGAACCCGCACCGCCTGTCGCCCGCCCTGCAGGCCGAACTCGGCGAGCGCCTGGGCGCTGTCGCGCTGAACCGCTACCCCGATGGTCGGGTGGACTATCTGCGCCAGGTGCTGGCTGCCTACACCGGCCTGCCCGAGGGCTACGGCCTGTTGCTGGGTAACGGCTCGGATGAGCTGATTTCCCTGCTGTCTATCGTCTGCGACCAGCCGGGCGCCAAGGTGCTGGCTCCGTTACCCGGCTTTGTGATGTACGCCATGAGCGCCCAGTTGCAAGGCCTGGAATTCGTCGGCGTGCCGCTGACAGCCGACTTCGAGCTGGATATGCCTGCCATGCTGGCCGCCATCGACACGCACCAGCCGGCCATCATTTATCTGGCCTATCCGAACAACCCTAGCGCCAATCTTTGGGACGAGGCCGCCATGGCGCAGATCATCGAGGCCGCGCCCGGCCTGGTGGTGATCGATGAGGCCTACCAACCGTTTTCCAGCAAAAGCTATCTGGACGTGATCCGCCGCAACCCGGCGCGCCACAGCCACGTGTTGCTGATGCGCACGCTGAGCAAGTTCGGCCTGGCCGGCGTGCGCCTGGGCTATCTGGTAGGCCCGCAGGCGCTGGTGACCGAAATCGACAAGGTGCGGCCGCCCTACAACGTCAGCCTGCTGAATTGCGAGTGTGCCTTGTTCGCCTTGGAGCACACCGAGGTGTTTGCGGCGCAGGCGCAGGATATTCGTACGCAGCGTGCTATTCTTTTCGCAGCGTTGGGCGTTTTGCCCGGCGTCAAGGTCTGGCCCAGCGAGGCGAATATGCTGCTGCTGCGCGTCCCCGATGCCGCTAAAACCTTTGACGCCATGAAGGCCCAGGGCGTGCTGGTCAAGAACGTTTCTAAAATGCACCCATTGCTGGCCAATTGTTTGCGCTTCACGGTGGGTACCGCCGAAGAGAACGAACGCTTGTTGGCAGCCTTTCAAAAATCCCTATGACTACCCCCACCGCACCTGTTTTGCAACGCACCGCCGAAGTCACCCGCAACACGGCCGAAACCAAAATCACCGTCAAGCTGAACCTGGACGGCACCGGCAAGGCGTCGCTTAGCACCGGCATCGGCTTCTTCGACCACATGCTGGACCAGATCGCCCGCCACGGCCTGATCGACCTGGACATCGCCTGCGTGGGCGACCTGCACATCGACGGCCACCACACAGTGGAAGACGTGGGCATCACCCTGGGCCAGGCTGTGCACAAGGCGGTTGGCGACAAAAAGGGTATCCGCCGCTACGGCCATGCCTATGTGCCACTGGACGAGGCACTGAGCCGTGTGGTCATCGATTTCTCGGGTCGGCCCGGCCTGGAAATGCACGTGCCGTTCACCAGCGGCATGATCGGCACGTTCGACAGCCAGCTCACCTACGAGTTCTTCCAGGGCTTTGCGAACCATGCTTTTGTGACCCTGCACATCGACAACCTGAAGGGCGTGAACGCCCACCACCAAGCGGAAACTGTATTCAAGGCCTTTGCCCGCGCGCTGCGCTCCGCGCTGGAGCTGGACCCGCGTTCCGTGGGCATGATCCCGTCCACCAAGGGCTCTTTGTAAATTTAAAAGTAGAATCGGCTTCTACCGCACATTCCTTCTGCGCAAGCAGCTATGACATTGATAGCAAATAAAACGGTTGCCGTGGTTGACTACGGCATGGGCAACCTGTTCTCCGTCTCCCAGGCCGTGATGCACGTGGCGGCCGCCAGTGGCTACCAGGTGGTGGTCACCTCCAAACCGGAAGAAGTTTTCGCCGCTGAGCGTGTGGTCCTGCCCGGCCAGGGCGCGATGCGCGACTGCATGCGCGAGTTGCATGATTCAGGCCTGAAGGAAGCCGTGCTGGACGCCGCTCGCAACAAGCCGCTGATGGGCGTGTGCGTGGGCATGCAAATGCTGCTGGACCATAGCGAAGAACAAGACACTCCCGGCCTGGGTTTGATACCCGGGCGCGTGTTGCGCTTTGACTTGGCCGGCCGCCTGCAGGCCGATGGCAGCCGCTTCAAGGTGCCGCAAATGGGCTGGAACCAGGTACGGCAGCAAAGCCCTGGTGGCAAGCGCCACCCAGTCTGGGGCGAAGTACCGGACAATAGCTACTTCTACTTTGTCCACAGTTTTTATGTTAAACCGTCGGATGCGCACCACAGCGCAGGCCTGGCGGAGTATGGCGAGCCGTTCACTGCGGCCGTCGCACGTGATAATATTTTCGCAACCCAATTCCACCCAGAGAAAAGTGCTGAGCACGGCTTAGCCTTGTACCGCAACTTCCTGCACTGGGTCCCTTAATCTCTCTTTCTCCACTTGCTGTTCACGGCACCATGCTTCTCATTCCTGCGATAGATCTGAAAGACGGCCATTGCGTGCGCCTCAAACAAGGCGACATGGACCAAACCACCACATTCGGCGAAGACCCCGCCGCAATGGCCCGTAGCTGGGTGGACAAGGGCGCCCGGCGCCTGCACCTGGTGGATCTGAATGGCGCGTTCGCGGGCAAGCCCAAGAACGAAATGGCCATACGCAAGATTCTGAAAGAAGTGGGTGGCGAGATTGACGTGCAGTTGGGTGGCGGTATCCGTGACCTGGACACCATCGAGCGCTACCTGGACGCGGGCCTGCGCTACGTCATCATCGGCACGGCCGCGGTCAAGAACCCCGGTTTCCTGCAGGACGCCTGCACCGCGTTCGGCGGCCACATCATCGTGGGTCTGGACGCAAAGGACGGCAAGGTTGCCACCGACGGCTGGAGCAAGCTCACCGGCCACGAGGTTGTGGACCTGGCCAAGAAGTTCCAGGACTACGGCGTCGAATCCTTCATCTACACCGACATCGGCCGCGACGGCATGCTGGCCGGCATCAACATTGATGCCACGGTCAAGTTGGCCCAGGCATTGAACACGCCCGTGATCGCATCCGGTGGCCTGAGCAACATCGCTGACATTGAGCGTCTGTGCGAAGTCGAAGACGAAGGCATTGAAGGCGTGATCTGTGGCCGCGCCATTTACACCGGCGACCTGGATTTCGCATCCGCCCAAGAGCGCGCCGACACCTTCTACGGCGATGTCTGATCTGCAGATCAGCGCCGAGACCTTCCACAACCAGCCCTGCCTACGTCTGCGCCACAGCAGTGGCGACAGCGTGCTGGTCGCCTTGCACGGTGCGCACGTGCTGTCGTGGACTAGTGGTGGCGTAGAGCGCCTGTACCTCAGCCCGCGTTCGGTGTTCGATGGCAAGACCGCCATCCGTGGCGGTGTGCCTGTGTGCTTCCCCCAGTTCAATATGCGCGGCCCGCTGCCCAAGCACGGCTTTGCCCGCAACACATCCTGGACGCCTGTTGCACAGACTGTGGACGCTCTGGAGTTCGAGCTGCACAGCGATGCGGACACGCTGGCTATTTGGCCCTATGCCTTCCGTGCCACGCTGCGCGTCGATCTGGCGCCGGGCGTGGTGGAGTTCGGCTTTAGCTTGCAGAACCTGGGCAGCACGCCACTGGACTTTGCCCTGGCCCTGCATACCTACCTCAACGTGCAAGACCTGGCAGGTTTGCGTCTGCACGGCCTGGCCGCCCAGCCCTACTGGGACGATGTGGCTAAAACCAATCGGCTGGAGCCAGGAGTGGTTAGTTTCGACGGCGAGGTGGACCGCGTTTACCAAACCCCGGCAGAACCCCTGGTTCTGGTAGATGGCGCGCAGCAGCTGCGCATCGCCCAGAGTGAAAACCTGGGTGACACCGTGGTCTGGAACCCGGGCGCTGCCAAGTGCGCCACTATGGCCGATATGCCGGCCGACGGTTATCTACACATGGTGTGCGTGGAGGCTGCCGAAGTCAACACGCCGGTGCAGCTGGAGCCCGGTGCCGAGTGGGCCGGCTGGCAACGCCTAAGCCTCGATTAACCTGTTTTTGTTGTTCTGTTGGAGTCGCCATGCTGGCCAAACGCATCATCCCTTGCCTGGACGTGACCGGCGGCCGCGTCGTTAAAGGCGTCAATTTCGTGGAGCTGCGCGATGCCGGGGACCCGGTGGAAATCGCCGCGCGCTACAACGAACAGGGCGCGGATGAATTGACTTTTTTGGATATCACCGCCACCAGCGACGGTCGCGATTTGATACTGCACATCATCGAGGCCGTGGCTTCACAAGTCTTCATCCCCTTGACCGTGGGCGGCGGCGTGCGCACCGTGGAAGATGTGCGCCGGCTGCTGAATTCCGGTGCCGACAAGGTCAGCTTCAACTCTGCTGCCATCAGCAACCCGGATGTGATTGACGCGGCCTCGGCCAAGTACGGCGCCCAGGCCATCGTGGTGGCCATCGACGCCAAGCGCCGCAGCGCCGAGGACGCAGCCATCCGCGGCCCGGGCTGGGACGTGTACAGCCATGGCGGCCGCAAGAACATCGGCCTAGACGCCGTGGCCTGGGCCGCCGAGATGGCGCGCCGCGGCGCGGGTGAAATCCTGCTCACCAGCATGGACCGCGACGGCACCAAGTCCGGTTTCGACCTGGCCTTGACGCGTGCCGTGGCCGACGCAGTCAGCGTGCCGGTGATCGCCTCTGGCGGCGTGGGCAACCTGGACCATTTGGCCGACGGTGTGAGCCTGGGCGGTGCCGATGCCGTGCTGGCCGCCAGCATCTTCCACTACGGTGAATACACCGTAGGCCAGGCCAAGGCGCGCATGGCGGAGCGCGGAATTCCAGTGCGGATTTCTTAAACAAAAGAGCCGCTGGCGCAGGTAATATCTGCGTTGTAAGCTGCGTTTATGATAGCAATTCCCGTGTGGAAACTGCTCGGACGCGGCTTTTGCTTGAGCCTTCTCGATCGCTCGTGGATGCGGTGTGCCGGCCAGCTGTATACCCTCAATTGATGCCTTGCCTGCGCTGACGCCAGGTATTCCAAAAACCGCTTTTCGTTGAGGCCCGTGGCGTAGGGCGCGCATGCCCGTCAATTGTCCTTGTGCACCAAGATCTGTTTGGGGTGCATGCATGGACTCTCCTTGTCTACATACGTTGGTGATGGTCCATGCATCTTTCTAGGGATGAAAGATTACCAAATAATACAAATATAAATAATAATGATTCGTATTTAAAATACACTGCGTGTCCAGGTGATAAACCACTTATTGGACAGACATGGAACACATACAGCGTCAGGAAGCATTGGTACAGGCAGGCGAGCTCGGAGCCGTACTCATTGAAAATCGGAACTTGTTGATCAATGTTGCAAACGCCATCACGGCTTGCCGTTGCCGTGCCGAGGACGTGGTGCACGATGTTTTCATCAAGATAGCGGAGGCGGCGCCCCCCGAATCTTTGCGCCAGCCTTTGGCCTATCTGATCCGCGTGGTGCGCAACCTGGCCATAGACCACTACCGGCGTCGCACATTCGAGTGCTACCACTACATCGACGCGGAGGATGGTTTGGAGGTGCCGTGTCCGGCTGCTGGGCCGGAGGCAATAGCCATGCACCGCGATTTGCTACGGCAGGTTTCCAAGGCCCTGGACCGCTTTCCGCAGCGTACCCGCAAGGCCTTTGAAATGGTGCGCATTGACGAGCATTCGCTCAAAGACGCGGCCGCAGAGTTGGGTGTATCTCAGACCTTGGTGCACTTCATGGTGCGTGAAGTCACCGAGCATTGCCAGACCTGTGTGCTGGGCATGCCGTCGCCAGACCGTGCCAGTCGGGACGGTGTAAAAAAATCGCGCAGCCGTTCGTCTACCCAACATACCGCGGCCAATGTGGCCGAGCAGGTTTAGAAAGAACGCACATGGGTTTTGACAGCAAAGACACGAATTTCCGCGTGGTGGTCAACCACGAAGAGCAGTATTCCATCTGGCCAGATTACAAGGATTTGCCGGCGGGGTGGCAAGACACCGGCTTTGCCGGCAACAAGCAGGATTGCCTGGCCCATATCGAGCAGGTGTGGGTGGACATGCGTCCTTTGAGTCTGCGCCAGCATCTGGCAGCCCAAGGCCAGGCCTAAGTGCCCATGCAGTTGCTGTGCTTTCCCTGTGCTGGGGCGGGCGCCAGCATGTACGCGCCCTGGTGCCATAACCCGCCAGCGGGTCTGGACATCCGACCGGTGGAGTTGCCTGGCCGTGGAAGCCGCATGGGCGAGTCTTTTGCGCAGAGTCTGGATGCCTTGGCGGAGCAACTGGCGCTGGAGTTGTGTGGGCAGGTAGCGCCACCCTACGCACTGTTCGGTCACAGCATGGGTGGGTTGGTCGCCTATGCGCTGGCCCATGCATTGGTCGGCATGGGAGCCGCTGCTCCGGTCGTTCTGTGTATTTCCGGTACTGCCGCGCCTGGCTGGCGAGACGTGCATCGTTACCGTGCCTTGCGGGAGCCAGTACAGCTGAAAGATGAATTACGCCACTTGAACGGCATGCCAGAGGAATTGCTGGACAACCAGGAACTCATGGATCTGGTGCTGCCCGTACTGGCGGCGGACTTCCGTTTGTGTGCCGATTGGAAAGATGCTCCTCGCAGGCCGTTGGCCTGCCCAATCCATGTGTTTGGCGGCAAGAGCGATCCCTGTGTGAGCGAGTCTGCGCTGGCCGCCTGGGAGCAACAGACCGTGGGGCACTTCAGCCTGGAGATGTTCGACGGTGACCATTTTTACCTGCGCCGGCATCAACGCGTTTTGCTGCAAAGGCTGCAAACCTGCGTGCTGCACCGTGTAGCGGAGGGGGTGTGATGGAGGTGGTGGAGCGCGGCTATGTTTTGGAGGATGTTCAAACTGCATTCCAGGGGCGGGTGCGTTGCTGGCCGGTATATGTGCGTCTGGGTTGTGAGCCGGATGCGACGGTGCTGCGCATGCTTGCATCCTCCGAGCACCAGGAGTTGCAGCGCCTGCAGCAGCGCAATGACCGCGCGCGCTATGCGTGTGCACGGGCTGCCTTGCGCCAGGTGTTGGCGCAGGAATATGGCTGCGCTCCCATGCAAGAAATTGTGCGAACGCCATTTGGAAAGCCCGTGCTGCAGGGCATCCGAGGGCTGGATTTCAATCTGTCGCATGCAGGCGCCTGGGGTCTGATTGCCGTGACCCAGGCCGGGCAGGTTGGGGTAGACGTTGAAGAAAGAGCGCCGATGGCGACAGACGGCCTGGCCGAATACATCTGCACGCCTTTGGAGAGAGTTCGCTTGGCGAGCCTGGAGCCAGCGGCCCAGCATGCGGAACTGCTACGCCTGTGGGTCGGCAAGGAGGCCGCCCTCAAAGCTGTGGGCGTAGGCATTGCGGGTGAGCACATGCCTTTGCTATCCCTGTTGGCGAGCGGGTGCGTGCAGAGCCAGGCCGTGCTGCCTTTTGATGCCAACCGGATCCGGGTGGAAATGCTGCCCTTCTTTGATGGCTACTGCGCTGCCGTGGCCCTGTCTTCCACTTATTTGAAGGATTCATCTGAAGATGCAAGTACCCGTTATTGAAACGTTTGAGCTCCGCATTGAAGCCGGTTTTCCTATGCGTGTCAGTCCCGCGCGGCCCGGCCTTGCTTTGGCGCAGGTGCAGCCGCAACTGCAAGAGGTGGTGGATCAGCATCTACAGCATGTGGGCGGGGTTTTGTTCAGCGGCTTTGAGGTGGGCGGTCCCGAGGCTTTTCGCGCTTTTGCGGCGTCGTTTGGGCATCCGTTGCTGAACTACGAGTTTGGCTCCACGCCCCGCAGCAAGGTGCATGGCGGCGTGTATACCTCGACGGAGTATCCCGCGCACCAGCATATTCCCCTGCACAACGAGCAGGCCTACACCCGCGAATGGCCCATGAAGATATGGTTCTACTGCGACCTCGCAGCCCAGGAGGGAGGGCAGACTCCGATTGCCGACAGCCGTGCGGTCTACCGCGCCATGGACCCGGACATCCGCCAGCGGTTCGCGGAAAAAGGCTTGATGTACGTGCGCAACTACGGCAACGGTCTGGACTTGCCATGGCAGCGGGTATTCAACACCGATAGCCGGGCTGAGGTGGAGGTCTATTGCGCCAAACAGCACATCGCATTTGAATGGACCGACGACGGCGAGTTGCGCACCCGGCAGCGTTGCCAGGGGGTGGCCCGGCATCCGGTGACAGGGGATGCAGTGTGGTTCAACCAGGCGCATCTATTCCATATCTCCGCATTGGAGCCCGATACGCGTGAGGTGCTGGTGGACAGCGTGGGCGAGGAGAACCTGCCGCGCAACGTGTATTACGGCGATGGCAGTCCGATTCCCGACCAGGACTTGGACCGCGTGCGCGCCGTACTGGAGCAGCACAAGGTGGTCTTTCCATGGCAGCAAGGGGATGTGTTGATGTTGGACAACATGCTGGCAGCCCATGCGCGCGCACCCTTCAAGGGGCCGCGCAAGGTGCTGGTGGCCATGGCCCAAGGGCATGGGCAGGCGGCGTGACAGCATGCCTTGCAACATCGGTGATTTTTTATGAGCCATAGGACTGGCATGGCGTCCATCGTGCCGGCCTTGTCGGCACACCACGTCCACGTGGCATACCAGGATCAGCCAGTGCTGGCCGGGTTGAGCCTGGATATTGCGCCGGGCAAGATTACTGCGCTGTGCGGCCCCAATGGATGTGGCAAAAGTACCTTGTTGCGCAGTCTGGCAGGCCTGCAGGCTCTGCAGCAGGGAGAGGTTCGGGTGCGGGGACGGCCACTGGTCAGCTTCAAACGCCGGGCGCTGGCGCAGACGCTGACCATGCTGGCCCAGTTCAACCAGATTCCCGAAGGGCTGACGGTGGCAGAACTGGTCGCCTACGGGCGTTATGCCTTCGGCTCCATGTTTTCAGGCCCCAGCAGCGCGGACCGTGCCAGCGTGGCGGACGCCTTGGCGGCCACGGGCTTGCAGGCATATGCCGACCGCCAGGTGGCGGCCTTGTCAGGTGGCGAGAGGCAGCGCGCCTGGATTGCCATGGCCTTGGCCCAGGAGTGCAGCATTCTGCTGCTGGACGAACCCACGACCTATCTGGACATCCACCACCAGATCGAAGTGCTGCGGGAGCTGCGCCGGCTCAACCGCGAGCGAGGCCTGACGATTGTGTGGGTGCTGCACGAGCTGAACCAGGCTGCCGCCTTTAGCGACCATATCGTGCTGATGCGTGCCGGGCAGATATTGCACCAGGGCACGCCAGACGCCATGATCCGCCCGGCCTGTCTATCAGAAACCTTTGGTTTGCCGATGATGCGGCTGGACCACCCTGAGAGTGGTGAGCCCGTGTGCTTGCCCTCGTACGGCGGGTCCGCTGTGGCGCAGGCGCTTCAGCGTGCTGCATGACCGCGCAAACTCTGTCCTACCCCCGTTTGGGTTTGGGCTGCCCCAGCCTGCTGGGGATGCTGGGCGTGTTGTGCACGCTGCTGCTTTCCGGTTTGCGCTTGGGGCCGGATGTGATGGCCTGGCTGCAGTCCGATACGGCGGCGCCTGTGGGGCAGATTGCGCATTTGCTGCTGTTTGATCTGAGGCTGCCCCGTGTGCTGGCGGCCTTGCTGGCAGGGGCTGCGCTGGCCTTATCCGGGGTGTTGTTCCAGGCGTTGACGCGCAATCCTTTGGCGGCGCCGGATTTATTGGGCGTCACCGGCGGTGCGCAACTGGGGGTGTTTGCCGCCATCATGCTGCCCGCCCTGGGCGGCGTGGCTTCCGTGCCGCTGCTGTTTGCCAGTGGTTTGCTGGGGGCCACTCTGGCGATGCTGACGGCGGGCGGTTGGCAGGCATCCCCTCTGCGCCTGGTACTGGCGGGTACGGCCTGTTCCTTGATGTTCGCCGCGGTGTCCACGGTGTTGCTGACCATTTTTGAGGATGACATTGCCAGTGTGGCCCTCTGGAGCAATGGTGTGCTGTACCAGCCTGGTGCCCAGGGTTTGCTGACGGTGCTGTGGTGGCTGTGCGTGCCGCTGGCAGTAGCGCCACTGCTGCTGCGTTCGCTGGAAGTGACCGCATTGGGCGACGACGGTGCCCGCATGGTTGGTGTGCCGCTGCAGCCGCTGCGCTTCATCACCATGGTGGTTGCCACGCTGTTCGTTGCGGGCGCGATCAGTGTGGCCGGTCCCATGGGCTTCATAGGCTTGATCGCGCCCAATATGCTGCGGGCCGCGGGCATTCACCGGCTGCAGCGTTTGCTGCCATTGGCTGCGCTGTGGGGTGGTGTGATTTTGTTGGCTGCAGACAGTGCGGTGCTGGCGCTGCACCTGGATGCCACCGTATCTACCGGAGTGATGGTGGCTGTTGTGGGGACTCCGCTGCTGTTGGTGCTGATCCACCGCAACCGTGTCCTGGCTGGGGCCCAGGTAGAGCGCCCGCGTGCACTACGGTTCAAACCGTCCTTTGCGGGCTTTGTGGGGCTGTGCCTTGTCCTGCTACTGGCCATTGCCGGATGTGCTGTGGCCTATGGTGAGACTTGGTTGAGTCCGGCACGCTGGTGGGATGCTTTCTCCGGTCAGGACGCGGTTGCGGCGATGTTGGTGGACTTGCGTCTATTCCGCCTGTTGACGGCGATGATGGCAGGGGCTTTGCTGGCAGCGAGCGGGGCCTTATTGCAAAGCGTGGTGCGCAACCCGCTGGCTGGCCCCGAGGTTCTGGGCGTGACACAGGGGGCGGGTTTGGCGGTGCTGTTGGCACTGGTGGCCACGCCGATGTTGTCGCGCCCGTTGATGCTGGCTGCAGCGCTATCGGGCGGGGGAGTGGTTCTGACCATCACGCTGCTGTTGAATCGCCGCCATCGGCTGGCGGCATTGCCGGTGGCCTTGACCGGCATTGCGCTTGGGGGACTCTGTGTGGCGCTTTCGCAGTGGCTGATGGTGGAAAACAGCGTGGAGCAAGCGCGTCTTCTGGTGTGGCTGGTGGGTGGCACCTATGGGCGCAGCGCTGCCGATGCCGCGGCCCTGCTGCCCTGGCTGGTGCTGGCGATTCCATTGGTGTATTTGCTCGTGCGGCCATTGGATTTGCTCATGCTGGGCGAGCAGAGTGCGGCGGCGCTCGGTGTACCTGTGGCCAGGCTGCGCCTGGTGGCGCTGGTGTTGGCAACCATGCTGGCCAGCGCCGCGGTGGCCAGTGTGGGGCCGGTTGTCTTCGTGGGTCTGGTAACGCCCCATTTTGCGAACTTGTTGGGTTTCCATGCCCATCGCCAGCGTGTGCCGGCGGCCATGCTGTTGGGGGCTATTTTGTTGGGTTTGGCGGATGTTTTAGGTCGAACCTTGCTGGCACCGACCGAGGTACCCGCAGGGGCAATGACGGCTTTGATGGGGGCGCCGTATCTGCTGGGTATGCTGGCTTTCGGTAACCGCTCGCGTAGCCAGGGAGCACGTGCGTGACGTGTCTGGCAACCTTGCTGCCGCCAGCATGTGCATCCGCTGGCCGGGCCGTCCATCTGAGGGACGACCGGGCCGACCCAGGCCCAGGCCTGCGGGTACCCGTTAGCCACTTGGTTGAGCATCTACCTTTGCTGTTGGCGGCGATGCGACAGCACTACGACGGTGACAATGCGCGTGCGCTGCTGTCTCAGTGGAGCAAATACTATTTCAGCCTGGTAGTGCCTGCGGCCGTTGCGGCAGCGTTGGTGTTGAAGCGGCCCCTGTACATGCCCTGGGAGGACAGCGTGCTGTTGCTGCGCAATGGCATGCCACAGGCCTTGTATCTGCCGACCGATGCCTTGGGGGGCGTGTCTGATGAACCGGCCGTGCGCTACGCTTCGTTGTTTGTAGAGCACCTTGCGCCATTGGTGGAGGCCTTGGCCGGCGCGGTACGCATGGCTCCGCGTGTACTGTGGAGCAACGTAGGCCATACCTTGGAATACGCTTTATCCACCGCCCTGGAAAGTTCACAAGCCCAGCTGGATCAGAGCTTCTTGCTGAATCGAGCAGAGTTTTTCGATACTGGGCTGCCTAACCCTTTGTGGCAGGTGATCCGTTACCTCAAACCCGATAACCCTGAGCTGCCCGACCCCTTGCGGGTGCGGCGCACGTGCTGCCTGCGCTATTTGTTACCCGGAGAAAAAATGCTGTGTTCCAGCTGTCCCATGTTGTTGACTCTTCCCGCACCTGCTGTCGCAGAACAGATGCGTTTGCTGCGTACATGATGCGGGCGTTTTTTCTGACATTGCTGTGTTGGTGGGCAGGCACTGCGCTTGCTGCGGACGTGGTGGGCATGCGCAGTGCCACACTGCCACAGCAGCCACAACGCATCGTGGTGCTGGAGTTCATGTTTGCGGAGTCGCTGGCAGCGCTGGATGTCACACCGGTCGGCATGGTGGACCCCAACCGCTACCGCGAATGGGTGGGCTATGACAAGGCCCGATTTATCCATGTGCCCGATATCGGTACGCGCCAGCAGCCCAGCCTGGAGGCCATTGCGCGCCTCAAGCCGGACCTGATTGTGGGGCTTACCTTTCGGCACGCGGCTTTGTTTGATGCCTTGCAGCGTATCGCACCCACGGTGCTGTTCAATTTCTACGCCAACGATATGCAGGTGAACCAGCTAGACCACGCTTTAAACATATTCGACCGCTTTGCGGAGCTTGTTGGCCGTGTCGAGGAAGGCAAGAAGGTGCGGCAGGCGGTGCAAGCGGCCTTGGCCAGTGACCGCGCGCGCCTGTTGGATGCCGGCTTGGGTGGCCAGCGCCTGGCTGTATTGCAGGAGCTGGGCTTGCAGGACATGTATTGGAGCTACACCGCCAACAGCATGGCGGGTGGTGTGGCCCAGGCCTTGGGCGTCAAGCTGTGGCCGCATTGGCCTACCAAAGAGGGCACGACTTTTGTGTCCTCCGAAGATCTGCTGAAGCAGAGCGATTTGTCCGTACTCTTGATCAGTGCGACCGGCCCGGAGGTCGGTATCGCGCAAAAGCTGACATCTCCCATTTGGCGCTTTGTACCGGCACGTACCTTGGGGCATATGGCGCTGATGCCGCGCAACATCTGGGGCTTTGCAGGCCCCATGTCGGCGGTGCAGCTGTCCCACCAAATGAGGGATGCGATGTTGCAGGCAGCAAGGGGTGTTTCCATCCCAGCGCAGTGATCTGCATCTGCCGACAAGTTCTTGACCGCTCAGGCGGCAACAGGGATCGCTTCCTGGTGTGTGGTGGTTTCCATCACCCTACCGTTTTCCAGTTTGATGCAACGGTCTGCCAGGTGGAAGTAGCGGTCGTCGTGGGTTATGGCCAGAACAGCTTTGCCGCGAGCAGCCAGTTCCGGTAACAACTCCTGGTAGAAAACGGCCTTGAACACCGGGTCCTGGTCTGCAGCCCATTCGTCGAACAGGTAGAACGGCCGATCTTCCAGATACGCCACCACCAGAGCCAACCGTTTGCGCTGGCCTTGGGAGAGTTCGCGGGTTGAGAAGGCACCGTTAGTGATGCGCACTTTGTGGTCCAGATGCAGCTTGGTCAGCAGGGCATTGGCACGCGCATCCAGATCGTGTTGACCCGTGCCAATGCCCAACAGCGACTCGAACAAATGAAAGTCTGAGAAGACCGCTGAAAACAGCTGCCGATACTGCGCGCGGTTGGCGTCGGTAACGGTCTTCCCGTCCAGGCGGATGTCGGCGCTTTCTGGCGCATACAGACCCACCAGGAGTTTGGCCAACGTGGTTTTTCCGCTGCCATTGCCACCCACCAGAAAGGTCAGTTCTCCAGGCTTGAATTCCAGATCGATGGGGCCGAATTGGAATACGCCGTCTTCTTTCTCACGGTAGTAGCGGTGTGTCAGCCCTTGGATGCTCAGGCTCTGGAAGTGGGAAATGGCAACCGCTGGGGTTTCGTTTTGAGCCTCGGGTAATTCCAGCAGAACGTCTTCAATGCGGTCCAGCGAGACGCGGGCCGCATTCAGCGTGGGGAGGTTGTTCAGTAGGCCGTCCAGCGGGATCAGCATGAACAGGAACACGATCACATAGCCGGCCAGCACTGTGGCGTCCATCGCGGCAAACTGGTTGGGCAGGAAGATCACCACGCCCAAGAACACATAGAACAAGAAAAGGATCCAGCCCACCCCGACTGCGTAGGAGGCAAACGCTTTTGTGCGGTGCTGGCGGACTGCATCGATTTCCGGGTTAAGTGACTCCCGCATGAAGCTGTTGACCCGCTCGTGGTGCAGCTTGAGCTCTTTGGCGCCGGTGAACAAGGCATTGAAGTAACCGAACAATCGGTCCTGGGCCAGGCCGGCGGCTTCCAGTGCCCGGATGGCCCGCACATCACCCATCCGGTAGCCCAGCGAACCTACCACCACTACCGCGCTGGCCAACAGAAATACCGGCCAGGACAACCAGGCCAGATAGGCGAGGCAACCGGCAACGATGGAGCCGTGGATCAACAGATTGGGTAGCGCAAAGAACAGCATGGAGACATTGGTGGCGTCTTCGGTCACGATGGACTGTGCACGTGCCGCGCCCAGTGTTTCCAGGTCTCTGAATGCGGCATGGGCCACGCGTTGCGAAATATGTTCACGCATCTTGCCCATCGTGGTTTGGCTGAGGCGGGCAAACAGCACGCCGCTGACGATGCGACTCACCAAGGTGAGTACTGCCAATGCGGCGAAACGCCAAGCCAGCGCGGAAAGGCCTTCGGACGGGGCGGTGATGGCCTGGTTGATCAGCGCTACCAGCGAGACGCTGGACAGCCCATTGACGATGCACGCCAGCATGGCTACGACCAAAGGCCAGCGTGAAAGATGGAGTAAGGAGAGCAGCAGTCGGGTCGCCGGCCGGCTCTTCTGGGATGGGGAGTTTTTCATGGAATTCACGAGAGTGGGCATCAGCCTATAGACGATTGAGCGCCGCAAATCATTAGGCCGTGGCGCAGCCGTGCACTAAAAATGTGTTTGCTTGGTTCGTCTTCACACTGTGCGGCCGTCATTTGGGCTGCGATACATGAGACGACACCATGATTGCGAGCGAGTTTGAGCAGCACCTTGCCTATTGGCGTGCGCATTGGAAACACGGGCATCCCGAATTGGTTTTGCCCTACGCCCGGCCTCGTCCGGTAGTGCCATCGCGCCTGATGCGGCGCCATGTTTTAACGCCAGATGTGCAGGTGGGGCAGGGCGGGGAGCTGACCTTGCTCGCAGCATTTTTAGCGGTATTGCACCGCTACAGCGGCCAGGCGAATATTCGTATCGCGGTGCCCGGTGAGAAGGCCTTCTTGCTGTTGCAGGCCTCTCCTGTAGCGCAGCAATCTTTTGCAGATCTTCGGCAAGCGGTAGGCCTTGCCTTGGCGGCAAGTCGCGGCCACCACATACCCTTGGACGTGCTTTGGCGAGCCATGGAAGGCGATCGGCAGGCCGCTGCGGTGCGCGTGGCTTTTTGTCCATCTGAATGGCCTTTGTCTGCTTTGGAAATGTTTGACTGGGTGCTACAGACCGAAGTACGTGCCGACGGCAAGCTAACGTGCACATTGGTCTACGCGTCCGAGCTATTCGAAGCGGCGACAGTAGAGCGCCTGGGCGCACACCTGGGCGTGCTGCTGGCACACGCCATCCAGGCCCCCCACACCCGGCTGGACCAACTGCGCCTGCTCAGCCCCGCGGAGCTGCACCAACAGCAGCACTGGAACACCGCAGCCCTGCACCCAAAGCCGTCAGCCTTCATCCCACTCCCCCAGGCCCTGGGTACCCAGGCCCACACCCTGGGCCCCCGAGTTGCCCTGCGCCAGGGCGACACCGTCGTCAGCTGGCACGACCTGGAAGAACGCTCCAACCGCCTGGCCCACCGCCTCCTCGCCCACGGCGTAGGCGCCGAAGTCCGCGTCGGCCTCAGCATGCAGCGCAGCCCGGACATGGTCATCGCCCTCCTGGCCATCCTCAAAGCCGGCGGCGCCTTCGTCCCCCTGGACCCCGGCTACCCATCGGAGCGCCTGGCCTATATGTGCCAGGACGCCGGCATCCGCCACCTGCTCACCCAGCGCAGCCTGGACGCCCCCTGGTTGAAGTTCTCGCCAGAACAGTTGGACATCCTCTACATCGAAGACACCGAAGACACGGAAGGGGCATGGCCCGCCACCGCACCCGCCGTGGCCATCCACCCCGCCCAAAGCGCCTACCTCATCTACACCTCCGGCTCCACCGGCCAGCCCAAAGGCGTCTGCGTCGAACACGGCCCCCTGGCCCGGCACTGCCAGGCCATAGGCCAGCGCTACCAGATGGGGCCGCAGGACAAAGTCCTGCACTTCGCCTCCATCAACTTCGACCTGGCCCATGAATACTGGCTCATGCCCCTGCTGTTCGGAGCCGAGCTCCTCATCAGCGACCCCAGCCTGTGGAGCCCGGCCCAGGCCTGCACCCAGATGGCCCGCCACGGCACCACCGTTGCCGCCTTCCCCCCCAGCTACCTGGTCCAGCTGGCCGAAGCCGCCCACAGCTTGCTGCAGCATCCTGCGCCGGATACCCCGGCCCCGGCCCTGCGCGTTCTCGCCTTTGGTGGTGAAGCCCTGTCACGCGAACACTTCGAACGCGTGCGCCAGGTCTTCGCCCCGGCCACCCTGATCAACGGCTACGGCCCCACCGAAACCGTGATCTCCCCCATGCTGTGGACCACCACCCCGGACAGCGATCCGGCACAGTGGCAGCACAGCCCCTATCTGCCCATAGGCACGGCCGTGGGCAACCGCAGCGCCTGGGTGCTGGACGACAGCCTCAACCCCTTGCCCGTGGGCGTAGCCGGAGAGCTCTACCTGGGTGGCCCCGAACTGGCCCGCGGCTACCACCAGCGCCCTGGCCTGAGCGCCGAACGCTTCATCCCCGACCCCTGGGGCCACGGCAGCCGCCTGTACCGCACCGGCGACCAGGTCCGCTGGAGAGCCGACGGCGGCATGGACTACCTGGGCCGACTGGACCACCAAGTCAAGCTGCGCGGCCTGCGCATCGAACTGGGCGAGATCGAAGCCCGGCTGCTGGCCTGTGTGGGCGTACGTGAAGCCGCAGTGGTGGTGCACGGGGAGGGCGCCAGTGCGCAGCTGCTGGGCTACTGGGTGGCCCAGCAGCAAGAGCAGCAGCAAGAACCACTGCAAGAAGAACAGCTGCGCCAGCAACTGGCGCAGCAACTACCCGAATACATGGTGCCGGCGCAGCTGATACAGCTGGACGCCTTGCCGGTGACGGCCAACGGCAAGCTGGATAGGCGCTCGTTGCCGGCGCCGCAGCCGCGAGCGCAGGAGAGGGCGTACCGGGCGCCGGGCACGCCGATGGAGCAGGCCTTGGCGGCGATCTGGGCCGAGGTGTTGCAGCTGCCGCGTGTGGGGCTGGACGAGCATTTCTTTGCGCTGGGTGGGCATTCCCTGCTGGCTACTCAGGTCTGTGCCAGGGTCCGTACCCAGCTTGTCGTGGACCTGTCTCTCGCCGTATTTTTTGAACACCCCGTCCTTGCAGATATGGCCGCCGTACTGGCGCGTGAAGCAGGTGCTGCGCAGCAAAGCGAAGCGCAAGACCTGCTGGATATGCAAGCACTGCTAGAAGCCCTGGAGAGTTGAACCCATGACCCCCATCCAAACCCCCGTGCCCACTGATTCCCAACTTGGCCAGCCAACCGATGTGCAGCACAACATGAAAGCTGAAATGGCCCGCCGCTTCATGGCATTGCCGGCGGCCGCGCGGCAAAGCTTTCTGCAAGCCCTGGCACAGAAAGGCGTCGACTTTTCTCGTCTTCCCATCGTGCCCACCGGTGCAGGCACGGTATTGCCTTTGTCGTTTGCGCAGCAGCGGGTGTGGTTTCTGGAGCAGATGGAGCCAGGTAACGCGGCTTACCATATTCCCGCGATGCTGCGCCTGACGGGCCAGCTCAACCATGCCGCATTGCAAGCCAGTCTGGATGCCTTGGTGGCTCGGCATGCGGCTTTGCGCACCACCTTCCACGCCAGTGTTGATGGGCAGGCGCAGCAGCGCATCCACGCGCCGTTGCCATTGATTTTGGCTCACACGGACCTGTCGGACTTGGACGCAACTGCCCAACAGCGGGAAATGGAACGCTGGGCCGCGCTGGAGACGGGCCAAGCTTTTGATTTGTCCACCGGGCCGCTACTGCGTGCACGTTTGCTACGTCTTAGCGCGACGGAACACCGCCTGCTGCTGGTTCAGCACCATATCGTTTCCGACGGCTGGTCGGTCGAGTTGTTGTTGCGTGAGTTTGCGGCCTGCTACCGGGCGTTTTGCGAAGGTGGGCAGCCGGCCCTGCCCGATCTGCCCATACAGTACGCCGACTACGCACTCTGGCAGCGGCATTGGTTGGAGGCGGGCGAAAGAGAGCGCCAGCTTGCATGGTGGCGTGATGCGCTGGGCGACGAGCATCCGTTGTTGGCCTTGCCGCTGGACCGGCCTCGGCCTGCGGTGCGCAGCTTGCAAGGTGCGCGCCATGTGTTTGCACTGGACACAGCTTTGTCCGACGCGCTGCGCGCCTTGGCGCAGCGCAATGGCGCCACTCTTTTCATGCTGCTGCTGGCGACCTACCAATTGCTGCTGTCGCGCTTGTGCGGCCAGAAAGATGTGCGTGTGGGCGTGTCGGTCGCCGGCCGGTCACGGCCTGAAACGCAGGGGCTGGTGGGCTTCTTCGTCAATACCCAGGTATTGCGTGCACAACTGAACGGAGCGCTGCGCTTCGAAGATTTCTTGGCGCAGGTGAAGACGGCAGTTCTGGGTGCGCAGGCGCACCAGGACCTTCCCTTCGACGTGCTGGTGGACGCTTTGCAGGTAGAGCGCAGCCTGAGCCACAACCCGCTGGTGCAGGCCAAGTTCACCCAGCAGATCGCGTTGCCCCAAGGGATCGAATTGCCCGGCCTGCGGCTGCAGTTGTTGCCATTGCCAGACCATGCCGCGCGGTTTGATCTGTCGCTGGATGTGACCGATAGCCCGCAGGGCATCGAGGCGGTTTTCAGCTACGCCACGGCCTTGTTTGACTCTGCGCGCGTTGCCGGCTTTGCGCAGGCCTATACCCATTTGCTGGCGGAAATCGCAGCCGGGCCGCAAGCCTGTTTGGCCGCGTTGACGCTACCACTTGCGCCTGCTGACTTCATGCTGCGTGCGGAAACCTTGGATTGCGCGGACTTCAGCGTGCTGGGTGCCTGGGCACAGAGCGTGGCTGCCCATCCGGATGCTGCGGCTGTGCGCTTTGAAGATCAAACAATCAGCTTTGCTGAACTGGATGCTGCCTCCAACCGTTTGGCCCGCTACCTACGGGCCCGCGGCGTGGGCGCGGAGCAGCGGGTCGCCGTGTGCGCGCCGCGTTGTCCCGCGCTGGTGCTGGGCTTGTTGGCGGTGCTGAAGGCAGGGGCGGCCTGCTTGCCATTGGACCCCTTGCTACCTGTCGAGCGCACGGCATTTTTGCTGCGGGACGCGGATGTGCAGTGCGTACTGGCCGATAGTGCCGGTATGTTGGCCACGCAGGCTGCGGGTGCAACTGCGATTTCCCTGGGGGCCGAGGCGGCATGGAACACTTTGGATGCCAGTCCGCTGGCTTTGCGCCCGGAGCCGGGCACGGCGGCCTACCTCATCTACACCTCGGGTTCCACCGGTCAGCCCAAGGGCGTGGTGGTCAGCCACGGCGCCTTGGCCGACTATGTGGTGGGCATGCTGGCCCGGCTGGAGCTGGCACCGGGCGAAAGTATGGCGATGGTGTCCACCGTCGCGGCCGATCTTGGCCACACGGTACTGTTTGGTGCCTTGTGTTCCGGGCGTTTGCTGCACCTGGTTTCTGCGGAGCGGGCTTTCGACCCGGACAGTTTTGCCGCCTATATGGTCCAGCACCAGGTGGGCGTGTTGAAGATCGTACCCAGCCATTTGCAAGGCCTGCTGCAGGCGGCCCGCCCTGCGGATGTGCTGCCGCGCCATGCTTTGGTGCTGGGCGGTGAGGCCCTGCCCTGGGAGCTGTACGACAAGCTGGTGCAACTGCGCCCCGACTGCCGCGTTTTCAACCACTATGGCCCCACCGAAACCACGGTCGGCATCCTCACCCAGGATGCTGCTTTGGCGGACCGCAGCGGCTCGGCCAGCGTACCGGTGGGAGCGCCGCTGCCCAATGGGCAGGCATATGTGCTGGATGCCGACCTGAACCCCGTGCCCTTGGGCAGTGCGGGTGAGCTGTATCTGGGTGGCCCCGGCCTGGCGCGTGGTTACCTGGGGCGGCCTGGGTTGACTGCTGAGCGGTTCATTCCCCACCCTTATGCGCAGGGTGAGCGTGTGTACCGCACCGGCGACCGGGTGCGTTTGCTGCCCAGCGGGGCGGTCGAGTTCTTGGGCCGTGCCGACGAGCAGGTCAAGATACGCGGCTACCGGGTGGAGCTGTCCGAGGTGGCCGTGGCGCTGCGGGCCTTGCCCGGCGTGGCTACAGCCGAAGTGCAGGCCGTGGCTTTGCATGGTGACGCCAACCACCGCCAGTTGTTGGCCTATCTGGTGCCCGCCAACGGCTGCAACCTGGATATGGCTGCGCTGAAGAGCGTGTTGGCACGTCGGCTGCCCGACTACATGTTGCCCAGCTATTGGTTGGCCCTGGAGCGCATGCCGCTGACGGTGAACGGCAAGCTGGACCGTAAGGCCTTGCCCCTGCCGCAGCAGTCTGCCAGCAGCAGCCATGCACCCATGTCGGATACAGAGCAGATTTTGGCGGGCATCTGGAAAGCAGTGCTGGGCCTGGAAGAGGTGGGCCTGAGCGATAACTTCTTCGAGCTCGGCGGCGACTCCATACTCAGTCTGCAAATCATTGCCCGCGCCCGCAAGCAGGGCTTGAAGCTCACGCCCAAGCAGCTGTTTGAAAACCAGACCGTGGCAGCCTTGGCGCGCGTGGCGCAACCGGTGTCGGCACCTACTTTTGTGCCCGCTGCGACCCCGTCGCTAGGCACGCTTGTGCTGACGCCTGCACAAAAGAATTTCCTGGCCTTGGACATCGCACAGCGGAGCCACTGGAACCAAGCCCTGCGCTTCGAAGTACGCGAGTACCTGGATGCGCGTTGCCTGGGCCAGGCCCTTGCCGCGCTGCGCGCCCAACACGAGGCTTTGCGTTGCCGCTATCGGCAAGCGGCGGACGGGCAGTGGCAAGCACATGCAGACACACCGCATGGCACCGATGAAATCCTGTGGGTGCGCGACGTAGCGGATGCTGCTGCGTTCGACCAGCTGTGTGACCAGGCGCAGCGCAGTCTGGATATTCATGGCGGTGTGCTTATGCGCGCAGTGTTGGCGAACCAGGCCAATGGCACACAAGGCTTGTTCATGGCCATCCACCACCTGGCCGTGGACGGCGTGTCCTGGCGCGTGCTGCTGGAGGATCTGGAAACCGCCTACCGCCAAACACAGGTGGGCGCCCCCGTAAATTTGGCTGCGCCGGGCACTTCTTGTGCAGCCTGGGCGGCATTGCTGGAGCGCCATGCCCAGACCGATGCCATGGCCGCCGAATTGCCTTACTGGCGGACCCTTGCCGACTACCGGGGTACCGAGCCACCCCGCGATATGTCTGCCACGACCGGGCTGGTGCGCGATGCCGCCCAGGCCGTAGTGCACCTGGACCGCGACACCACCCAGCGTCTACTGAAGCTGGCGCCTGCGGCCTACCGCACCCAGGTCAACGACCTGTTGCTCACTGCTCTGGCACGCGTGCTGGGCCGTTGGATGAACGTGCCCGAGGTGTTACTGGAGCTGGAAGGCCATGGCCGTGAGGCGCTGTTCGATTCGGCGGATCTCTCGCGCAGCGTGGGCTGGTTCTCCAGCCATTTCCCGGTACGCCTGGCGGTGGAGGAAGATGATGGCGTAGCCATTTGCAGCGTCAAGGAAACCCTGCGTGGCGTGCCAAACAAGGGCATTGGCTTTGGCCTGCTGCAATCGCTGGCGCTGCCGGCGCTGCGCGAGCAATTGGCTGGGCTGCCCCAGCCGAGGGTCATCTTCAACTACCTGGGCCAGTTTGATTCCACCGTGTCAGGCGGCGTGTGGTTGCGCCCAGCGTTCGGCCAGTCGGGTGCCGAGCGGGATGGCAGTGGCCCCTTGTCGAACTGGCTGGCGATCCATGGCCAGGTTGCAGATGGTGTGCTGTCGCTGACCTGGGTGTACAGCCGTGCCATGTACCACCCGCATACCGTGCAAGCACTGGCAGATGCCTATGGTGCTGCGTTGACAGAGTTGGTTGCGCATTGCTGCGCGCCCCAGTCCGGCGGCTTGACGCCCTCCGACTTTCCATTGGCTGCCCTGCAGTCTGCCGAGCTGCAGCAGTTGCCCGCCAACGCGCGCGAAGTGCAGGACATCTACCCCGCCACTGCGCTGCAGCAAGGCTTCTTGTTCCACAGCTTGCTGGAACCGCAGCAGGGTGCCTATGTCAACCAGCTGGCGATGAGCTTGACCAATCCCGATGTGCGGCGTCTGGCCTTAGCCTGGCAGGCGGCAGTGGAGCAACACGATATTTTGCGCACAGCCTTCTGGCATGAAGGCCTGGCGCAACCGCAGCAGGTGGTGCACCGCAGCGCCCGTCTGGAGATGGCGCTCTACGACTGGCGCGACCGAGCCGACCAGGCCACGGCGCTGCAAGACCTGGGGCTGGCAGAGCGCCAACGCCCGTTTGTGCTTACCGCGCCGCCGCTGATGCGCCTGGCCCTGGTGCGTTTGAGCGACAGCCTGTACCGCCTGGTCTGGACCCGGCACCATTTGCTGTTGGACGGCTGGAGTACAGCCCAGCTGTGGACCGAGGTGCTGAACCACTATGCCGGTGTGCCGGTGCAGCGGGTATCCCGGCTGCGCTACCGTGACTACATCGCCTGGCTGGCGCGCCAAGATATGCAGGCCAGCCGTGGCTTCTGGCAAAGCCGTCTTGCCCACCTGGATGAACCAGTGCTCCTGGCCGGTGCCATGGCGGCACCGCGGCATAGCGGCACCGGCTATGGCCGCTGGCACGCCGGCTGGAGCATTGCCGAAACAGCAGACCTGCAGCGCTGTGCCCGTGCCACCCGCGTGACCCTCAATACCCTGGTCCAGGGGGCCTGGGCTTTGCTGCTGCAGCGTTATACCGGCAAGAAAACCGTGGTGTTTGGCGCAACCGTTGCGGGGCGCCCGGCCGAGCTGCCTGACGTGGAGCAAGTTCTGGGTCTGTTCATCAACACATTGCCCGTGGTTTTGACGCCGCAGTCCGCGCAATCGGCTGGCGATTGGCTGCGCAGTGTGCAGGCCGAAAACCTGGCTTTGCGTGAGCATGAACATACACCCTTGTTCGAGATCCAGCGCTGGGCCGGGCAGGGCGGCCAGGCGCTGTTCGACAGCCTGATCGTGTTTGAAAACTACCCGGTGGGCCGTGAGTGGACCGAGCGTGACGCAACTTCTCTGCACTTCTCGGACCTGGTGAATACCGAATCCACCAGCTATCCGCTGACCCTGGTGGTTACCCAGTCAGATAGCTTGTCCATCGAGTATGGCTTTGACCAGGCGCACTTCAGCCTGGCGGAGGTGCAGCGCCTGCATGCCCATCTTGTCGTTTTGCTGAGCGGATTGGTGCAAGACGTGCAGCGTCCCGTGGGCACGCTGGCACTGCCCGCTGCTGCGGAACTCTTGCAACTGGCTGCGTGGAACGCCACCGACACCCGCTATGCGGACGACAGTGCGGTGCACCGCTGTTTCGAACGCCAGGCGCAGCGGCAGCCCGAAACCATCGCGCTGCTGTTCGGCGATATGCGCATGAGCTACCGCAGCCTGGACCAGCGTGCCAACCAGCTGGCGCACCGACTGTTGGACCTGGGCGTACAGCCTGACGCCTGCGTGGCTATCTGCATGGAGCGTTCGCTGGATCTGGTGGTCAGCTTGTTGGCCGTGCTCAAGGCGGGTGCAGCCTATGTGCCGCTGGACCCGGACTATCCGGCAGAGCGCCGGGCCTACATGCTGCAAGATGCCCAACCCGCCCTGGTGCTGACGCATAGCGCCTTGCGCGCCAGCCTGGCAGCCGGCGTGGCCCCCGTGCTGTGTCTGGACCAGGAGGACTTGTCCACACAGCCCGTGGAGCGGCCTGCGCGCGAGGTACATGCCGAGCAACTGGCTTACTTGATCTATACCTCGGGCTCCACCGGCCGGCCCAAGGGCGCGGGCAATACCCACGGCGCTTTGCGCAACCGCCTGCAGTGGATGCAAGAGGCGTACTGCCTGGATGCATCGGACACGGTGCTGCAGAAAACACCGTTCAGCTTCGATGTATCGGTGTGGGAGTTCTTCTGGCCCTTGATGGTGGGCGCGCGCCTGGCGATTGCGGAGCCAGGGGCACACCGCGACCCGGCGCGCCTGGTAGACCTGGTCAAACAGCACGGCGTGACCACCCTGCACTTTGTGCCTTCTATGCTGCAGGCCTTCATGGCCTATGAGGGCTGTACGGCTTGCAGCAGCCTGCGCCATATCGTGGCCAGCGGTGAGGCCTTGCCCGCCGAGCTGGCCGCGCGGGTGCGGCACAGCCTGCCACAGGCGGGTCTGCACAATCTGTATGGCCCGACCGAGGCCGCCATCGACGTGACCCATTGGACCTGCCAGGGCGACGATGGCAGTACCGTGCCCATCGGCAAACCCATCGCCAATACCCAGATCCACATCCTGGACGACGCGCTCAATCCTCTGCCGCCGGGCGTGGCGGGCGAGCTGTACATTGGCGGCGCAGGCTTGGCCCGTGGCTACCATGCGCGGCCCGCGCTCACGGCCGAGCGCTTTGTGCCAGACCCGTTTCGCAGTGGCGCGCGGCTATACCGTACGGGCGACCTGGCGCTATGGCGCGATGATGGCGTAGTCGAGTACTTGGGCCGCTTGGACCATCAGGTCAAGCTGCGTGGCTTACGCATCGAGCTGGGCGAGATCGAAGCCCGGCTGCAGGAGCACCCCGCCGTACGCGAGGCCGTGGTGGTCGCGCATGGTGGCGACAGCTTGATCGGCTATGTCGTGCTGCAGCAAGATGTGGCTCCGGCCACACTGCTGGAATTTCTGGCTACGCAACTGCCGGCTTTTATGGTGCCCGCGCAGCTGCTTGTGCTGGAGCGCATGCCACTCACGCCCAGTGGCAAGCTGGACCGCAAAGCCCTGCCGGACCCGGTATGGAGCAGCCGCGACAGCGATGTCCCGGTGGGCGATACCGAGCAACGCGTGGCGGCCCTATGGTGCGAGCTGCTGGGGCTGGATGCCATTGGCCGTGGCGACAACTTCTTTGCCTTGGGGGGGCATTCGCTGCTGGCGACGCGGGTGGTGTCACGCCTGAAGGCCGAGCTGCAGGTCAGTGTGCCATTGCGCCGGCTGTTTGAAGCAGCCACTTTGGCCGGATTTTCCGTGGCAGTGGACGAGGCGCGCAGCAGCGCTTTGAACGACACCCAACTGGATGCACTGGATGCCTTGTTCGGCGCCATGGAGGAGGCATGAGCCAGCCCCGCTTGCTGCAACTGGCACACCGATTTGCCGAGCTGGCACCGGCACAGCGCCAGATTTTCCTGCAACGCCTGGCGGAGCAGCATATCGACTTCAGCCTGTTGCCCATTCCACCGCACATCGACGGTGGCGCGCCGCTGCCCGCCTCGTACGCGCAGGCCCGGCTGTGGTTCTTGTGGCGCATGGACCCGTTGAGCCCGGCCTACAACATGGCGGGCCGGCTGAAGCTCAGCGGTGCTCTGGATACTGCCGCATTGGCCGCCAGCCTGAATGCATTGGCCGCGCGCCACGAGGCCTTGCGCACCAGTTTCTCTATGGGGCCGGGAGGTGAGGCACTGCAGACCGTGCATCGGGTTGCGCCGTTACCTGTCCGCCATCTGGACATGGTGGGGGCCACGCCGGAGCAGATACAAGCCGAGGCCGAGGCGGAGGCCATGCGTCCGTTTGATCTGGCCAGTGGGCCGTTGTGGCGTGTGGTTTTGCTACGCTGCGGCCCGCAGGAGCACCTGCTGCTGTTGACGCTGCATCACATCGTTTCCGACGGCTGGTCCGCGCAGCTGATGTTGGCAGAGCTGGCCCAGGGCTATGCGGCAGCGGGTCTTGGCCGCCCAGCAGATCTGCCGTGTTTGCCTATCCAATACCCCGACTTTGCGCTGTGGCAACGCCATTGGCTGGAAGCGGGCGAGGGCGCGCGCCAGCTGGAATGGTGGCGCAAGACGCTGGGTGACACGCATCCTGTGCTGGCTCTGCCGCAAGACCGGCCCCGGCCCGCCGCGCCTTTGCTGACGGGTGCGCGCCACCGGTTTGTCGTGCCCGGTGATGTGGTCGGTGCTTTGCGGGCTTTGGCCCAGGCGCAGGGCGCTACGCTGTTTATGGTTTTGCTGGCCGGTTTCAAGGCCGTGCTGTACCGCTACAGCGGCGCCATGGATGTGCGGGTGGGTGTGCCGGTGGCCGGGCGCAACCGGATCGAAACCGAGGGCCTGATAGGTTTCTTCATCAACACCCTGGTGCTGCGCACCCAGCCTGCGGGGCGACAGACATTTGCAGCCCTGCTGGCCGATGTCAAGAATGCCCTGCTGGGCGCAGAGGCGCACCAGGACTTGCCTTTTGAACAGCTGGTCGAAGCCCTGCCCGGCGCACGCAGCGGTAGCCACCACCCGCTGTTCCAGGTCATGGCCAACCACCAAAGCCATGGACAGACACCCCAGTGGCCCGGCCTGCAGGTGGAAGAGGTGTCCGAAGGCAACCCGGTGGCCAAGTTCGACCTCACGCTGTCCAGTGAGGAATATGCTGACGGCAAGCTAACGTGCACATTGGTCTACGCCTGCGAGCTATTCGAAGCAGCGACAGTAGAGCGCCTGGGCGCACACCTGGGCGTGCTGCTGGCACACGCCATCCAGGCCCCCCACACCCGGCTGGACCAACTGCGCCTGCTCAGCCCCGCGGAGCTGCACCAACAGCAGCACTGGAACACCGCAGCCCTGCACCCAAAGCCGTCAGCCTTCATCCCACTCCCCCAGGCCCTGGGTACCCAGGCCCACACCCTGGGCCCCCGAGTTGCCCTGCGCCAGGGCGACACCGTCGTCAGCTGGCACGACCTGGAAGAACGCTCCAACCGCCTGGCCCACCGCCTCCTCGCCCACGGCGTAGGCGCCGAAGTCCGCGTCGGCCTCAGCATGCAGCGCAGCCCGGACATGGTCATCGCCCTCCTGGCCATCCTCAAAGCCGGCGGCGCCTTCGTCCCCCTGGACCCCGGCTACCCATCGGAGCGCCTGGCCTATATGTGCCAGGACGCCGGCATCCGCCACCTGCTCACCCAGCGCAGCCTGGACGCCCCCTGGTTGAAGTTCTCGCCAGAACAGTTGGACATCCTCTACATCGAAGACACCGAAGACACGGAAGGGGCATGGCCCGCCACCGCACCCGCCGTGGCCATCCACCCCGCCCAACGCGCCTACCTCATCTACACCTCCGGCTCCACCGGCCAGCCCAAAGGCGTCTGCGTCGAACACGGCCCCCTGGCCCGGCACTGCCAGGCCATAGGCCAGCGCTACCAGCTGGGGCCGCAGGACAAAGTCCTGCACTTCGCCTCCATCAACTTCGACCTGGCCCATGAATACTGGCTCATGCCCCTGCTGTTCGGAGCCGAGCTCCTCATCAGCGACCCCAGCCTGTGGAGCCCGGCCCAGGCCTGCACCCAGATGGCCCGCCACGGCACCACCGTTGCCGCCTTCCCCCCCAGCTACCTGGTCCAGCTGGCCGAAGCCGCCCACAGCTTGCTGCAGCATCCTGCGCCGGATACCCCGGCCCCGGCCCTGCGCGTTCTCGCCTTTGGTGGTGAAGCCCTGTCACGCGAACACTTCGAACGCGTGCGCCAGGTCTTCGCCCCGGCCACCCTGATCAACGGCTACGGCCCCACCGAAACCGTGATCTCCCCCATGCTGTGGACCACCACCCCGGACAGCGATCCGGCACAGTGGCAGCACAGCCCCTATCTGCCCATAGGCACGGCCGTGGGCAACCGCAGCGCCTGGGTGCTGGACGACAGCCTCAACCCCTTGCCCGTGGGCGTAGCCGGAGAGCTCTACCTGGGTGGCCCCGAACTGGCCCGCGGCTACCACCAGCGCCCTGGCCTGAGCGCCGAACGCTTCATCCCCGACCCCTGGGGCCACGGCAGCCGCCTGTACCGCACCGGCGACCAGGTCCGCTGGAGAGCCGACGGCGGCATGGACTACCTGGGCCGACTGGACCACCAAGTCAAGCTGCGCGGCCTGCGCATCGAACTGGGCGAGATCGAAGCCCGGCTGCTGGCCTGTGTGGGCGTACGTGAAGCCGCAGTGGTGGTGCACGGGGAGGGCGCCAGTGCGCAGCTGCTGGGCTACTGGGTGGCCCAGCAGCAAGAGCAGCAGCAAGAACCACTGCAAGAAGAACAGCTGCGCCAGCAACTGGCGCAGCAACTACCCGAATACATGGTGCCGGCGCAGCTGATACAGCTGGACGCCTTGCCGGTGACGGCCAACGGCAAGCTGGATAGGCGCTCGTTGCCGGCGCCGCAGCCGCGAGCGCAGGAGAGGGCGTACCGGGCGCCGGGCACGCCGATGGAGCAGGCCTTGGCGGCGATCTGGGCCGAGGTGCTGCAGCTGCCGCGTGTGGGGCTGGACGAGCATTTCTTTGCGCTGGGGGGGCATTCCTTGCTGGCTACCCAGGTTTGTGCCCGCGTGCAGCGCAATATGGGCCTGCCCGTGCCCTTGAAGCTGCTGTTCCAGGCGCCGACACTGGGCGACTTCGCGCAGCGCGTGGCCACCGAATGCCACAGCGAGGTGCTGGCACCTATCCCGCGCCGCATGCCCGGTGGGCCGGTGCCGCTGTCCCATGCGCAGCAAGGCTTGTGGTTTTTGTGGCGTAGCGATCCTAGCGATGCAAGCTATAACATTCATAGCGCATTGCGCTGTAGTGGTGTGCTGCAGCGGTCTGTTTTGCATTCAAGCCTGAATGCGTTGGTGGCACGGCATGGCGCGCTGCGCAGCAGCTTTCCGGCGGGCCGCGACGGCCGGCCGGTGCAGTGCATTGCCCCACCTGCAGCGGTGGCACTGGCCCAGGTGGATGTATCGCAGTGGCCGGCCGTTGCGCGCGAGGCGGAGGCGCGGCGTCTGGCGGAGGAGGAGGCGTTGCAGCCTTTTGATCTGGAGCGAGGGCCGTTGCTGCGTGCGCGGCTGTTGTGTCTGGGCGCCGAAGACCATGTGCTGCTGCTGACCATCCACCACATCGTGGCCGATGGCTGGTCCATGGGCCTGGTGTTTGACACCCTGATGGCGCTGTACCGCGCCGAGCTGCAAGGCCATGCCGCCGCGCTGCCCGAGCCGACGCTGGACTACGCCGACTACTGTGTCTGGCAGCAGCAGGAGGACCGCGTTCCGGTTGCCGATCTGGCGTACTGGCGTGCCCAGTTGGTGGCCTTGCCAGCCTTGGTGTTGCCCGCGCCGCCGGATGCACCCGCCCAGCCCGGCATGCGGGCTGAACAGCTGTTGTTTGCGCTGGATGCTGTGCTGGTGCAACAAGCGCGCAGCCTGGCGCAGAGTTGGGGCGTGAGCCTGTCCATGCTGCTGCAAGCTGTCTTCCATGCCTTGTTGTACCGGCATACCGGGCAGGCCGACCATTGCATCGGCATTCTGGCGTCCAACCGCGACCGGGTGGAAACCGAGGCCTTGGTAGGCCTGTTTCTTAATGCCCAGCCCGTCCGTGCCCGCGTCGATCCAAGCCAGAGCTTTGCCGTGTTGGTACGGGCCGTGCAAGACAGCTTGCTGGGCGCGCAAGCCCATGCCGGCCTGCCATTTGCACAGCTGGTGCAGGCCCTGCGGGCAGAGCGCGTGCCGGGGCGCAACCCGGTATTCCAGGTGCTCTACAACTATTTGCGGCCCCGCGTGGAAAGCCTGTCCACCCTGCCGGGCTTGCGGCTGGAGGACTTCCCCGTGCCCCGGCGCAATGTGGTGTTCGACCTGGAGCTCGATGTTGCCGAAGACGCAGGTGGCCAGGTGCGCGGCGCCTTCTCCTATGCAGTGGAGCGGGTGGATGCCAGCTTTGCGCAGAGCCTCTGGAGCGACTATCCGCGCCTGCTCGCAACATTGGTGGCCACCCCGGACCAGGCATTGCACGCCAGCCTGGGGCCGGTGGCACCAGTGCGCACAAGCCGCTCGCCCAAAGCTACGGCCCACTTGCCACGGCAGCCAGCGCTGGAAGCCAGTTTGACCGCCCTGGTGGCGGAGGTGCTGGGTTTGCCTTTGCTGCAGCCGCAGGACAACTTTTTTGCCCAAGGGGCGAGCTCGCTGCGCTGTGTGCAACTGGTCGCGCAAGCGCGCAAGCAGGGTATTGCGCTGGGACTGGCTGACGTATTCCATCACCAAACCGTGGCCGAACTTGCCGCTGCGCTGGGGGCACGCACTGCCACCGCCAGCCCGGCATGGGCCTGATCACACCCAAGGAAAAACATGCAAGAAAACCTCTCACTGGAATACCACTTCGCTCTGGACGGCGGCACGCGCATCCGCACCCTGCTGCATGCCTCCACGGTGGAGGTGCAACTCGACGGGCAGGCTGCCATGGTTCTGGCGCTGGGTGTGCGCGAAGGGTCCCTCCGCCGCGCCGCCATCCTGGCTTGGCAGCCCACAGATGCGGCACAGCGTCGTTGGGCTCTGCTGGCCGCGCTGCACGCCGTGTTTGCCGCGGACGCGGCCGTGGCGGCGCTGGAGCTGGATTTTTCGGATTACGCGGAGGCGCTGCCCGCCCTGCTGCGCCAGGGCCTTGCTGTGGCTGCGGCCAACGGAACGGTGCAGATGCCGCGCACCAGCCTGCTGCAGCAGCCCGAGCTGTGGCTGCACGGCAGCAGCAGTGCGGCCTACCCCTTGGACTATGTGATGAGCCAGGGCAAGCGCCACCCACGCCGCCCGCCACAAACTACGGGCACCGTGTACCAGCGCTTCATCCCCTGGCTGAACCAGTGGCTGAGCCTGCGTACGCTGGATGCGCAAACGGACCTGGAGCCTTTCCACCGCTGGATGAACCACCCGCGCGTGGCGTATTTCTGGGAGGAGCAGGGCGACCTGGACAAGCACCGCGCCTTCATCGCCAATGCCTTGGCTGACCCGCATGTGCACCCGCTGGTGGCATGCCTGGACGGCCGGCCGTTCGCTTACTACGAGGCCTATTGGGCCAAGGAGGACCGCATCGCGCCGTTCTACCCGGTGGGCGACCATGACCGCGGCATCCACATGCTGGTGGGCGAGGACTGGGCCCGTGGTCCGCAGTACGTGGCCGCCTGGCTGCCCTCGTTGACGCATTACCTGATGCTGGACGATCCGCGCACCCAGGCCGTGGTGTGCGAGCCGCGTGCCGACAACGTCCGCATGGTTGGTTATTTGCAGCAATACGGTTTTGCCTACCTGCGGCAGTTTGACTTTCCGCACAAGCGGGCCGCGCTGCTGGTGCTGGAGCGCGAGGTGCATGCGCAGGGGCAGTGGTTAGCGGGTCCGCATGGGCAGACGGTGCGGGCTTAGCCTTAGACACAAAAACTTCAAGCTTTTTAGGCCTCTAGCGCAGATAACAACTGCGCAAGCAGCTATTGTTTTTGTAGTGAATGGCGCGTAACCCGGTAAACGCTGCCTGCGAATTATTTGCATTTGGCATTAAATATTTGCCCAGGCCGTTCGTCATGTTCATGTATTTGCTAGCAGCAAGGTGCACGCAGCCCGGCGTGCATTCCTGCCTATTTTTGGCAAAAGGATGAACATGGGTATTTCTAGCGTCGAGCACGATTTCATTGGTATTGGTTTTGGTCCGTCCAACCTGGCCATCGCCCTGGCGATGGAAGAGTCGGCCCATCCGCGCAAGAAGGCGCTGGACTGCTGCTTTATTGAAAAGAAGCCGGAGTTCGTCTGGCACGGCAGCATGCTGCTGGAGGGCAGCGATATGCAGGTGTCCTTCCTCAAGGATCTGGCCACGCTGCGCGATCCAACCAGCCACTTCACCTTCATCAACTACTTGCATGAAAAAGGGCGGCTCAAGGAGTTCATCAACCTCAAGAGCTTCTTCCCCTCGCGCATTGAGTACAACGACTATCTGCAGTGGGTGGCCGGGCACTTCGACCATCTCTGCCACTACGGCGAAGAAGTGGTGGATGTGGAGCCGGTGCGTGAAGGCGAGCAGATCACCCGTTTGCGCGTGCATTCACGCGGTCTGGACGGTCGCAGCTACGCGCGCACGGCGGGCAATATGGTGTTTGGCATTGGCGGCGTGCCGGCGGTTCCGGCCGCTTTTGAAGCGCTGCAAGACGCCCGCGTGTTCCATGCCGCGCACTATCTGGAGCGGCTGGATGCCCTGGTGCACAGCCAGGGCACGCCGCGGCGCATTGCGGTGCTGGGCGGTGCGCAGAGCGCGGCCGAGGTGTACCTGGACCTGGTAGGGCGCTTTGGCGATGCGGAGGTGACCTTGATCACCCGTGGCGATGTGCTGATGCCGGCGGACGACAGCCCGTTCGTGAATGAGATCTTCCATCCGCAATTTACCGACGTTATCTACCACCAGCCGCAGGATGTGCGCCGTGCCACGCTGGAGCGCTTTCGCAGCACCAATTACTCGGTTGTGGACCTGGACTTGATCCAGCATATCTACAAGCTGCTGTACGAACAGCGGGTGCGCGGTGTGCAGCGCTGCCAGCTGTGGTCTGGCAAAGAGGTGACGCAGGCGCGTGCCACCGGTACGGGCATCCAGCTGGCTTTACGCCACCAGACCAGCGGGGCGACGGAGCAAGCCGAATTCGATGCCGTGGTGCTGGCCACCGGCTACCGGCGCGATGACCATAAACGCCTGCTGGGCGGCTTGGCCGAATACATCGACGGCTACACCGTGGGGCGTGACTACCGCCTGCATACCACGAAGAACTTCTTGCCCCGGATTTACCTGCAAGGTTGCTGTGAAGACAGCCACGGCTTGAGCGATACCTTGTTGTCGGTGCTGGCCGTGCGTTCCGTGGAAATTCTGGAATCGATGCTGGCAGACCGGCCGGAGCGCAGCCGCATGGTGCCAGGCGCTAAAGCGGCGCTGCCGGTCGCCGTGTGATGCGGCTCTAGCCGCTTTCCTCTTTTTTCGCATTGTGAGTGCCTGGTTCAGGCGCTCACTTTTTGTTGTTTGTTTGTTTATTTATTTGAATCAGGAGAAATGGAACTATGAACCCCTTGTTGGATGTCCGCCAACCCGCTGGGCGGGCCTGCTTGACGCCCTTGGCCCTGGCTTTGCTGAGCTTGTCGGCCTCCTCGTATGCGCAGGAAGGTACGCTGCCCGCGGTGGTGGTGAAGTCGGTGCAAGAGGGCGAGACGGCTATTCCTAGCTACCGCGCTTCGGTAGGCAGTGCAGGGGCCTTGGGGACGAAGGAGTTGCTGGACACCCCCTTTTCCACCAGTGTGGCCACCAAGGAGTTCATCGCCAACCAGCAGGCCACCACGTTGGCCGAGGCGTTCAAGGCGGATGCCGCCGTATCCGCGCTGAACAACAGTATTTCGGGCGAGAACTCGCAGATCGCCATACGTGGCCTGCCATTGGACATGCTGAACGGAATCAAGATCAACGGCCTGAACACGGTGGTCTGGAACATGGATCTGCCGCTGGAGCACTTCGAGCAGATCAGCCTGCTCAAAGGCCTGTCGGGCTTTATGTATGGCTTTGGCTCGCCCGGCGGTATTGCCGACTACCAAACCAAGCGCGCGGGCAAAAATCCGGTGTCGTCGGTCAAGCTGGGCTACAGCACCGAGTCTCAGTACGTGCTGCAGGCCGATATTGGCCGCCGCTTTGGTGAAGACGAGCGCATGGGTCTGCGTGTGAACGCCGTGCATGAAGGTGGCGACACCTATTTGAATTCCCCCATCAAACGGGATTCGGTCTCGGCGGCTTTCGACGTGCGCCTGACGCCTACTTTGCAGTGGTCCATCGACGGCCTGTACCAAAAGCGTAAGGTGAGCAGTTCCTTGTTTGCCATCTCCCTGGCCGACGGTGTGTCTACACCCACGCCGGTGGACGGCAGCCAGGCTTTGAGCCAGGACTTCACTTACCACCAGACCGTGATGGGCACCATCGGCACCGAGCTGCATTGGAACTTCGCCAAGGACTGGGACATGAGCGTAGGCTACCGTGGCATGCGCCAGACGCGCACCAATTACGACAGCTTCCTCACGGTGACCGACAACGCGGGCAACTACACCGATGATCTGTACCGTTGGTACAGCAAACAGCAAAGCGATGCGGCGAACCTGATGTTTACCGGCAAAGTGCAAACCGGCTCCATCGGCCACGACCTGACGTTTGGCACCAGCATCCAGCGCGGCAAGCGCATCAACGGCGTGAACTTTGGCGACGACACCCTGGGCACCAACAACCTGTACCACGTTGTGGCGCTGGCCAACCCAGGTAATGCGGTGGACCAGACCCTGGGAGAGGCCTCCAACACCCGCGACGTGGGCGTGTTCGCCAGTGACACCATCCAGTGGACTCCGCAGTGGAACAGCATCATTGGCGTGCGCCACAGCAACTACACCCAGAATGCCTACAACTACGATACCGATGGCTCTCTGGCAAACCACTATGCCAAGTCTGCGTGGTCTCCCACGCTGGCCTTGATCTGGAAGCCGGACGCCACCCTGTCGTATTACGCCAGCTATGTTGAATCCCTGGAACAGGGCGGCACGGCTCCGCTGACCACCACCAACGCCAACGCAACCTTTGGCCCGCTGAAGAGCAAACAGTACGAAATCGGCGTGAAGAAAGAGGGCAAGGGTTGGTCTACCGAGGCGGCGCTGTTCCGTATTGAACGCGGGCTTGAGTACACCAACAGCAGCAATGTCTATGTGCAGGAAGGTGGTCTGGTCTACCAGGGCCTGGACTTGTCCGGCCGTACGGAGCTGGCCCACGACTGGGCCTTGATGGGCAGCACGGTGCTGATGAATAGCCGCAACAAGAGCGATGACTCGGCGGTCAATGGCAAGCGTGCCCAAAATGTGGCGGATGTCACGGCCAGCCTGCAAGTGGAATACAAGGTGCCGCAGATGCGGGGCATGGTGCTGTCGGGCGGCGTTCGCCATGTGGGCCAACAGGCGCTGGAGAGCAGCAACACCCATATGCTGGGCAGCTACAAGTTGTATGACGTGGGTGCCCGCTACGTGACCAAGCTGGACGGCAAGGACGTGACCTTCCGGGCCAACGTAGCCAACCTCACCAACACCAAATATTGGTTGGGCAGCTGGGGCTACGGCCTGATCCAGGGCGCGCCACGCACCCTGCACGCCAGCGCGGAAATCAACTTCTAAAAACCAGCGTTGGCTTGGGGCATGGCAGCCACCCTGACGGGCAGGCGGGCCATGCCTCGTTGTTATTCGACGTTCTGCACCTGCTCGCGCATCTGCTCGATCAGCACCTTCATATCCACGGAAATCTTGGTCAGCTCCAGCGCGGCGGACTTGCTGCCCATGGTGTTGGCTTCGCGGTGCAGTTCCTGGATCAGGAAGTCCATGCGCTTGCCGACTTCGCCGCCCTTCTTCAGGATGCGTTCCATCTCGTCCAGATGCGAGTGCAGGCGGGTCAGTTCCTCGGCCACGTCGATGCGGATGGCGAAGGATGTCGCTTCGGTCAGCGCGCGGTCTTGCGCGGCTTCGGGCAAGGTGGCGCCATCGGTCAGCGCCATGGCTTCCTTCCAGCGTTCCAGGAAACGCTGGCGCTGCTGCTCTACCAACTGGGGCACCAGGGGTACGGCCTTCTGGGCCAGGGCGCGCAGCTGGGTGATATGGCCTTTGAGCATGGTGGCGAGCCGGTCGCCTTCGCGCTGACGGGCTTCCACCAGCGCAGCCAGCACCGTGTCGGACAGGTTCAGCAGGTCGTCGGCCCAGTCGTGGGCCGGACCTTGTTCGCTGGACGCCAGGCGGATCACGTCAGCCACGCTGAGCGGCGCGGCCTGGGGCAACCAGGCCTTGACTGAGTCCTGCAATGAATTTACGCGTTGCATCAGGCGCGGCGATGGGTCGGGCAGGCTGCCGCTGGCGGTGTTTTCGATAGCGGCGCGCACTTCCACCTTGCCGCGCTTGAGCTTGGCCATGACGCGCTCACGCAGCGCGGGTTCGTGGCTGCGTAGCTCGTCGGGCAGCTTGAAGGTCAGGTCCAGGAAGCGGCTGTTGACTGAGCGGATTTCCAGCCCCAGGCGGCGCGCAGAGTTGCTTTTGGATTCGGATTCCGGGGTGTTGGCGGCGCTGCTGTGCTGGGCACTGGCATAGCCGGTCATGCTGTAAACTGGCATTAGATGGTACTTATCGTTGCAATGGCCCGAGAATAACTGGGTTACGTTGCAGAGCCGCTCTCCCCACCAAATTTATGTCCAAGATCAAACCGGCCACGCTACCGCCAGGCACTGTTGTAGGGGGTTACCGCATTGTCCGGCGCCTGTCCTCCGGCGGCTTCGGCGTGGTGTATCTGGCCGGCGATAACGAAGGCGGGCAGGTGGCCCTGAAGGAGTACCTGCCTTCGTCTTTGGCGACCCGTGCCGCTGGCGAGCTGCTGCCCCAGGTGCCACCCGAAAAGCTGTCGCTGTACCGCCTGGGCCTGAAGAGCTTTTTCGAAGAAGGCCGCTCGCTGGCGCAGATTTCCCACCCCTCGGTGGTCAGCGTGCTGAATTTCTTCCGCGAGAACGAAACCGTTTACATGGTGATGAACTACCTGGAGGGCGCGACCCTGCAGGACTTCATCATCACCTCGCGTGACTTGCGCAAGCAGAAGGTGTTCCGCGAATCCACCATCCGCAGCCTGTTCGACGAGATCCTGCGCGGCCTGCGCATCGTGCACCAGCACAAGATGCTGCACCTGGACATCAAGCCGGCCAACATCTTCATCACCGACGACAACAAGGCGGTGCTGATCGATTTTGGTGCGGCCCGCGAAGTGCTGAACAAGGAAGGCAACTTCATCCGTCCCATGTATACCCCCGGCTTCGCCGCTCCAGAGATGTACCGGCGCGATGCCTCCATGGGCCCGTGGACCGATATCTACGCCATCGGCGCCTGCATCTACGCCTGCATGCAGGGCTATCCGCCGAACGAGGCGCCGCAGCGCCTGGAGAAAGACCGCCTGGCCCTGGCCTTGTCGCGCCTGCGTGGCATCTACTCCGACAACCTGATAGAAGTGGTGGAGTGGTGCATGTCAGTAGACCCGCTGTCGCGCCCGCAGTCGGTATTTGCGCTGCAAAAAGAGCTCAGCCGTGAAGGCGAGCGTCGCTATACCAAATTGTCCGTGGCTGAAAAGCTGCGCCTGCAGTTCGACACCCTGGTGTCGGACACCAAAAAGAACGTGCGTGATGCCACCGGCATCGGGGCCACACCCAAGTGAAGTTTTCTGTATTCCAGGTCAGCCGCAAGGGCGGCCGCGCCAAAAACGAAGACCGCATGGGCTATTGCTACACCCGTGAATCCGGTCTGTTCCTGCTGGCCGACGGCATGGGAGGCCACCCGGAGGGCGAGGTGGCGGCACAGCTGGCCTTGCAGTCCGCCTCCGCGCTGTACCAGAAGCAGGCCCAGCCTTCGCTGCCCAATGTCACCGAATTTTTGACCGCTGCCATTCTGGCCGCGCACGAGCAGATATTGCGTTACGCGGGCCGTACCGGCATGCTGGATTCGCCACGCACCACTTTTGTGGCGGCGGTGGTGCAGGGCAGCACGGCGACCTGGGTGCACTGCGGCGATTCGCGCCTGTATGTGGTGCGCGACGGCCTTTTGCTCACCCGCACCCGCGACCACTCCTACGCCGAGCAAAGTCGTTCCGATGGACGCACGCCCCCTGGGCCGGTGAACCGCAACGTGCTCTATACCTGTCTGGGCGCGTCGGTGCGGCCGGTGTTCGATATCACCGGGCCTATCGTGCTGCACCAGGGTGACAAGATCATGCTGTGCTCGGATGGGCTGTGGGATAGCTTGCCGGACGAAGACATCGTGCGCGTTCTCAGCCAGTCACCGGTGTCTGAGGCTGTGCCCGATCTGGTGGAGCAGGCGCTGCGCAAGGCGGGCGCCACCAGCGACAACGTTACCGTAATGGCGATCGAGTGGGAAACCCCGGACCCCTTTGAGTCCACGCGGGGCATTTCCACCGAATCCATACAGGACGGCGTGTTTGCTTCGTCCATCCAGGCCAGCGGACCCGGCAGTGGGCTGGATGAGCTGGATGACGCTGCCATAGAACGCTCGATTGCCGAGATCAACGAAGCCATCCGCCGCTCTGCGATCAAGCGAGGTTGATACCCCTCATAGGGCGGGGCCAGGAGCCCGGCGCAGCCGGTTTTTCTGCGCCTTGGAGAGGGGTTGGCACACTTATCACCCATTTTGGAACCAGACCATGACCGAATTTGTCCGTAATGGCGGCCGTACCGCCGACCAGCTGCGCCCGGTGCGCATCACCCGGGGCTACACCATCCACGCCGAAGGTTCGGTGCTGATCGAGTTCGGCAACACCAAGGTGCTGTGCACTGCCTCCGTGGAAGAGAAAGTGCCCGGCCACAAGAAGGGCAGCGGCGAGGGCTGGGTGACCGCCGAGTACGGCATGCTGCCGCGCGCCACCCACAGCCGCAGCGACCGCGAGGCCGCGCGCGGCAAGCAGACCGGTCGCACCCAGGAGATCCAGCGCCTGATCGGCCGGTCCCTGCGGGCTGTGTTCGACCTGAAGCTGCTGGGCGAGCGCACCATCCACCTGGACTGCGACGTGCTGCAGGCCGACGGCGGCACGCGTACCGCTGCCATCACCGGCGCCTTTGTGGCGGCGCAGGACGCGGTCAGCACCTTGCTGCAGGCCGGCAAGATCAAGGTCACACCCATTACCCATAGCGTGGCCGCCATCTCGGTCGGCATCGTGGATCGCACGCCGCTGCTGGACCTGGAATACACCGAAGATGCCGCCTGCGACACCGACATGAACGTGGTGATGACCGGCGCCGGCCATTTCGTCGAAGTGCAGGGCACGGCCGAGGGCGTGGCCTTCACCCGCGCCGAGATGGACGCGCTGCTGGGCCTGGCGGAAAAAGGCATTCTGGAACTGATGGCTCTGCAACAGCAGGCGCTATCGAAGTAATAGCTGCTTGCGCAGGTACTGCCTGCGCTGAAGGCATATTTTTATGAAAATCGTATTGGCATCGAATAACGCGGGCAAGCTGTTTGAACTGCAAGCCCTGTTCGCCCCGCTGGGTGTGGAGTTGGTGGCGCAGGGTGCCTTGGGCATTCCCGAAGCCGCTGAGCCCTTCCACACCTTCGTCGAGAATGCCCTGGCCAAGGCCCGGCATGCAGCCGAGCACAGCGGCCTGCCGGCGGTGGCCGACGATGCGGGCCTGTGCGTCGATGCATTCGGTGGCCTGCCGGGTGTGCAGACCGCCTACTACGCCACCCAGTTTGGCTACCCCAAGGGCGACGACAACAATGTGCGCGCGTTGCTGGAGCAGATGCAGGGCATAGACAACCGCCGTGCCGCACTGGTCAGCACCCTGGTAGCGGTGCGCAGCCCGCAGGACCCCGAGCCGCTGATCGCCGTGGGCCGTGCCGTGGGCGAGATCACCCGTGCACCGCAGGGCGAGAATGGCTTTGGCTTCGACCCGGTGATGTTTCTGCCGCAGTTCGGCAAGACCTTTGCCGAGCTTAGCCCTGAGGTGAAAAACGCCAACAGCCACCGCGGCCAGTCGTCCCGCGCCATGCTGGCCCTGATACGTGAGCGTTGGATGTGATGAAAGACCTGCAGCACTACATGCGCCCCGGCCTGCTGCAGCTGGCCGCGCTGCCGCCGCTGTCGCTGTACGTGCACCTGCCCTGGTGCCTGAAGAAATGCCCGTACTGCGATTTCAACTCGCATGAGTTGCGGGCTGATGGCGCACAGACCCTGCACCCTGCCGCCAGCCTGGCGGCTCCTGTACCGACCAGCGAAGTGCCCGAGCAGCGCTACATCGACGCGCTGATGGCCGACCTGGAGGCCGCGCTGCCGCTGGTCTGGGGCCGTACGGTGCACAGCATCTTCATCGGCGGCGGCACGCCCAGCCTGTTTTCGCCGCAGGCGATAGACCGGCTGATTGGCGACATCCGCGCCCGGCTGCGGCTGGAGCCGGACTGCGAAATCACCATGGAGGCCAACCCCGGCACCTTCGAGAAAGATCGCTTCCGCGCCTACCGTGGCGCCGGCGTGACGCGCTTGTCGGTCGGCGTGCAGAGCTTCAACGACCAACACCTCAAGGCCCTGGGCCGCGTGCACGACAGCGCCCAGGCGCTGGCGGCTGTACAGGAGGCGGCCCAGTCATTCGACACTTTCAACCTCGACATCATGTACGCGCTGCCCGGTCAGACGCTACAAGATTTAGAGCGGGATATGCAGACAGCGCTTGCGCTGGGGCCCAAACATATCTCCATCTACCAGCTGACCATCGAGCCCAACACCTATTTCGCCAAGTTCCCGCCGCAGGTGCCCGAGGACGACCTGGGCTACGACATGCTGGACAAGATCACCGAGATGACCACGGCCGCCGGCATGCAGCGTTACGAGGTGTCTGCCTACGCGCTGCCCGGCCACGCCTGCGTGCACAACCAGAACTACTGGCAGTTTGGCGACTACCTGGGGATTGGCGCGGGCGCGCACAGCAAGCTCAGCTTTGCCCACCGCATCGTGCGCCAGGTGCGCTTTCGCGAACCCAAGCTATACATGGACAACGCCCTGGCCGGCAATGCCGTGACCCAGGACGAAGACATTGCGCGCGCCGAGCTTCCGTTCGAATTCATGCTGAACGCCTTGCGTTTGCGCGAAGGCTTCGAGCTGCCGCAGTTCACCGAGCGTACCGGTCTGCCACTCACGCGCATTCAGAAGGGGCTGGCCGAGGGCGAGAGCAAGGGCCTGCTGCAGCGCGACGGTGTACGCGTACGGCCCACCGAGCGTGGTTTCGACTTTTTGAGCGATTTGCAGGCGCTGTTTCTGGCCGATACGCCCCCGGTCCGGGAGTAGGTAAAGTCTTGTGTACTTGGGGTAACGGCCGGGTAGTTTGGCGGGTGCGCCGATAAAATTGTCTAGACAATTAATCGCGCTGTAATGTCGCCTCCCCGCTACGGATGGTGCATACCGCCACCGTTCGAGAGCCCCGCATGAGTACCTCCACCGCTCCCTCTGCATCGAAGTTCGGCACCGTTTTACGGGTGACCAGTGGCAACTTCATGGAGATGTTCGACTTCTTCCTGTTCGGCTTTTACGCAACCTACATTGCCAAGACCTTCTTCCCCGCGGCGGATGAGTTTGCGTCGCTGATGTTCACCTTCATGACCTTTGGCGCGGGCTTTTTGATGCGGCCGCTGGGCGCCATCTTTCTGGGCGCTTATGTGGACCGCGTGGGGCGGCGCCAAGGCCTGATCGTGACCCTGGCGTTGATGGCCACTGGCACGGTGCTGATCGCCTGTGTGCCCGGCTATGCCAGCATCGGCTATCTGGCGCCGGCCCTGGTGCTGACAGGGCGCTTGCTGCAGGGCTTCTCGGCGGGCGTAGAGCTGGGCGGCGTATCGGTCTACCTGGCCGAAATGGCCACGCCGGGCCACAAGGGCTTTTATGTGAGCTGGCAGTCTGCCAGCCAGCAGGTGGCCATCATCGTCGCCGCTGCGCTGGGCTATGCGCTGAACATCTGGCTGACGCCGCTGCAGATTGGCGACTGGGGTTGGCGCGTACCTTTCTTCATCGGCTGCCTGATCGTGCCGGTGCTGTTTGTGCTGCGCCGCTCGCTGCAGGAAACCGAGGAGTTCAAGCAGCGCAAGCACCGGCCTGACACGCGCGCCATCTTCCGTTCCATGCTGGACAACTGGGGCCTGGTGATCGCCGGCATGATGCTGGTGGCCATGACCACGGTGTCGTTCTACTTGATCACGGTCTATACACCCACGTTTGGCAAAAGCGTGCTGCACCTGAGCACCACCGACGCGCTGGTGGTGACCCTGTGTGTGGGTATTTCCAACTTCATCTGGCTGCCTGTGATGGGCGCGCTGTCGGACCGGATTGGCCGGCGCCCGATTCTGATCTTCTTTACTGTGCTGACCATCGTCAGCGCCTACCCGGCCATGGCCTGGCTGACGGCCGACCCCAGCTTCTCCAAGATGCTGTCGGTGGAGCTGTGGCTGTCCTTCCTGTACGCCAGCTATAACGGCGCGATGGTGGTGGCGCTGACCGAGGTGATGCCGGTGGAGGTGCGTACCGTGGGCTTCTCGCTGGCCTACAGCCTGGCGACGGCGATCTTTGGTGGCTTTACCCCGGCCATCGCCACAGGCCTGATTGAGGCCACTGGCAATAAGGCCGCGCCGGCCATGTGGATGTCGTTTGCGGCCGTGTGCGGGCTGATTGCCACCCTGGTGCTGTACCGCAAGCGCGCGGTTATGGCGCTGGCGCACTGATCCAACCTATTCCTTTTCGCTGTCCAGCCGCTGTTGTTCCAGCAGTTGCTGGACTTCCTGCTCGGACAGCTGGGGTTCGGTGCTGGCGTTATCGGCATGCCACACCAGCTGTGGCCATAGCAGCACGGCCGCGATCACTGCGGCCTGCACCAGCAGGTACGGCCACAAGGCCCGGCTGAGCGCGCGCATGGACAGGCGCTGGCGCAGCACGCTGCCGGCCATCAGGATGGCGTAGCCAAACGGCGGCAGCAAAAAGCCCATCTGCAGCACCAGCAGCGCCAGCACGGCGACCCAGGTGGCATCCGGCACCAACACCAGCAGCGGCGGCATGGTGATGGGGATGATGACGAAGATGATCTCGAATGCATCCAGGATGAAGGCGCTGAGCAGCAGCATCAGCAGGCTGACGCAGGTAGCAGCCCAGGCGCCGCCGGGCAGGTGCTGCAGCGCATCGGCCATCCATACATCTGTGCCAAAGCCGCGCAGTACCAGGGTATAGCTGGTGGCTGCTACCAGCAGCGCAAACAGCGAGCCGCTGATGGCCAGTGTGTCTTGCAGAATGGCCTTGAACACTGGCCGCGTCAGACTGCCCGATGCCAGACCGCCCAGCAGCAACACCAGGGTGCCGGTGGCCGCGCCTTCTACCGCATACAGATAGCCCAGCGTTACAGATACCAGCAGCGCCAGGATGCCGGCCACGCTGGCCATCGCCAGCAGCCAGTCCTTGCGGCTCACGGCGGGCGCTGGGCCGATTGGCTCAGGCGCAGCACCTCGGTTGCGCCACCAGGTCACGGCGCCAAACAGCAGTGCCAGGGCTACGGCCGGGCCCAGCGCACCGTGGAATACGTCCTGCGTGTTCAGAATGCGCACCATCTGTCCGGTGCTGTTCACGGCTTCGGTATGGGCGCGCATCATGGCGTCGCCCAGCAGTATCAGCACCAAGGATGGCGGTATCACCACGCCCAAGGTGCTGGCGCTGCAGACCAGGGCCGCGCTGCGCTCGGCCGCTACGCCCTGCGCCGCCAGGCGCTGGCCCACGGCGCGCGACAGCATGCTGATGCTGGCGCCTACCGAGCCGTTCATGGGGGCCAGCAATGCGCCCAGGCCCATGCCGGCCAGATACGGCGCGGCCGGTGTGCGGTGCAGCAAACGCAAGGCCACGCGGAACAGGATGTCCATCAGCGGCAGGCGGTTCAGCAGGGCGCCTGCCAGCACGTACAGTGGCAGAGCTTGCAGCAGGTCGTGCTCCAGCAGGCCTAGCAGACGCAAGGGCAGGGCGTACAACAGGGGTAGTGCCAGGGCGCCCGTCAGCAGGCCGCCTAGCGAGAACAGGGTGGCGGTGCCGACCAGCACCACCCAGGCCGGCAGGCCGCTGGTCGCCATGGCGATGGCCGTGGCCAGCAGCATCCACAGACCGGTATTGCCCATCAATCGGTGGGCTGCGCCGTTGGGGGCAGGCACAGGTCCACGATGGTTTGCAGCACCAGCAGCCCGGCGAGCAGCAGCACACCAATTTTCAGGATGAAGTAGCCGGGCGTGAAGCTGTCCGGAAAGGCTTCCAGTTGGCGCAGCGACTGCCACACCATGGGAGCGGCGGTGTAGATGATGAAGCCGGCCCAGGGCAGCACCAGGCCTGCACTGGCCCAGCGCAGCAGCCGTTGGCGAAGCCGGGCAGGGTAGTGCTGGGCTAGCACCTCGGGTGTCAAATGGGCGTGGCTGCGGGTGGCGGCCGTCATGGCGATGCTGACGTAGATGCCAAACAGCAGCTGGGCCATGTCATTGGCTTCGCGTGAATAGGCGTGGATGGCATCGCGCAAAGGCCATTGCAGGCATAGCAGCACGGCCAGCGGCAGCACGAGTAGGGAGGCGGCCTGGGTGGTGCGCTGCAGCCAAAGGTCCAGCCGACGTAGCCCACGGTGAGGCCAGGCGCTGGCGGCGTGAGGCATGGACCGGCGTACTGGAGTTACGCCTAGTTGCGGGCGCGGCGCAGGCTGCTCAAGCGCTCGGAGATGCTGTCCAGGTCCAGCGCGTCCTGCGAGCAGATCAGGTATTTCTCCAGGTCCAGTACCGCCTGGGCGCTATTTCCCAGCGCAGCGTGGGCGAGGCCCCGGTCGCGGTATTCGCTCCAGGCTTCGGGAAGCAGCACGATCAGGCGGTTTTGTACGGCCAGCGCGCGGACCCAGTCGCTTTGCGAGGTGTGGATGTCCTTCAGGTTGCGCAGCATGCGGGCCAGGATGTCGCGCGACGGTGCGGCCTGCAGGTACAGGCCCAGCGGGGCTTCGAAGTCGTCCACCAGGCCGTTGTGGCGGATAAAGGGCTCCAGCCGCTCGGACAGTTCTTCGCGGCTCAGCGACTGGCCGGTGAATGGGTCCATCACCACCTGGCCCTTGGGCAGGTTGACCTTGACCATGAAGTGGCCGGGGAAGGCCACGCCACGCACCGCCAGGCCTATGCCCTGGGCCAGCTCCATCCACAGCACGGCCAGCGAGATGGGGATGCCCCGCCGGGTGCGTAGCACCGCGTTCAGGTAGCTGTTGTCGGGGTCGTAGTAGTCGTTGACGTTGCCGCCAAAGTTCAGATCGCGGTAGAAGAATTGGTTCAGCGAGCGCAGGCGCTGCAACGGGGCGGAGTCGGGCGGCAGGCGGCGCTTCAGCCGGGCCAGCAGCTGGTCCATATCGCCCAGCACCTGTTCCATGTCCAATTCGGGGTATTCGTCTTGCGCCAGACTGGCCGCGGCCTCCAGCAAGGGCAGTTGTTCGTCGCTTTGCACCAACGAGGCAAAGTATTCAAGTGCGGTGGGTGCTTCGAAGCGGATCTGCATAACGTCTTTGTAGTGGAGCGTGGGGGCGTCGTCAAGCTACCGGACTCAATGCCGCAGAAGTTTACGTATCTTTAAGCCGGATGCCCATAGTGCTACGAAATAAATAGCTGCTGACGCAAGTAATACCAGCGCTAGAAGCCCAATTCGTTCCAATTTTGCGTGCTGGTAGTGGGTCCAGGGCACGGCATTTGCCGCCCACAGCAGGAAGATTGCCAGCAAGGCGCTGGACGCCAGCACCTGCAGAATGAACTTCCACCAGCCCGGCAGAGGCTGGTAGCTGCCGCGCTGGCGCAGCCCAATCAGCAGCCAGCTGGCGTTCACCATCGCGCCCAGGCCGACCGACAAGGTCAGCGCCGCGTGCTGGAATACCGGTACCAGCGCAAAGTTGAAGAGCTGGGTGATCACCAACACAGCCACCGCAATGCGGGCTGGCGTCTTCATATTGTGGCTGGCATAAAAGCCGGGGGCCAGCACTTTGATGGCCACCACGCCCAGCAGGCCTACGCCCCAGCCCATCAGGGCGCGGGCGGTCTGTTCCACATCGCTTTCGGCAAACACACCGTAATGGAAGATGACGGCCACCAGCGGCGTGGCAAAGGTCAGCAGCGCCACCGAGCAGGGCACGGCCAGCAGCACCACCAGGCGCAGGCCCCAGTCCAGCATGGCGGAATATTGCTTGGGGTCGTTGGCCGCGCGAGCACCGGCCAGCTGGGGCATCAGCACCACGCCCAGGGCCACGCCCAGCATGGCTGTGGGGAATTCCATCAAGCGGTCGGCGCCGCTGATCCAGCTCACGCTGCCGGGCGCTAGGCGGGAAGCGATTTGGGTGTTGATGAAGATGGAAATCTGCGCCACACCCACGCCCAGCAGCGCAGGGACCATCAATTTTGCTACATTTTTGGTAGCTTCATCCGCCCAGGCAGTGCGCACGGCAGTCCAGCTGATGCCTATGCTTGGAAACAGGCCCAGGCGTTTCAGGGCGGGAATCTGTACTCCCAGCTGCAGCAGGCCGCCCAGCATCACACCGATGATTTGCGCGTAAATAGGTTCTATGCCGTGGTTGCGGAACCAGGGCGTGCCCCAGAAGGTCGCGGCGATCATGGCGATGTTCAGCAGCACCGGCGTGGCGGCCGGCACGGCGAAGATGCGCCAGGTATTCAGAATGCCGGAGGCCATGGACACCAGCGAGATGAACAGGATGTAGGGGAACATCCAGCGCGTCATCACGGTGGCTGCCGCATAGGCCTGTGGTTCCTGTTGCAGGCCGCCAGCCATGCCCCAGACCAGCAGCGGCGCCCCTATTACTCCCAGCACACAGGTGAGGGCCAGCACCCAGGTGAGTAAGGTGGCCACGTGGTCTATCAGCTGCTTGGTGGCGTCCTGCCCATGGATGGCCTTGCTGGCCGCCAGCACCGGCACAAAGGCCTGGCTGAACGCGCCTTCGCCAAACAGGCGGCGGAATAGGTTAGGTATGCGGAACGCCACGTAGAACGCGTCGGTCATGGCGTTGGCGCCAAAGGTGGCGGCAAATAGCTGGTCGCGGACCAGGCCGCCCACGCGGGAGGCCAGGGTCAACAGAGAGATGGTGGATGCAGATTTGAAGAGACTCACCCGGCGAGTGTAGCCCGCCAGATGGGCCAGGCCGCCAGGGGCGCTGCTGCCTGCTATAATCGTGAGCTTTGCTGGCAACATCCTCTAACACCTAAGGAATATATTATGGCAACCAAGCCTAAGAAAAAGAACCCCCGCCTGGCCTCCGGCCGCAAGCGCGTCCGCCAGGACATCAAGATCAATGCCGCGAACACCTCGCTGCGTTCCAAATACCGTACCGCTGTGAAGAACGTTGAAAAAGCCGTTCTCGCTGGCGACAAGACCAAAGCCACCGAACTGTTTGCCAAGATGCAAGCTGTGGTGGACACGGTTGCCGACAAGGGCATCTTCCACAAGAACAAGGCAGCTCGCGATAAGAGCCGTCTGAGCACCAAGGTGAAGGCGCTGGGCGCCGCACCTGTAGCCGCTTAATTTTTTAAGCAAACCGCCCGGACTGCTGAGCGTGAGCTAGTTAGTCCGCCGTTTTGTGGGTGCGCTGCCAGCACAGCAAAAAACCGCCAGAGCGCAAGCTCTGGCGGTTTTTTCGTTATGGAATTTGGGTTTTGTGTTGCATGCCCCGATGAGGGGCTGTCCGCGCTTTATTTGGACGTGGCGTCGGGGATCAGGCAGGCCTCGGCCACTTGCAGGCCGTTGTCGCGGGCGAAGTTGATGGCGAAGTCCCAGGCCATTACGTCGTAGTCGCGCAGTTCGTGGTTCAAGATCACGCACTTGATGCCGTTGATGGTGGTGGGCACGCACCAGGGGGAGTAGCTGAGGTGGCTGCCGGGCTGGGCACCACCGGGGCGAAACTGGCTCAACACGCCGGCTAGGCGCTCGGCCCAGTCACTGGGGCGGAAGGTTTTTCCGTTGCTCGTGACACCTTGGATAAAGACTTCTTTGGCAGCGTTGGAAACCATCAGGTGGGGCTTTTGAGTAGGGGTTTGGTGCATCCCAGATGGGAGTTCTGCGAGGCAGCAATGGACCGAATCATAGCGGCAATAGGCCTGTTTGCGGTGCTCTGTTGCACTGCACAAGAATTGTATCTTATATAAGACTTGGGGCTTTTCTGTGGGGGCTTTCCAGTCCGTCAGGCATTGCAGTAATGCGCAATTGTCAAAAAACCGTGCAATCTCTACGCCTAAAATTGCGTTTCAGCGGTTCTGTTGACCCTGAATCCCCGTTTATTTTGGAGAACTGCATGACCGCTTTCATTGAGGCTTCCTCACCCCACACCATGAACACCTATGGCCGACTGCCGATTGCGCTGTCGCATGGCCAAGGCGTGCGCGTGTGGGACGTGAATGGCAAGTCTTACCTGGACGGTCTGGGCGGCATTGCGGTCAACACGCTGGGCCACAACCACCCCAAGCTGGTGCCCGCCTTGCAGGACCAGATCGGCAAGATCATCCACAGCTGCAACTACTACCATGTGCCCAACCAGGAAAAGCTGGCCGCCAAGCTGGTCGAGCTGTCGGGCCTGACGAATGTGTTCTTCTGCTGCACCGGCCTGGAAGCCAACGAAGCCGCCTTGAAGCTGGCGCGCAAGTTTGGCCATGACAAGGGTATCGAGCGCCCCGAGATCGTGGTCTATGAAAAAGCCTTCCACGGCCGCAGCATTGCCACGCTCAGCGCCACCGGCAACGAGAAGATCCAGAAGGGCTTTGGCCCCATGGTCGAAGGCTTCATCCGCGTGCCGCTGAACGATATCGAGGCCTTGAAGAAGGCCACCGAGGGCAACCCCAATGTGACGGCGGTGTTCTTCGAGACCATCCAGGGCGAGGGCGGCGTGAACCCCATGCGCATCGAATACCTGCAGCAGGTGCGCAAGCTCTGCGATGAGCGCGACTGGCTGCTGATGATCGATGAAGTGCAATGCGGCATGGGCCGTACCGGCAAATGGTTTGCCCACCAGTGGGCGGGTATCAAGCCCGATGTGATGCCGCTGGCCAAGGGCTTGGGCTCGGGCGTGCCGGTGGGCGCGGTGGTCGCAGGCCCCAAGGCCGCCCACATTTTCCAGCCGGGCAACCACGGCACCACCTTCGGCGGCAATCCGCTGGCCATGCGCGCCGGTGTGGAAACCATACGCATCATGGAAGAAGAGGGCCTGCTGGAGAACGCGGCCACGGTGGGGGCACACTTGCAAGCCGCGTTGCGCCGTGAATTGGCAGGCGTGGAAGGCTTCGTGGAAGTGCGTGGCCAGGGCCTGATGATTGGCGTGCAGCTGGCACGCCCCTGCGGCGTACTGGCGCAGCGTGCGGTGGATGCCGGCCTGCTGATCAGCGTCACCGCTGACAGCGTGATCCGCCTGGTGCCGCCGCTGATCATGACGGCCGCCGAGGCCGATGAACTGGTCAGCATTCTGTGCCCCTTGGTCAAGCAATTTTTGGCAGAACCCGTATGAAGCACTACCTGCAATTCAGCGACTTCAGCGCCGAGGAATACGCCTACCTGTTTGAGCGTGCGGCGCTGATCAAGAAGAAGTTCAAGTCCTACGAAAAACACCATTCCCTGGTGGACCGTACGCTGGCCATGATCTTTGAAAAGGCATCCACCCGCACCCGCGTGAGCTTCGAGGCCGGCATGTACCAGCTGGGTGGCAGCGTGGTGCACCTGACCACCGGCGACAGCCAGCTGGGCCGGGCCGAGCCCATCGAAGACAGCGCCAAGGTCATCAGCCGCATGGTCGATCTGGTGATGATCCGCACTTTTGAGCAGACCAAGATCGAGCGCTTTGCCGAGCATTCGCGCGTGCCGGTCATCAACGGCCTGACCAACGAGTTCCACCCCTGCCAGATCCTGGCCGACATCTTCACCTACATCGAACAACGCGGAAGCATCGCGGGCAAGACCGTGGCCTGGGTGGGCGATGGCAACAACATGGCCAATACCTGGCTGCAGGCCAGCGAGATCCTGGGCTTTACCGTGCACGTCAGCACGCCCAGCGGCTACGAGGTGGACCAGTCGGTGGCCGGCCTGCGTTCCGGCGATAGCTACAAGGTCTTCAAGGACCCTATGCAGGCCTGCGCCGGCGCCGACCTGGTGACCACCGATGTGTGGACCAGCATGGGCTACGAGGCCGAGAACGAGGCGCGCAGACTAGCTTTTGCCGACTGGTGCGTGGATACCGAAATGATGCGCGCCGCCAAGCCGGACGCGCTGTTCATGCACTGCCTGCCCGCCCACCGGGGCGAAGAGGTCGAGGCCGATGTAATCGATGGCCCGCAGTCGGTGGTATGGGACGAGGCCGAGAACCGCATGCACGTGCAGAAGGCGTTGATGGAATACCTGCTGCTCGGACGGGTGGCATAAGTTGCAAGCCACCTGGCCGGCAGGCTGGGTGCTATCTATTTAATAGCTTCTAGCGCAGGTAATACCTGCGCTAGAAGCTATTTTTGTATATGAAATGCCCTGGCGGCACAGTAGCGTTCGCGCACCACGGCTTGCCGATGCGGGCCGGGTTTCAGAATTTACCGGCTGTTGGAAATAACCGACACCACGCGGTTTTTAGCGGTGATACCTTCGCCGCACTATGCAAAACCTCTGGGATATTTCACCCCCCGTCGCCCCTGGCAGCCCGGTGTTTCCGGGTGATACGCCGTACCAACAGCAGTGGACGGCAAGCATCTCGCCGGCCTGCCCGGTCAACGTCAGTGCGCTGACCTTGTCGCCGCATGTCGGCGCCCACGCCGATGCGCCGCTGCACTACGACCCGCAAGGCCAGGCGATTGGCGCGGTCGACCTTGCACCGTATCTAGGCCCCTGCCGCGTCATCCACTGCATAGGCCGTGGTCCGCTGGTGCTGTGGGAGCACCTGGCCCATGCCGTGCAGGATCTGCCGCCCCGTGTACTGGTGCGCACCTACCAGCACATGCCGGTGGACCGCTGGGATGGCGACCTGGCCGCCTATGCCCCCGACACCGTAGAGCGCCTGGCTGCGCTGGGCGTGACGCTGATCGGCATCGACACCGCCAGCATCGACCCGGCTGACAGCAAGACCCTGGACAGCCACCAGACCATCCGCCGCCTGAACCTGCGGGTGCTGGAAAACCTGGTGCTCGATGACGTGCCCGAGGGCGACTACGAACTCATCGCCCTGCCGCTGAAGCTGATGACCGCCGACGCATCCCCCGTACGCGCTGTTTTGCGCTCACTTTGAATCTGAGAAGGAAGAACCGTGACGACTTTGCATGACTGCCTGCGCCTGGACGCGCTGGACCCCCTGGCGCCGCTGCGCGCCCATTTCAGCCTGCCACCCGGCGTGATTTACCTGGACGGCAACTCGCTGGGCGTGCTGCCCGCGGCCACCGCCGCCCGCGTTGCCCAGGTGGTGACGCAGGAGTGGGGCACCGACCTGATCAAGTCCTGGAACAGCGCCGGCTGGTTCGACCTGCCGCAGCGCCTGGGCAACCAGATTGCTCCGCTGATCGGTGCGGGCCAGGGCGAGGTGGTGGCCACCGACAGCACCTCGGTGAACCTGTTCAAGGTGCTGACCGCCGCGCTGAACATGGCGGCTGCTGATGCGCCGCAGCGCAAGCTGGTGGTCAGCGAGCGCAGCAACTTCCCTACCGATCTGTACATCGCCGAATCGCTGTGCCGCCAGCATGGCTTCACGCTGCAGCTGGTTGAGCCCGAAAAGATCGCTACCGCTTTGACTCCGCAGGTCGCGGTGCTGATGCTGACCCACGTGAACTACCGCACCGGCGCCATGCACGACATGCCGGCCGTCACGCAAGCGGCGCACGAGGCCGGTGCGCTGATGCTATGGGACCTGGCGCACAGTGCCGGCGCCGTGCCGGTGGATTTGACGGCTGCCAAGGCCGATTTCGCGGTCGGCTGCGGCTACAAATACCTGAACGGGGGGCCCGGCGCGCCGGCCTTTGTGTGGGTGAACACTGCGCATGCCGAGCGCTTCTGGCAACCGCTGGCCGGCTGGTGGGGCCACGCCACGCCGTTCGAGTTCACCCCCGACTACCGGCCGGCCCCCGGCGTGACGCGCTATCTGTGCGGCACCCAGCCCATGATCAGCCTGGCGGCGCTGGAATGCGGGCTGGATGTGTTCGACGCGGCCGGCCGCATCGTGCCCAACCAGAGCGCCATGCAGACCTTGCGCCAGAAGTCGCTGGCCCTGACCGATTTGTTCATTGAACTGGTCGAGCAGCGCTGCGCCGGCCACGGGCTCGGCCTGGCAACTCCGCGCGAACACGCCCAACGTGGCTCGCAGGTCTGCCTGAGCAAGGCCGAAGGTGCCTACGCCATCGTGCAGGCGCTGATCGCCCGTGGCGTGATTGGCGACTACCGTGCTGGCAATGGCGCCCAGCACCCGGACATCCTGCGCTTTGGTTTTACGCCGCTGTACCTGGGCTATGAAGACGTATGGAATGCGGTGGACCAGCTGCAGCAGGTGCTGGAAAGCGAAGAATGGCGCCGGCCCGAGTTCAACCAGAAGCACGCGGTTACCTGAAGCATTGCGGGACAGAGCAACGCACCTTCACGCGGTGAAGCGCGTTGCTCTGTCCTCAACTGATTGAATACCATGACAAAACCTATAGACATCGTTCGCCAGGAGGGAGCCCAGCTGGACTTCAGCCAGTCCATGAGCTACGGCGACTACCTGCAGTTGGACGCCTTGTTGGGCGCGCAAAAGCCCTTGTCGCCCGCGCACGACGAGCTGCTGTTCATCGTCCAGCACCAGACCAGCGAGCTGTGGATGAAGCTGATGCTGCACGAGCTGCACGCGGCCATGCGCTGTGTGGCGGCGGACGATCTGCACAGCGCCTTCAAGATGCTGGCCCGTGTGTCCAAGATCATGGCCCAGCTGGTCCATGCCTGGGACGTGCTGGCCACCATGACGCCGCCCGAGTACAGCGCCATGCGGCCCTACCTGGCCAGCTCCAGCGGCTTCCAGAGTGCGCAGTACCGCTGCATCGAATTTGCGCTGGGCAACAAGAATGCGGCCATGCTCAAGCCGCATGCGCACCGGCCGGATTTGCTGGCGCTGGTGCAGGCCGCGTACGAGGTACCTTCGCTGTACGACGAGTCGCTGCGCCTGATGGCGCGGCGTGGACTGGCCATTCCGGCCGGCCACTTGCAGCGCGACTGGACCCAGCCCTATGTGGCCGACGCCGCCGTGGAGCAGGCCTGGCTGGTGGCCTACCGCGATCCGCGCGAGCACTGGGACATTTACCAACTGGGTGAGAAGCTGACCGATCTGGAAGACGCGTTCCGCCTCTGGCGCTTCCGCCACGTCACCACGGTGGAGCGGGTGATTGGCTTCAAGCGCGGCACGGGTGGCACGGGCGGCGTGAGCTATCTGCGCAAGATGCTGGACGTGGTGCTGTTCCCGGAGATCTGGACGCTACGTACCAATTTGTAAGCTTTGCAGGCCGCTGGCGCAGATATTACCTGCGCTGGAAGCTATGAAGTTTGTAGCAATTACGGTGCAGGTGGCGTGTAGCCGTACAGCCAGGGTTGGTCCATCAGCCGTTCTCCCCCCAGCTGCATGGCTCGGTTCCGGCCCCAGCGTACCAAGCCGGTGGCGTGGAATATCTGGCCGTTGCGCACGGCCCGGGCCTGGACCTGGGCATTGCGCTGCCAGCGCTGTTGCGCATAGTGTTGCAGCGCAGCGGGGATAGGCTGGCCCGAGCCCAGCGCGGCGGCCAGCGCGGCCGCATCTTCAATCGCCATGCCCGCGCCCTGGGCCAGGTAGGGGCGCATGGGGTGGGCCGCATCGCCCAGCAGCGCCACCCGGCCTTGCGCATGCTGGTGCGCGCCGGCCATGGGCGGGCGGTCGCACAGCACCCACAGGCCCCAGCTGTCTATGGCTTGCACCAGGTCTTGCAGTGGCGCGCAGGCCTGGATCAGCTTGGCACGCAGGTCGGCGGCGTTGGCGCTGTGGTCCCATTGCTCCAGACTGTCGGCGGGCCCGGGCCAGAGGCTTTGCACAATCGCCACCACATTCAGCCATTCACCCCGGCGTACGGGGTACTGCACCACGTGTAGCTTGTCGCCCAGCCAGGCCGTGACCTGCTGGGAGCGCAGATGTGCCGGCAGCTGGGCCTGGGGCACCAGGGCGCGGTAGGCCAGGTGGCCGGTGGCGCGCGGTGGGCCGCCATGCAGCAGCCACTGGCGCACGGGGCTCCACAGGCCATCAGCTCCGACCAGCACATGACCGGCATGGTCGTTGGTGGCAGTGCCGGCGTGCTCTGTCCAGCCTACCTGTACGCCGCCGTCATTTTGCTGGAACTGCTTTAGGGTGCGCTGCGTGTGCAGCTGTGCGTCGGTTCGCTGTTGCACTGCCGTGTGCAGCAGGGTGTGGAGGTCAGCACGGTGCACCGTGGCGTAAGGGGCGCCGTAGCGCTGCTGCATGGTCTGCCCTAGAGGCAGAACGCCTAGCTCCGCGCCATTGCGTGCATCGCGGGCCTGCAGCCGGTGTGGAAAAGCGACCACTCCCTGCAAGGCCTCGTCCAGTCCCCATTGGTATAGCTGGCGCACGACGTTGGGGCCTATCTGTATGCCTGCACCAACTTCGCTGAAGGTGCTGGCACGCTCAAACAAGGTGATTTTTTGGCCCGCAAGGCTGCAAGCCAGTGCCGCCGCCATTCCTCCGATGCCGCCACCGGCGACCAGTACATGTGTATCCATACGGCTGGATTTTGCCGTGTGCGCGTGGGCATTCCGCCTGTTGGACGGAGTGAGGGCGTTTGAATGCTGCGATGTGCCGCCTGTTACATCCGGCATTGAATCGATATGTATCAAAAACAGCCCATAATGGAGAATACGCAGCAAGAGAGGACAGCTTTGTGATCACCGAAAAATCGATGAAAGTATGCTGTAAAGCGAATAAGAATAACTCCGTAGTTCAAGACATTCGATGAATTTTCCCCTGCAGAATGGCCCGCGGACCACGTTTGCGCTGGCTTCGGTATCCCCTTCGCAAAATAGCGTGTCCCGTCACAGACCAGGGGGTAGCTGCGTGTTGTTACTAGGGGGCGGTCGTGATTAAACTTTTTAACCATTACCTGCATAAACAAACACTTTTGCAGATATTTCTTGACCTGGGTTTGGTCATTGCTGCAGTTTTGGTCGTGGTGGTTTGGCGGGGTGAGGATTTGACCTCGGTGGTGGCTCTGCTGGGGCAGGCCAGTCTGCTGTCACTGGGCATGCTGGTTATCAATTCGGCTCTGGGGTTTTACCAGCGTATCCATAACCGGTCCTTGAACCAATCACGTGCACGGGCCATGCTGTCGCTGGTGTTCGCCGTACCGTTGACTTTTGCGGTGTTTTCCTTGTTTCCGGGCAGCCTGGCGAGCCGGGAAAACCTGGCCATGGCGGCCATGGCCGGTTTCGTTTTCGTGCTCTTGCACCGGGTCTATGTAGCCCATTCCACACCCCAGTCCATGATGCGCCACCGTGTGCTGGTATTCGGCACGGGACCGCGTGCGGCATTGGTGGGTAAGACGCTGAAGAATGAAGACCCCCATGTGGACGTGGTGGGCTATTACGCCAGCCCGAATGAGGCGGAGTCCGAGGTGTCGGCCTGGGGGATTTTGTCCAAGCACAAATCCTTGACCGATACGGCGCTGGAGCTGGAGGTGGACGAGATCGTGGTGGCCCTGGTGGAGCGCCGCGGTGGCAGCATGCCTTTGCGTGAGCTGTTGGACTGCAAGTTGCATGGTGTGCGGGTGGTGGACGTGGCCACGCACTTTGAGAAGACCAAGGGCCAGATTCGGCTGGATTCCGTTAACGCCGGTTGGCTGATTTTTGGCGATGGTTTCAGTCAAGGCGGCTTACGCTCGGCGGTAAAGCGCCTGTTTGATATTTTCAGTGCCGTGGTGCTGATTTTGCTGACCTTGCCGATCATGTTGGTCACCATGTTGTTGGTGATGCTGGAGAGTCCCGGGCCGATTTTCTACCGGCAGGAACGCGTGGGCTTCAATGGCCGCTTGTTCAATGTCATCAAGTTCCGCAGCATGCGTACCGATGCCGAGAAGGACGGCACCCCGCGCTGGGCCGCTGCCCAGGATGACCGTGTGACCAAGGTCGGCAAATTCATTCGCAAGGTGCGTATTGACGAGCTGCCGCAGCTGTTCTGCGTGCTGAACGGTGACATGAGCATGGTCGGCCCCAGGCCGGAGCGGCCTTACTTTGTGGACCAGTTGACGCGTCAGATTCCTTACTATGCCGTGCGTCAAAGCGTGAAACCCGGCGTGACGGGTTGGGCCCAGGTCCGCTATCACTATGGTTCCACACTGGAAGATTCGGCTGAGAAGCTGCAGTACGACCTGTATTACGTCAAGAACCACTCGCTGTTTCTGGACATCGTCATTCTTTTTGAAACCGTGGGCGTGGTGTTGCTGGCAAAAGGCGCCCGCTGAACCATAAGCGCCTGCTGTCGCGCTTATCCACCGTACCCCGCGTTCTGTTGCATGGATAGCCAAACCACTACGTTGACCTCTCTGGGTTATGCACTGGCTGCGGTGGTGTACACCGCTTTCGGCATGCGGCTGTTGGGCCTTGGCTACTGGCGTGCACCCCGCAATGCATCCTCGGTCTATCTGATGGCGGCGGTAGGCTTCACGGCCGTGTGGGGCTGGCTGCAGTTTGTATTTGGCTCGCACCCGCAAGCGGTGTGGCAGCTATTGGGCGGGTTGGCGGATGTGGCGCGTTACGCTTGCTGGTTTGGCTTCATGCTGTCGCTATGCCGTGCCAACCGTGAAGGTCAATATCCCCCCGGCATGGGCTGGTTGCCATGGGTGACTTTGGCGGCCTTATGTTTTGCTGTGGCCGCTCCGCTATTGCTGGTATTCCAGGTCACTTATTTCGGAGATGCGGTTTGGTTGTATCTGATGGCTGCAACCGCTTTGCCGGTGATGGGGCTGGTCTTGCTGGAGCAGGTCTATAGCAATGTCAGCGAGGATTCGCGCTGGAACATCAAGCCGCTGAGTCTTGGGATTGCAGGCATCTTCCTGTTCGACCTGTACCTGTATTCCCAGGCCGTGCTGTTCAAACGGATTGACCTCGATGCGCTCAGTATTCGGGGGGCGGTCCATGGTCTGATGGTGGTGTTGTTGCTGCTGTCCACCCTGCGGCGCAGCGACTGGATCGCGAATATCCGGGTTTCGCAAAAGGCCGCTTTCCATTCCGCTACTTTGCTGGTGGCGGGGGCTTATCTGATCTTCATTTCAGCGGTGGGCTATTACGTACGCTACTTTGGTGGCGAATGGGGGCGCGCCTTGCAGCAGGGGCTGGTTTTTTCTGCGCTGATTGCACTTCTGGTGCTGACCCTGTCGGGCGCGTTCCGGGCCAAGCTGAGAGTGTTTGTGGGCAAGCACTTCTTTCGCTACCGCTATGACTATCGGGAAGAATGGCTCAAGTTCACCCAAACCTTGTCTAGCAACCAATCGCCGAATGACATGGGCCAACAGGTTGTGCGGGCACTTGCGGACATGCTGGAAAGCCCGGGCGGCAGCCTATGGATGAAGAGCGGCAGCGAAGCTGCATTCCGCCAGACGGCCTGCTGGAACCTGGCATCCAGCCCGGTCAAGGAAGAGGCGGAGTCTTCTTTTTGCCAGTTCCTGGCCAGCAGCGGTTGGGTGATCAATCTGGAAGAGTTTCGTACTTATTCCAAACGCTATGGCGATTTGAAATTGCCAACCTGGTTGCAGGAATTACCGCAAGCCTGGCTGATTGTGCCCTTGACAGCAGGGGGGGAGATGATCGGTTTTGTGGTGCTGGCCAGTGCGCGCACCAATATAGACGTCAACTGGGAGGTCAACGATTTGCTGAAAACCGCTGGTCGCCAGGCGGCCAGCTACCTGGCCCAGATGCGGGCTACGGAGGCCTTGCTGGAGGTGCGCAAGTTTGACGCCTTCAACCGCATGTCGGCTTTTGTGGTTCACGACCTCAAGAATATTGTCACCCAGCTGTCCTTGATGTTGAAGAATGCCAAGCGTCTGCACGACAACCCGGAGTTTCAGCAGGACATGCTGATGACGGTAGAGAATTCATTAGACAGAATGCGCCAGCTGATGCTCCAATTGCGCGAAGGTGCCACACCGCCGGGAACCGTTGTCGGGGTCGATCTGGCTATCATTGTTCAGCGCATTGCCTCTGTGGCCCTCAAACGAGGTCGGCAGTTGGAGGTGGAATTGATCGATAAGGTTCTTACGCGTGGGCACGAGGAGCGCCTTGAGCGCATCATCGGTCACGTGGTGCAGAACGCTTTCGATGCCACAGATCCATCAGGCCGAGTATGGGTCAAACTGGACCGCGCCAGCGGCCAGGCCCGGGTGGAAATAGGCGATACAGGGCACGGTATGTCGGAAGAGTTTGTGCAAGAACGGCTCTTCAAGCCATTTCAAACAACCAAACAGGCGGGTATGGGCATTGGCGCCTATGAAAGCTTTCAGTATGTGCAGGAATTGGGGGGGAAGATTTTGGTAAGCAGCGCGCAAAACAAAGGAACGCTTGTGACAATTTTGTTGCCGTTGTTCGAGGTACATCAAGGTTCTGACCTGCATGAGATGGGGGCGATATGAGCAGTGATAACGCCCGTTCCCTGTTGATTGTGGAGGACGACCTCGCGCTGCAAAAGCAGATCAAGTGGTCCGTGGACAAATTTGAGTCGGTGACCGCCAACGACCGAGACAGTGCTCTGGTGCAACTGCGCAGGCACAGCCCGGCCGTGGTCACCATGGATCTGGGGCTGCCGCCGGATGCTGACGGCGTGAGCGAGGGCTTTAAATTGCTGGAGCAGATTCTGGCGGTGGAACCCGATACCAAGGTCATCGTTTTGACGGGGCAGAATGACCAGGCCAACGCCTTGCGGGCGGTTGCATTGGGCGCTTATGATTTCTTTGCCAAACCGTTTGAGCCGGAGTTGCTCAATTTGACGATTGACCGTGCGTTTCGCATGTTCGAACTGCAAAAAGAAAATCGCCGTTTGCAGGAGATGTACCAGCCAGACGCCTTGGCGGGCTTGGTGACGCGTGACCCCGAGATGCTGCGCGTATGCCGCACGATTGAGAAGGTCGCCAACACCACGGCTACCGTCATGTTGCTGGGTGAAAGTGGTACCGGCAAGGAGGTACTGGCGCGGGGACTGCACCAGGCATCGCAGCGCAAGGGCGAAAAGTTTGTTGCCATCAACTGCGCGGCCATCCCGGAGAACCTGCTGGAGAGCGAGTTATTTGGCTACGAGAAAGGTGCGTTCACCGGTGCGGCCAAGACCACGCTCGGCAAGATCGAGATGGCCAACGGCGGCACCTTGATGCTGGACGAAATCGGGGACTTGCCATTTTCTCTGCAGGCCAAGCTGCTGCGTTTTATCCAGGAGCGGACCATTGAACGGGTGGGGGGGCGTCAAGAGATTCCAGTTGACGTACGGATTGTTTGTGCGACCCACCAGGATTTGAAAGCCTTGAGCAAAGAGTCCCGGTTCAGAGAGGATTTGTATTACCGCTTGGCTGAAATTGTCATCAATATTCCACCATTGCGCGCCCGCAATGGTGATGCAGCTTTGTTGGCTTATTCTTTTGTACGCAGGTTTGCGCGTGAGCAAAATCGCGGCTCGTTGAATTTGAGCGAGGAGTGTGTACGGGTTATAGAGAACCATACATGGCCAGGCAATATCCGGGAGTTGGAAAACTGCATCAAGCGTGCAGTAATTATGGCGGATGGAAACAAGATTACTCCGGAAGACGTGGGGTTGGAATCTGTTGTTTCTGAAGCAGCTGATGATTCTTTGGATTTACGTACCGTGCGTGAGAGTGCAGAAAAAAATGCAATTATTTCAGCACTAGGGCGTGTAAATGGAAATATCGTGAAGGCTGCGGAGTTGTTGGGCGTAAGTCGACCAACCTTGTACGATATTATGCATCGGCTAGGTCTGAAGTAAAAGTGCATGCATTTTGATTTTGTTTGGATGTAATAATGATTCAGCGATATAAAAATTCTCGTGGTATTTTGTGTGCAGTGGCCGTGGCTGCATTTTTGACTGCCTGTGGCAATGACAAGCCTGAGAGTTATCTGGCCTCTGCGAAGCAAAGCCTGGAGAAAAACGAGAAAAAAGCTGCAATCATTCAAATTAAAAATGCATTGCAAATTAACCCCAATTTACCTGAGGCTCGATTTTTATTGGGTAAAACACTGTTGAATTTGGGCGATTCGGCAGCAGCCGAGGTGGAGTTGGATAAGGCACGGGCTTTGAAATATTCCGACGATCTGGTTGTGCCGGAGCTTGCGAAAGCTTCGTTAGCCCAGGGCAAATTCAAGAAAGTAACCGACAGTTTTGCGAAAACCCAGCTTGAAACTGCTGCTGCAAAAGTTGAGTTGCAGCTAGCGTTGAGCACGGCATTTTTTGAGCAAGGAATGGCGGGGGCCGGGCAGGCGGCGTTGGATGCTGCTTTGGCCGAAGATCCTGAAAATGTCGATGCTTTGATCATGAGCGTCCGTCGGCAGGCCGCTAAAAATAATATGCCGGGCGCTCTGGCATCGATTGATGCGGTTATTAAAAAATCCCCCAGTAATGCCGATGCTTTGAAGCTGAAGGGTGATTTGGTGTTGAGTGCATCCAATGATCAGGATGCAGCTCTGGCTTTATATGAGAAGTCGGTGCAGGCCAAGCCCGGTTATTTGCCTGGCTATATGGGTATGCTGGTGCTGCTGATGCAGCAGGAAAAATTAGACGAGGCTGCTAAGAAATTGGAGGCGATGAAAGCGATCGCCCCCAATAGTCCACAAGTCAAATATTTTGAAACCCAGTTGGCTTATCAGAAGAAAGACTATAAGGCGGCAAGAGAGTTTTCTCAGCAACTGCTGAAGGTTGCTCCTACATATACGCGTGGCCTGCAATTAGCCGGGGCTATTGAATTTCAGTTGAATTCAATGTTGCAGGCGGAAATCTATTTAAACAAGGCCTTGACTGCCGCGCCAGAGCTTTCTTTGGCGCGTCGTATGTTGACTATGGTCTATCTGCGCACGGGGCAGGTATCCAAGGCGATCGCTACATTGGAGCCAGCATTAAGTCAGGAGCCTGTGGATGTCACGCTGTACTCTGTGGCTGGTGAAGCCTATATGCAAAATGGAGATGTCAAGAAGGCGGTTGATTATTTTGCAAAGGCTTCCAAGGTCGATCCTAAAAATGCAATGAAGAGAACATCGCTGGCTTTGGCGCATATGGCTGCCGGCGAAGGCGACATTGCATTTGTGGAGTTGCGTGATATTTCTGCATCTGATAGGGGAATTAGTGCCGATATGGCGTTGATTGGAGAGTATTTACGCAAGCAGGATTACGATAAAGCCTTGGCTGCGATTTCTGCGATGGAGAAAAAGGTTCCCGAAAACCCTATTTCACAAAATTTACGCGGCAAAATACTATTTGCACAGGGTAATGTGGCTGCGGCAAGAAAAAGTTTTGAGGCTTCTTCCAAATTAAATCCCAATTATTTTCCCGCTGTAGCAAGTCTTGCCGCTCTGGATATTGCGGAAAAAAAGCCGGATGAGGCATCTAAGCGATTTAACGCGATTCTTGCGAAGGATCCAAAGAATATGCAGGCTTTGCTAGCTCTGGCCGAGGTCCGCAAAGAAGCCGGAGGCAGCAAGGAGGAAGTCTCCAAATTGATTGCGAATGCTATTTCTGCTGATACATCAAATCCAGCACCACGTGTTTTGTTGGTGGATTATTATCTGGCAAACAAGGATGCCAAAGCGGCTTTATCAACAGCCCAGGACGCAACAACGGCATTGCCGGAAAGTCCTGAGTTGTTAGACGCCTTTGGGCGTGCCTTGCAGGCATCTGGAGATACAAACCAGGCGATTGCAACCTTCAATAAATTAGCAACCTTGCAACCTTTGTCTCCTTTGCCTCAAATGCGTTTGGCGAATGTGAATCTGGCTGCCAAAAACAAAGAAGCAGCAGTTCAAAATTTACAGAAGGCATTGGAGTTGAAGCCTGACCTATTGGATGCTCAGCGTGCTCTGGCGTTCTTGGATGCGACCTCTGATCGCTATCAAAATGCAATTACTACTGCGAGAACGATACAGCGACAACGCCCCAAAGAAAATATCGGATATATCTTGGAGGGTGACATATTTTCCGAGCAAAAGAAGTGGGATGAAGCGCTTGCAGCTTACCGATTGGGATTGAAGCAAACCAACTCGCTGGGAGCTGCTATAAAAATACACGCAGCTCTGGTGGCTTCCGGCAACAAACAAGATGCTGATAAATTTATAGCAACTTGGCTCAAGGAGCATCCAAAAGATACAGCTTTTATGTTGTATATGGCTGATGATGCTTTGGCAAAAAAAGACTATACGGTTGCTGAAAAATATTACACCAATGTTGTGCAATTGCAGCCCTCTAATGCTCTTGCGTACAATAATTTGGCGTGGGTTTCGGGGCAGCTGAAAAAAGATTCGGCTATAGGTTTTGCCGAAAAGGCTATCAATTTGATACCAAATCAACCCTCCTTCATGGATACCTTGGCCATGTTGTGGGCTGATAAGGGTGATTACGCCAAAGCAATTGAGATAGAAAACAAGGCTTTATCGCTGCAGCCTGGTAATGCAGTGCTTAAGCTGAATTTGGCAAAAATATATATCAAATCAGGTGATAAACAAAAAGCCAAATCCTTGTTGGAAGACTTGAATAAATTGGGTAAGGATTTTGCTTCGCATGAAGAGGTCGAGTCTGCACTCAAGACACTTTGATGTGTAATCAGCTTCTCGGCATATACGAATAGTAAATCGCATGAAAATATGCACATATTTTCGTTATGTGGTTTTGCTTGCACTTTTTGTTCAGGGCACCGCTCAGGCGGAACTGGCTGATGTGATTCCCCGCGTAAAGCCCTCGGTTGTTATCGTGGGCTATTACAAGAGTACCAACAGTCCCCGATTTTCTTTGCGCGGAACGGGGTTTGTGGTTGAGAACGGCAATCTTGCTGTCACCAATGCCCACGTACTGATGGGGCCGGCAGAGGATCCTGCAGGAGCCAGTTTGGCGTTGCAGATACGAGATTCCAAAGGGGAGCTGCAGATGCGCGCCGCATCGGTGTTGGAAGTGGACCGCGTCCACGATCTGGCTTTGCTACGGTTTGAAGGCGCGCCGGTTGCCGCACTGAATTTACGTGACTCCAAGAGTGTGCGTGAAGGGCAGTCCGTGGCGTTCATGGGCTTTCCCATTGGAGGGGCGCTGGGTTTTTCTTCGGTGACCCATCGCGCCATGGTGTCATCGATTACAGCGATCGTGTTGCCAGCGGCCACGGGTGCGCAGCTGACCGAGCGTTCTATCCGTAGTTTGCGTGACGGCAGCTTTGATATTTTTCAGCTGGATGGCACGGCCTATCCGGGCAACAGTGGTGGCCCGCTGTTTGATGCCGAGACCGGCGAAGTGGTGGGCATCGTCAATATGGTGTTTGTCAAAGGTACCAAAGAGTCGGCGATCAGCCAACCCTCTGGCATCAGCTATGCGATTCCGTCCAACTTTGTCGCGCAGCTGCTACAGCGGCAAAAGGCCAACTAAGTGGCCTGGGGCCTTACTGGATAAAGCCCATGCGGCTTTTGTGTTGCGAGGCACGGGGTAGGTCGTCTACCTTGATGGCATCGCGTCCATCCAGGCGGGCATTACCAAAACCGGTCATCAGCGCACGGCGCATTTCACGCGGGGCAAGTTCTGCCAGGGCGTCCAGCAGATCGCTGTTCGGTTCGGGTGCAAACCGCTCACCCCAACCATGCTCCGAGCGGATGGATTGGTAGAGGTTATTGGCAATCTGCCTCGCGGCCTCGGGTGAGGGCGGCTCGATTTCAAACACGTTCATCCGGTTCAGAATCGGCTCTGGAATGCCGCGCGGGTCGTTGGCCGTGGTGATCCAGATCACCTGGCTGGCGTCGATTGCGACTTCGGCGAACTCGTCCATGAAGTTCTGCGCCGTGTCGTGTTCCAGCAAGCTGTAGAGTGCGCCCAAGGGATCGTATTGGGCATCGGCACTGGCTTTGTCGATTTCGTCCACCACGATCACCGGGTTGGCATATTCACCGTCTATCAGTGCTTCGAATACCTTACCGGGTTTGGCGCCTTTCCATTGGGATGACGATCCGGACAGCAGCCAGCCCGCCGTCATGGAGCTCATGGGGACTAGGTTCATGCCGGTGCCCAGCAGGTCGGCCAGCTTCTTGGCGAAATGGGTTTTGCCTATGCCCGGCAGGCCCAGCAGCAGAATGGGCGTGACCTCTAGCCCATCGCGGCTGTCCTGGCTCAGGGCCACATGGCGTTTGACGTCGTCCAGCACGTCGGTGAAGTTCGGCAGGGCCTGGTACAGGGCCGACATCTCCGGCACGCCTGAGGGCTTGACCTGGAAGCGTTCGGGGCCGCGCTCCAGCATGCGCTCGTAGGTGCTGCGCAGGTTTTCGTGCTCTCGGCTGGGGAGTTTGGCCAGTTTGCGTTCGACTTCTTGCGTCTGGAAGACGCTGCGCACATTGGCGACGGGCAGTTGAAACTGCGGTACATGCGGAACAAGACTGCGGGATTCCATGAAAGACTCCTTGGTTGCTGGCACAGCTTCATTTCAGCATAAGCCGTGCCAGCACACCATGGTGGAACCCGTGGAAAAGTACCGTTTATTACAGCCTATGTGGATTCAGCACCACATAGGCGGTTGGCTGGGCTTCAGGCGGCCTTGGTGCCCAGCACCTGGTGCAGTTCACCGGATTCGTACATTTCCATCATGATGTCCGATCCGCCCACGAATTCGCCCTTGACGTAGAGCTGGGGGATGGTGGGCCAGTTGCTGTATTCCTTGATGCCTTGGCGAATTTCGTCGTCTTCCAGCACGTTCACGGTCTTGACCGTTTTGGCATCCACGCCACAGGCTTTCAGCAGCTGGATCGCGCGGCCCGAGAAACCGCATTGCGGGAAGCTGGCATTGCCCTTCATGAATAGCAGTACGTCGTTGGATTTGACCAGTGCATCAATACGTTGTTGTGCGTCGCTCATGGCGGGGCTCCTTGAAAATCAAACCGCTATTATTTCACTGCGCACGTTGCGGCGGAATGCGTACGCTGCTGTGCCCCCACATGGGCTAGGGCTGGTTGCTATGTTTTATGTAGCTGCTGGCGTAGGTTCTATCTGCGCCAGCGGCCAATATCTTATAAATTTCAGATGGGTCGCTGGCCACCGCTGCAGCGCTCTATGCCGGCGAGGTCCTGCCTGGATTGCACCTGCGTGAAGCCCTCTTGTTCCAGCAAAGCGCGCACAGCGGCGGCTTGGTCGTAGCCGTGCTCCAGCAGCAGCCAGCCACCGGCCTGCAAATGCGCGGGCGCCTGGCGGACGATCTGGCGGATGTCGTCCAGCCCGTCGGTGCCGGCGGTCAAGGCGCCTAGCGGCTCGTGTACCAGGGCGGGCAGATGCGGGTCTGCATCGGCAATATAAGGTGGGTTGGAGACGATCAGATCGAAGCTGCCGGACACCTGCGCCAGCCAGCTGCTGTGCAGAAACTGCACCGGCAGCGCCAGTCGCTGTGCATTGGCCTGGGCCACGGCCAAGGCATCGGCGCTGACATCCACCGCCGTGACCTGCGCCTGTGGCGTGGCGTGGCGGATGGCCAGGGCGATGGCGCCGCTTCCCGTGCCCAGGTCCAGTACCTGGGGCGTGGCCTGGCCCTGGAGGCGTTCCAGCGCCCAGTCCACCAGGGTTTCGGTGTCGGGGCGCGGTACCAGTACCCGTGCATCCACCTGTAGCGCTAGGCCAAAGAATTCGCGCTGGCCGGTGATATAGGCCACGGGTTCGCCTGCGCGGCGGCGGGTACAAGCCGTGCCAAAGACTGCGGCCTGCAGTGGATTCAAGGCGTCGTTGTTGTGGGCCATCAGCCAGGCGGAATCGGAGGGATTTTTGCCCAATACATGCAGCAGCAGCATGCGTGCATCCAGCTTGTCGATGCCGTGCTTTTGTGCGCCCAGCAGGGCGGTTTGCAGTGTGGCGACGGTATCTCCATACACCGAGGCTGGTGGGCGCTTGACAGCGCGTGCCACTTTGCCCAGGCCGGGGTGTTCGGGCCGTGGGGCCATGCGCTTGGCGCTTTTTTCCTGCGCGTCTTTCAGCGATTTGCTGGAGACCTTGGCGTAGCCGCCGCTGGGCTTGGGGCCTTTATTGATGGAGCGTGCCATGGGGTCCTTGGGGTTTAAGTGCCGACTTCGAGTTCGGCCAGTTGTTCGGCTTCTTGTGCAGCGCGCAGCGCGCCCAGCGGTTCGGCCAGGTCGCCTTCCATGATGAACAGCAGCTTGTACAGCGTGAGGTTGATGCGGTGGTCGGTCCAGCGGCCTTGCGGGAAGTTGTAGGTGCGGATGCGGTCGCTGCGGTCGCCGCTGCCGATCAGGCCCTTGCGTTCGGCGGCGTCCTTGGCGGCGCGTTCTGAGCGGTCCTTTTCATGGATGCGCGCCGTCAGTACCTTGAGCGCTTGCGCCTTGTTGCTGTGCTGGCTGCGGCCATCCTGGCATTCGGCGACGATGCCGGTGGGGATGTGGGTGATGCGTACAGCCGAGTCGGTCTTGTTGATGTGCTGGCCGCCGGCGCCGCTGGCGCGGTAAGTGTCGATGCGCAGGTCGGCCGGGTTGATCTTGATCGCTTCCTGCTCGTCCGGCTCGGCCAGCACCGCCACGGTGCAGGCGCTGGTGTGGATGCGGCCCTGGGTTTCGGTCGCGGGCACGCGCTGCACGCGGTGGCCACCGGACTCGAATTTCAGCTGGCCGTAGACGCCGTCACCCTCGATGCGCAGCACTACTTCCTTGTAGCCGCCAAGCTCACTCGGCGACTCGCTGACGATCTCGGTCTTCCAGCCCTGGCGCTCGGCGTAGCGGGTGTACATGCGCAGCAGGTCGGCGGCGAACAGGGCAGATTCATCACCACCGGTGCCGGCGCGGATTTCCATGAAGGCATTGCGCGCGTCGTCCGGGTCTTTGGGTAGCAGCATGCGCTGCAGTTCGGCTTCCAGTCGGGTCAGCTCGGCCTGGGCCGAGGTGATTTCTTCCTCGGCCATCTCGGCCATGTCGGGGTCGCTCTTCATTTCCTGCGCGGCGGCAAGGTCGGACTCGCGCTGGGTGTAGCGGGCAAAACGGGCCGCCACCTGGCCCACCTCGGTGTGTTCGCGTGACAGCAGCAAAAACTGCTTCATGTCGCCCATGATGTCCTCGCGGGACAGCAGAAAGTCGAGTTCGGCAAGGCGAAAGGCGTAGCGCTCAAGCTGTTGGCGGAGAAAGGGTTTCATAAAAATTGTGGCTCACCCCCAGGCTACGCTGCGCTTCGCCAACCCTCTTGCAGGGGGCGATACCAGTGGCCCGGCAAAGCCGGTTCCACGGTATCCCTGGGCAGGGCGTTTATGCAGTCTGGGGTGGGGCGTGACGAGGTAACTTAAATGGAGGGAGATGAAGGCCCCTGAAAAGCCAGGGCCGGAAGCGCAAGCGACAGCGTCGCTAACGCTCTTTGCGCAAAAACAGTTTGTGGATGGCCTGCACTGTGTGCTCGCGGCTGTGGGCATCGCCGGCGCGTAGCTCGGCCATGGCGCCGTGCAGCATCTTCTGCGTCAGGCCTTTGCTGAGCATGTCCAGCACGGCTTCGATGTCGTCGCCCTTGGCCAGCAGGCGCCGCGCGCGGGCCAGTTCGGCGGCGCGCCATTCGTCGGCCTGGGCGTTCAGCTGCTGGATCAGCGGCACCACGCCGTGCACCGGATCGCGCTGGTCCATCCAGTGCAGAAAGCTTTGCACGCCGGCGTCAATGATGACCTCGGCCTGCGCTACCGCAGCTTGGCGATTCGCCTGGCCGTTCTGCACCACGTGGGCCAAGTCGTCCACGGTGTAGAGGTACACGTCTTCCAGCGCCTTGACTTCGGGTTCGATATCGCGCGGCACGGCCAGGTCCACCATGAAGATGGGGCGGTGTTTGCGCAGTTTCAAGGCGCGCTCAACCGCACCCAGGCCGATGATGGGCAGGGTGCTGGCGGTGCAGCTGACGACGGCGTCGAATTCATGCAGGCGGCTGGGCAGATCGGCCAGACGCATGACTTCGCCGCCGAAACGGGTGGCGAGTTTTTCGCCGCGTTCCAGCGTGCGGTTGGCGATGGCAATGGATTTGGGGTTCTTGGCGGCAAAGTGGGTGGCCGCCAGTTCGATCATTTCACCGGCGCCGACAAACAGCACCCGGACCTGGCCCAGGTCTTCAAACAACTGGCTGGCCAGGCGCACCGCAGCCGCCGCCATGCTGATGGAGTGCGCGCCGATCTCGGTGGAGGTGCGTACTTCCTTGGCCACGGCGAACGAGCGCTGGAACAGCTGATTCAGGGTGGTGCCCAGGGCGCCGGCTTGTTCGGCCACGCGGACTGCGTCCTTCATCTGGCCCAGGATTTGCGGCTCGCCCAGCACCATGGAATCCAGCCCGCTGGCCACGCGGAAGGCGTGGCGCGCCACGGGGCCGTCTTGCAAGGTGTAGGAGTGCGAACGCAGCAAGGCGGGCGATACGCCACCGCTGTGGGCCAGCCAGTCCACCGTGTGGTCCAAGGCCTGTTGGTTGCCCGCACAGTAGATTTCGGTGCGGTTGCAGGTGGAGATGATGGCGGCTTCCGGGCCGGCCAGGGCGGCGCGCAAGCCTTGCAGCGTGGGCGCGATCTGGTCCAGGGCGAACGCAAACCGACCGCGCAAATCCAAGGGTGCGGTGGTGTGGTTAATGCCTAATGCCCAGACTGCCATTACCAGATTATAAAATTTGTGCGGCCCGAATTCGCCAGTTCGCGGCCAAAGCCTCAAAATTGCCGCTATGGGACCCATAGATTCATTGATTCACCTGCTGAACTTCGCCGCACCTGCCCTGGTTGTAGGGCTGCTGACGGCGCTGCTCGCCCGCATATTTATGAAAAAAAGGGCTGTAGCGCAGGGATTACTTGCGCAAGCAGCTATCAATTTTGTAGTGTGCCTGCTGGTGCTGCTGGGCGGGCTCTGGTTTTTCGGCCATGACGGCAAGATGGCGACCTATGCCGCGCTGGTGCTGGCCTGCGCCAGCAGCCAGTGGTTATTGACCGGCCGCTAGCGGGCTAGGCATAAAACCGCTGGGCGGTGTGGCCAGCCAGACCTGGTTGCGGCCCGCGCGTTTGGCGTCGTACAGCGCACGGTCGGCCTGTTGTACCAGGGTGTCCAGCGTGGTGGAAGACTGGGTCACGGTGCCGGCCGCGCCTATGCTGATTGTCACCCTTACAGCGCCTTGCGCGGCGTAGAGCTGGGCCGAGTAGGCCACGGTTTCGCGCATGCGCTCGGCCAGTTGGTGGGCCTGTTCGTAGCCGGTATTGGGCAGCAGCACCACAAATTCTTCACCGCCCCAGCGCGCCAGCAAATCGGTGGTGCGCAGCACCTGGGCGCAGCGCCGGCCTACTTCCACCAGTACCTGGTCACCCACGTCATGGCCGTGCTGGTCGTTGACGCGTTTGAAGTGGTCGATATCCAGTATCAGCAGGGCCAAGGGCAGGTCGTGGCGCTGGGCCAGGTCCAGCTCACGCTGGGCGGTTTGCATGAAGTGGCGTCGGTTGTGCAGGCCGGTCAGCACATCGGTCATGGACAGGGTGTGTGCTGTGTGTCGGGCCTGTTCCAATGCGGCCACCAGCGCGAAGATCAGGCTGCCGGGCAGCAGTGTCATGGGCAGTGGCACCAGCAGCGAGATGTAGAAGGCTTCGCCCATTTCGCCGTAACCCATCAGGCGGATATAGAGCCAGGTGAGCGCCAGCGACATCAGGGAAATGCTGGCACTGAACAGCAACGTGGTGCGCCACACACCCAGCCGCACGACTGCCCGTGAACAGCGCTGCAGTAGCGGTGTCAAAGCGGGAGCGGCTGAACGGGAAGTGGAGCGTGCTGGCATGCGCTGCAATGCTAGCAAACACTGCCGCAGCAGGGTGTGCGCCTCAATCCGCGGGCGAGAACAGGTCCACGCGGTCGGTGATGACGCCGTCGGTTTCCAGGGCCAGCAGGCGCTGCACGGACTCGGCGTCGTTGACGGTGTAGCTGGAGGTGCGCAGACCAGCAGCTTTGACGCGGGCCACGGTGTCGGCATTCCACAGCGTGTGGTTGCAGATGATGGCGACGCAACCCAGCTCCAGTGCGGCTTCCAGCCAGCCGTCCCAGAGTTCATCCAGCAGCAGGCCGCGTGGTAGAGCGGGCTGGGCGGCTTTGGCGCCTTCTAGCGACTCGGTGCTGAAAGAGCTGAGCAGCGGTGGCACGGCATGGCCGCGCCACAGGCGGGACGCGTGGTGCGCCACGGCTTCGCCGGTGAGGCGTTCCACACCAGGCGTGGGTTTGATCTCGATGTTCAAAAAGTAGCTGTTGCGCAGGCAGAAGGCGGCGATGTTGTCCAGCGTGGGCAGGGTTTCGCCCGCATAGTTGCGCGAATGCCAGCTGCCAGCGTCTAGCTGGGCCAGTGCACTCCAGGCATGGTCGCCGCCCAGGCCTTTGCCGGTGCTGGTGCGCTCCAGCGTGTCATCGTGCAGCAAAAACGGCACGCCGTCGGCGCTGAGTTTGACGTCGCACTCAAACATGCGGTAGCCGTGTTGTGCTCCCAGGCGAAATGCGGCGAGGGTGTTTTCAGGAGCCAGTTTGCCCGCGCCACGGTGGGCGACCCAGCGGGGGTAGGGCCAGTTGCTTGCGGTGATTTGCATGGAATTCAGGGGGTTAAGCGTTTTCCGGTGTCGCTATTAAACCAGTGCAGCTTATCTGTGCGCGGCGTGGCGTGGATGGTGCTGCCGATGGCGGGTGCGGCTTCGCTTTCTTCGGTGCGGATGATCAGCAGCTCGCTGCTGGGGCCGGCGCCCAGACGCGCGTAGGTCAGGCGTTCCGCGCCCAGCATTTCGGTGGTTTCCACGGTCAGCGGCCAGCCGTCGGCGCTGAGCTGCAGATGCTCGGGGCGTATGCCCAGGATGGCGTCGGCCGGGCCGCCCAGGCTGGTGTTGGGGGCAGTCTTCAGCAGGTTCATGGGCGGACTGCCTATGAAGCTGGCGACAAAGGTGCTGGCGGGCCGGGTGTAGACCTCTTCGGGCGTGCCAAACTGTTCCATCACGCCGCCGTTCATCACGATCATGCGCTGCGCCAGCGTCATGGCCTCGACCTGGTCGTGGGTGACGAACAGGCTGGTGATGCCCAGTTCGCGGTGCAGCTTCTGGATTTCCAGCCGGGTCTGGGCGCGCAGCTTGGCATCCAGGTTGGAGAGTGGCTCGTCGAACAGAAACACCTGCGGCTGGCGAACGATGGCACGGCCCATGGCGACGCGTTGGCGCTGGCCGCCGGACAGCTCACGCGGCTTGCGTGCCAGGAACTGGCCCAGCTCCAATATCTTGGCGGCCTTGTCTACGCGGGTCTTGATGTCGGCCTCGGATACTTTGGCGATCTTCAGGCCGTAGGCCATGTTGTCGAACACCGTCATGTGCGGGTACAGCGCATAGTTCTGGAACACCATGGCGATGTCGCGTTCGCTGGGTTCCAGGTTGTTGACCACGCGCCCGCCGATGGAGATGGTGCCGTCGCTGACTTCCTCCAGCCCGGCAACCATGCGCAACAGGGTGGATTTGCCACAGCCCGAGGGGCCGACGATGACGATGAATTCGCCGTCTGCAATCTCGGCGTTGACGCCGTGGATCACCTGGTTGGCGCTGGCGCCTTTGCCGTAGCGCTTGATGACGTTCTTGAGTGTGATGGCGGCCATAAATTGTTCTGCTAGTCTTTTAATAGCTGCTGGCGCAGGTGTTACCTGCGCTAGAGCCCAATTTCTTTTAAATTACTTTTCTGTATCCACCAGGCCTTTAACGAACCACTTTTGCATCAGCATCACCACTAAGGCAGGTGGCAACATCGCCAGAATGGCCGTGGCCATCACCAGGTTCCACTCAGTCTGGCCGTCGCCGCCGGAGATCATGCGTTTGATGCCGATCACCACCGGGTACATGTTCTCGTTGGTGGTCACCAGCAGCGGCCACAGGTACTGGTTCCACCCGTAGATGAACTGGATCACGAACAGCGCGGCCATGCTGGTGCGTGACAGCGGCAGCAGGATGTCCCAGAAGAAGCGCATGGGGCCCGCGCCGTCCATGCGTGCGGCCTCCACCAGCTCGTCCGGCACACCCATGAAGAACTGGCGGAATAAAAAGGTGGCGGTGGCCGAGGCAATCAGCGGAATCGTCAGGCCGGCGTAGCTGTCCAGCATCCCCAAGTCGGCCACCACCTTGTAGGTCGGGCCTATGCGCACTTCGACCGGCAGCATCAGGGTGACAAAGATCATCCAGAAGAAGAACTGCTTGAACGGAAAGCGGAAGTACACCAGCGCAAATGCCGACAGCAGCGAAATGGCGATCTTGCCTATGGCAATCACCAGGGCGGTGACCAGGCTGACCACCATCATGCGGCCCACTGCCGCGTTGGAGCCGCCGTGGGCGCCTGTGCCTTGCAATGCGGCTGTGTAGTTTTCAACCAGGTGGGAGCCGGGCAGCACGGGGATGGGGCGCTGCACCATCTCGGATGCGGTGTGGGTAGAGGCGACAAAGGTGATGTAGACCGGAAAGGCCACGATCAGCACGCCCAGAATCAGAATCACATGGGCCAGCATGCCCATGGTGGTGCGGCGCTCAACCATGCTAAAGCACCCCCCCAGGCTGCGCGCACTGCCCCGGAGTCGGCTGGAAAAGCCGAGCACGCAGGTCGCTACTCCAACCCCCTGCAGGGGGCGATACCGACGGCCCGGCAAAGCCGGTTCCGTGGTATCCCACGCTAGGTGTGTCTGCCCCGTTCCGTTGAGTCATGGAATAAGCAGCCATCAATAATTCACTTTCTTTTCGACAAACTTGAACTGCACCACGGTCATGGCGACCACGATCACCATCAGCACTACCGACTGCGCGGCCGAGCCGCCTAGGTCCATGGCCTTGAAGCCGTCGAAGTACACCTTGTAGACCAGGATGGCCGTGTCCTTGCCCGGTCCGCCCTGGGTGGTGGAGTCGATGATGGCGAAGGTGTCGAAGAAGGCATACACGATGTTGATCACCAGCAGAAAGAAGCTGGTGGGGGTGAGCAGCGGAAACTGGATGGTCCAGAAGCGGCGCCAGGGCCGCGCCCCGTCCATGGCCGCGGCTTCGATCAGCGACTTGGGAATCGACTGCAAGCCCGCCAGGAAGAACAGAAAGTTGTACGACAGCTGCTTCCACACCGCCGCCATCACCACCAGGGCCATGGCGTGGCGGCTGTTCATCAGGTGGTTCCAGTCGATGCCCAACAGGCCCAGCCAGTAGGCCACGATGCCGATGCTGGGCGAGAACATGAATAGCCACAGCACGCCAGCGACTGCAGGTGCAACCGCATAGGGCCAGATCAGCAAGGTTTTGTAGATGCTGCTGCCGCGCACCACGCGGTCGGCAAACACGGCCAGTAGTAGCGACAGGCCTATGCCCAGCACCGCTACCAGGATGGAGAACACGGCGGTGGTCTGGAACGAGGCCATGTAGCTGGCGTCGTTCCACAGGTTGCGGAAGTTGTCCAGCCCGACCCAGTCCACCGAGGTGCCAAACGCGTCAGACTGCTGCAGCGATTGCAGCATGGCCTGGCCCGCGGGCCAGAAAAAGAAGATGCAGATCACCACCATCTGGGGCGCGATCAGCACCCAGGGCAGCCAGGCCGATTTAAAGACGACGCGTTTTTCCATGGATGTTCAGCTAGCTTTGTTTTTGTTGTTCACTACCACGCGTGTTGAGCGCAACGGTTTTCAGCCCAGGAACCCGTGGAACCGGCTCTGCCGGGCCACTGGGTTCGCCCCCTTCAAGGGGGGTGGCGAAAACGCGCAGCGTGTAGCCTGGGGGTGTTACTGTTTATTTGCTTTTTCGAAGCGTTCCAGTTGCTCGTTGCCGCGCAGCACGATGGAGTCCAGGGCTTCCTTGGCGGACTTCTTGCCGGCCCAGACTTGTTCCAGTTCTTCGTCCTCGATCGCACGCACCTGCAGGTAGTTGCCCAGGCGGATACCACGCGAGTTGGTGGTGGTCTTGCGGATCATCTGGGTCGGTGCGACATCGGTGCCGGGGTTCTCTTGGTAGAAGCCCGACTTTTCGGTCAGTGCGAATGAGGCCGTGGTCACGGGCAGGTAGCCGGTGCGCTTGTGGCTGGCGGACTGCACTTCTGCGTTCGACAGATAGGTGAAGAACTTGGCCACGCCCTTGTATTCATCCGACTTCTTGCCGGCCAGTACCCACAGGCTGGCGCCGCCGATCACCGTGTTTTGCGGTGCGCCGGGCACATCGGGGTAGTAGGGCAAGGCGGACTCGCCAAAGGCGAACTTGGCGTTCTTCTTCACGTTGCCGTAGAAGCCGCTGGAGGTGGTGGTCATGGCGCATTCGCCGGACACAAAGCTGGCTTCAGGGATGTTGCCGCGGCCCTTGTAGACGAACAGGCCTTGCTTGGCCATATTGCCCAGGTTCTCGATGTGGCGCACATGCAGCGGCGAGTTGATCTTCATGCGGGCGTCCATGCCGCCCAGGCCGTTGGCCTTGGTGGCGAACTCGACGTTATGCCAGGTGGAGAAGCTTTCCAGCTGGGTCCAGCCCTGCCAGGCGATGGTCAGTGGGCATTTGTGGCCGCTGGCCTTGAGCTTGGCGGCCGCCAGCGCCACTTCGGGCCAGGTGCTGGGGGCTTTGTTAGGGTCCAGGCCGGCGGCCTTGAACGCGTCCTTGTTGTAATAGAACACGGTGGTCGAGCTGTTGAACGGGAAGCTCATCATCTGGCCGTTGGCTGCGGTGTAGTAGCTGGCCACGGCGGGGATGTAGACGCTGGGGTCGAACTTCTCGCCGGCGTCCTTCATGACCTGGCCGACCGGCACGATGGCCTTCTTGCTGGCCATCATGGTGGCGGTGCCCACTTCAAATACCTGCAGGATGTGCGGCGCGTTGCCGGCGCGGAAGGCGGCAATCGCGGCAGTCATGGATTCGTCGTACTGGCCCTTGTAGGTCGGCACGATCTTGTATTCCTTTTGGCTCGCATTGAAGTCTTTTGCGAGGTCGTTGACCCATTCGCCATTGACCGAGTTCATGGAGTGCCACCACTGGATCTCGGTCTGTGCCTGCGCGGAAAGAACAGCGGTGGCAGCCACTGCGGCCAGCGCTAAACGGTTGAATTGCATGGAGTCTCCTGGGGGAACGGTAAGAGCGTCAAAGGGGTCGATGCTAGGTGCCGCTTATGACAAAACAGTGAAATTTTGGCGCGTAACTGACGAAATCTATAGCGGGAAAACCCGTTCGTATGGCTGCGTTTCATTGCGTTTGTTTGCGTTTTTCTGGAGTTTTTGCCCCAAGCGCGCATAGCCCTGGTGCCAGCAATGCCGCCTTTCGGCGGGTGCGTTTGCTGCGGTGCAGCATGCTAGGATCATCGCCCCTTCCTCTCTACCTGACGCCGGGCAACGCATGCGCAAGACCTCTCTGGACAAAAGCAAGATCAAGTTTCTTTTACTGGAGGGCGTGCACCCTTCCGCGCTGGAGGTACTGCGCAGTGCTGGCTATTCCCAGATCGAGAGCTTGCCCGGTGCTTTGCCAGAAGAGCAACTGAAGGAGAAGATTGCCGATGCGCATTTCATCGGCATCCGCTCGCGCACCCAGCTGACGGCGGACGTGTTTGCCCATGCCGGCAAGTTGGTTGCCGTGGGCTGCTTCTGCATAGGCACCAACCAGGTGGACTTGGAGGCTGCGCGCGAGCGCGGCATTGCGGTGTTCAATGCGCCGTTTTCCAATACCCGCTCGGTCGCCGAACTGGTGCTGGCCGAGGCGATCCTGTTGCTGCGCGGCATCCCAGAGAAAAGCGCGGTCGCGCACCGCGGCGGCTGGCTCAAGTCGGCCGAGAATTCGTTCGAGATCCGCGGCAAGACCCTGGGCATCGTCGGCTACGGCTCCATCGGCACCCAGCTGTCGGTGCTGGCCGAGGCCCTGGGCATGCAGGTCTGTTTTTATGACGTGGTGACCAAGCTGCCGCTGGGCAATGCGCGCCAGGTGGCGAATCTGCACGAGCTGTTGGGCCAGAGCGACATCGTCACCCTGCATGTGCCTGAAACCGCGGCCACCCAGTGGATGATTGGCCCGGCCGAGATTGCCGCGATGAAGCAGGGCGGCATTTTGATCAACGCCGCGCGCGGCACAGTGGTGGATATCGATGCCCTGGCCACGGCCCTGAAAGCCCAGAAGCTGCTGGGTGCCGCCATCGACGTATTCCCCGAAGAGCCACGCAGCAACAAGGACGAGTTCCAGTCGCCCTTGCGAGGGCTGGACAACGTGATACTGACCCCGCATGTCGGCGGCTCCACCATGGAGGCGCAGGCCAATATCGGCCTGGAAGTGGCGGAAAAGCTGGTCAAGTACAGCGACAACGGCACCTCCACCTCGTCGGTCAACTTCCCCGAGGTGGCGCTCAGCAGCCATTCCGGCAAGCACCGTTTGCTGCACATCCACCACAACGTGCCCGGCGTGCTATCGGCGGTAAACCAGGTGTTCAGCGACAACCGCATCAACATTGCCGCCCAGTTCCTGCAGACCAACGAGAAGATTGGCTATGTGGTGATAGATATAGACGCTGCGTCCAGTGATTTGGCCTTGGAGAAGCTGGCCCACGTGCCCGGCACCATCCGCAGCCGCGTCCTCTTTTAATTCGTTTGTCGCCTCTGGACAACCTGCTGTCGGCGGGGTGATAGAGCGCTGCCCTAAAATTGCTACCCGAACTGTCATCCCAGGCCCATGGGCGCTGCAGCCCACCCAGGTTATCTCCATGAATGCTCCCACCGCCTTGTCCACCCTGTTGTCGCAAGCGCCCGAGGCCGTGCGCCTGCGCGAAATTCCGTATAACTACACCTCGTTTTCCGACCGTGAGATCGTGATTCGCCTGCTCGGCGCACGTGCCTGGGATGTGCTGAACTCGTTGCGCCAGGAGCGCCGCACCGGTCGTTCGGCCCGCATGCTGTACGAGGTACTGGGCGACATCTGGGTGGTGCAGCGCAATCCTTATTTGCAAGACGATCTGCTGGACAGCCCCAAGCGCCGCAAGCAGCTGGTCGATGCCTTGCACCACCGCCTGGACGAGGTGGGCAAGCGCCGTAAGCCTGATGTCGACAGTGAGCGCGATGCCTTGGTGGGCGAGCTGCTGGTGGCCGCCACTGCGGCCGTCACCCAGTTTGGAGCTACCTTTACCCAGGTGGCGGATCTGCGCCGCAAGACCGCGCGCGTGCTGGGCAAGCTGACCGCCAAGGACAACATCAAGTTTGACGGCCTGAGCCGCGTGAGCCACGTGACCGACGCCACCGACTGGCGCGTTGAATACCCGTTCGTGGTGCTGACCCCGGACTCGGAGTTTGAGATGGCCGGCCTGGTCAAGGGCTGCATCGAACTCGGCCTGACCATCATCCCTCGCGGCGGCGGCACCGGCTACACCGGCGGCGCGATCCCGCTGACCTGGAACAGCGCGGTGATCAACACCGAAAAGCTCGAAGCCATGACTGAGGTGGAAATGGTGACTCTGCCCGGCGTCGACCACCCGGTGGCCACCATCTACAGCGAAGCCGGTGTGGTGACCCAACGCGTGGCCGATGCGGCCGAGCGCGGCGGCTATGTGTTCGCGGTCGACCCGACCTCAGCCGAGGCCTCCTGCATAGGCGGCAATATCGCCATGAATGCGGGCGGCAAGAAGGCTGTGCTGTGGGGCACGGCGCTGGACAACCTGGCCTCCTGGCGCATGGTGACGCCCGACGCGCAGTGGCTGGAAGTCACCCGCCTGAACCACAACCTGGGCAAGATCCACGACGTGGAAGTGGCCAGCTACGAGCTGCAATATTTCGAGGCCGACGGCAAAACCAAGATACGCACCGAGCGCCTGGATATCCCCGGCAAGACCTTCCGCAAGGAAGGCCTGGGCAAGGACGTGACCGACAAGTTTCTGGCCGGCTTGCCCGGTATCCAGAAAGAAGGCTGCGACGGCCTGATCACCAGCGGCCGCTGGGTGGTGCACCGCATGCCGGCGCACACCCGCACCGTCTGCCTGGAGTTTTTTGGCGATGCCAAGAACGCCGTGCCCAGCATCGTCGAGATCAAGGACTTCATGTTCGCCGAGCAAAAGCGCACCGGCGTGCTGCTGGCCGGCCTGGAGCATCTGGACGACCGCTACCTGAAGGCTGTGGGCTACACCACCAAATCCAAGCGCGGCGGCCTGCCGAAAATGGCCTTGTTTGGCGACATTGCCGGCGACAACGCCGACGACGTGGCCCGTGCGACCAGCGAAGTGGTGCGCATCGCCAATTCGCGCAGCGGCGAAGGCTTCATCGCCATCAGCCCCGAGGCGCGCAAAAAGTTCTGGCTGGACCGCAAGAAGACCGCCGCCATCAGCCGGCACACCAACGCCTTCAAGATCAACGAAGACGTGGTGATCCCGCTGCCGCGCATGGCCGAGTACACCGACGGCATCGAGCGCATCAACATCGAGCTCAGCCTGAAGAACAAGCTGGAGCTGTGCGACGCATTGCAGGAGTTCTTCAGCCGCGGCAATTTGCCCCTGAGCAAGGGCGACGAGGATGGCGATGTGCCGTCCCCCGAGCTGCTGGAAGAACGCGTGGTGCAGGCCCAGAGCCTGGTGGCCGAGACCCGTGCCCTGTGGCAGGGTTGGCTGGACGGCGTGGAAACCCTGTTTCCGCAGCTGCAAGACCACAGCCTGCGCGCCAGCTGGAAGACGCAGATCCGCGCCCAGCTGCAAAACATCTTCACCGGTGCTGGCTTCAAGGGCATCCTGGACGAATGCACCGCCATCCACAAGACCGTGCTCAAGGGCCGGGTCTGGGTGGCCCTGCACATGCACGCCGGCGACGGCAATGTGCACACCAATCTGCCGGTCAACAGCGACAACTACGAGATGCTGCAGACCGCCCACGAGGCCGTCAAACGCATCATGGCGCTGGCCCGCAGCCTGGACGGCGTGATCTCCGGCGAGCACGGCATCGGCATCACCAAGCTGGAGTTTCTGAGCGACGCCGAGATGCAGCCGTTCACCGACTACAAGCAGCGCGTGGACCCCGAAGGCCGCTTCAACAAAGGCAAGCTGCTACGAAATTCGCAGCTGCACGCGCAGGCAGGTGTTGCGCTAGAGGCCGATTTGACCAATGCCTACACCCCGAGCTTCGGGCTGATGGGCCACGAGTCGCTGATCATGCAGCAGAGCGATATCGGCGCGATTGCCGACAGCATGAAGGACTGCCTGCGCTGCGGCAAATGCAAGCCCGTCTGCGCCACCCACGTGCCGCGCGCCAACCTGCTGTACAGCCCGCGCAACAAGATTCTGGCCACCTCGCTGCTGGTCGAGGCCTTCTTGTACGAAGAGCAGACCCGGCGCGGCGTCAGCATCAAGCATTGGGAGCAGTTCGAAGACGTGGCCGACCACTGCACGGTGTGCCACAAATGCCTGTCGCCTTGCCCGGTGAAGATCGACTTCGGCGATGTGACCATGAACATGCGCAACCTGTTGCGCAAGATGGGTAAGAAGAGCTTCCGCCCCGGCAATGCCGCAGCCATGTTCTTCCTGAACGCGACGAATCCCGAGACCATCAAGTTCGTGCGCTCGGCCATGGTGGACGTGGGCTTCAAGGTGCAGCGCCTGGCCAATGACCTGCTGCGTCCTGCGGCCAAGAAGCAGACCGCCGCACCGCGTGCCAGCCTGGGCACCGCGCCGATCAAAGAGCAGGTGATCCACTTCATCAACAAGAAGATGCCGGGCAATCTGCCCAAGAAGACGGCGCGCGCGCTGCTGGATATCGAGGACAAGGACTACGTGCCCATCATCCGCAATCCGGTGGCAACCACCAGCGAATCGGAAGCGGTGTTCTACTTTCCCGGCTGCGGCTCGGAGCGACTGTTCAGCCAGGTCGGCCTGGCCACCCAGGCCATGCTCTGGCATGCCGGCGTGCAGACCGTGCTACCGCCTGGCTACCTGTGCTGTGGCTACCCGCAAAAGGGCAGCGGCCAGTTCGACAAGGCCGACAAGATCATCACCGACAACCGGGTGCTGTTCCACCGTGTGGCGAATACGCTGAACTACCTGGACATCAAGACCGTGGTGGTGTCGTGCGGAACCTGCTACGACCAGCTGCAGGGGTATGAATTCGACAAGATTTTCCCCGGCTGCCGCATCATCGATATCCACGAATACCTGCTGGAGAAGGGCATCACCCTGGGCAACGGCGGCACCTATCTGTACCACGACCCCTGCCACACGCCGATGAAGCTGCAGGAGCCGATGAAGACGGTGAAGGCGCTGCTGGGCGACCAAGTGACCGAGAGCAAGCGTTGCTGCGGCGAGTCCGGCACCCTGGGCGTGACCCGGCCCGACATCTCCACACAGATTCGCTTCCGCAAGGAAGAAGAGCTGCGCAAGTCCGAAACCGCGCTGCGCGAATCCGGCCAGGTGGGTCCGCAAGAGAATTTGAAGATATTGACCAGCTGCCCCAGCTGCCTGCAAGGCCTGAGCCGCTACGGTAACGACTTGCAGAACGGCCTGCTGGAAGCCGACTACATCGTGGTCGAAATGGCCAACCAGATCCTGGGCGACCAGTGGCTGCCGACCTATGTGGCGCAAGCCAACAACGGTGGCATTGAGCGGGTGTTGGTCTGATGGCCGGCTTGACGGCGGGATCGCCGACCCCACAAGACATCACCGTGCACGGCCAGTCCAAGGTACTGGAAGTGAGCTTCTCCGATGGCGCCAGCTTCCGCATTCCGTTCGAGTTGATGCGCGTGTATTCGCCCTCCGCCGAGGTGCAAGGCCATGGCCCAGGCCAGGAAACCCTGCAGACCGGCAAGCGCGAAGTCACCCTGGTGGGGTTGGAGCCGGTAGGCAACTACGGAGTGCAGCCCACGTTTTCCGACGGCCACAGCACCGGTATCTTCACCTGGGACTACTTGTATTTCCTGGGGGCGGAACAAGAAAGGCTTTGGGCCGAATACGACCAGCGCCTGGCCGCCGCCGGGCTGGATCGCGATGCGCCCATGGTCGACAATAAGGGCCATGGCTGCGCCAGCCACTGAGTTGCTGGCGGCTATACTTTTGATAGCTGCTTGCGCAGGAATTACCTGCGCTACAGCCCTATTTTATTGAAACGGTGCGCTGAGATGACTTCTACCCATTTTGGTTTTCAGTCGGTGGACGAGAGCGAAAAGGCCCGCCATGTGCGCGGCGTGTTCGACTCGGTGGCCAGCAAGTACGACTTGATGAACGACTTGATGTCCGCCGGGCTGCACCGCGCCTGGAAGGCCTACACCGTGCTGGTGGCCGACATCCGCGAAGGCCACCAGGTGTTGGATATCGCCGGCGGCACGGGTGATCTGTCCATGGCGTTTGCCAAGAAGGTCGGCAAGACCGGGCGCGTGGTGCATACCGACATCAACGAAGCCATGCTGCGTACCGGCCGCGACCGGCTGATCGACAAGGGCATCGTGCTGCCCACCATGGTCTGCGATGCGGAAAAGCTGCCGTTCGAAGATGCCAGCTTTGACCGTGTCAGCGTGGCCTTTGGCCTGCGCAATATGACCCACAAGGATGTGGCCCTGGCCGAGATGTGCCGCGTGCTCAAGCCCGGCGGCAAGCTGCTGGTGTTGGAATTTTCGAAAGTGGCCCAACCTCTGGAGAAGGCGTACGACTGGTATTCCTTCAAGGTGCTGCCCCGTTTGGGCAAGCTGGTGGCGGGTGACGACGCCAGCTACCGTTACCTGGCCGAGTCCATCCGTATGCACCCGGGCCAGCAGGAACTGAAGACCCTGATGCAGGGCGCCGGCTTTGGCCATGTGGATTACCACAACCTTACCGGTGGCATGGTGGCTTTACACGTGGGTATCAAGTGCTAGCCGTGTTCCCGTATAACTCGGCCGTATACCTTGCGTTGCTTGGCAGTGGCGTCTGAATAATTCAAATGGAGATGGTATGAAAGTGTGGGCATTGGTTTTGGCTGTGACCGTGGCGTTGACGTCGGTCGTGGATGCCGAGGCCGCGCGTTTGGGCGGCGGCAGGTCGGTTGGCAAGCAGTCCAGCAATGTCATCCAGCGTGAAGCCACGCCTGCGGCGCCCGTCGCACCGATGCAAAGCACCACCAACGCAACCCGCCCCGCGCCAACGGCAGCGCCCGCAACTGCGGCAGCGCCACGCCGTCCCTGGGGTGCCATGCTGGGTGGTTTGGCGGCAGGTTTGGGTTTGGCATGGCTGGCCCATTCCTTGGGTCTGGGTGCCGAGATGGGCCAGTTTCTGATGATCGCCTTGCTGGTTTTGGCGGGCATGGTGCTGTGGGGTGTTTTCCGGGCGCGCAAGAGTGCGAGTGCGGCCGCTTCGGCCAGCCCGTATGCCTTCCAGGGTGCTGCTGCGCCCATGGCACCCAGCGTGTATCGCCCTGAAAACGTGGGCAACGATGCATCTGCACGCCCATTCGAGCGCAGCAACGTGCTGCCGCTGGAGGCTGCGGGTGGTTCTACCTCGATGATCGGCTCGGCGCTGGCCGGTCCGCAGGGCTGGGGTGTGCCGGCGGGCTTCGATGCTGAGGGATTTTTGCGCTCCGCCAAGAACAACTTCATCACCTTGCAGTCGGCCTGGGATCGTTCCGACATCGCGTCGCTGCGGGCCATGATGACCGACACCATGCTGGGTGAGATCCAGTCCCAGCTGAACGAGCGCGAGCTGCACATCGGTGCCCAGATCAACAAGACCGACGTGGTCATGCTGGATGCCAAGCTGCTGGGCATCGAAGATCTGGGCAACGACTACATGGCCAGCGTTGAGTTCTCCGGCATGATCCGTGAAGAACCATCCGCCGGCCCCAGCCCGTTCCGCGAGGTCTGGAATATGACCAAGCCCAAGAGCGGCGCCAGTGGCTGGCTCGTTGCCGGGGTACAGGCCCTGCAGTAAGAGCAGCTTGTTTCTATCCGGGATAATGGGGGACTATGGCAACACAGTCCCCTTTTTCTTTGTTCGAAAACCTTTTCAACCGTGTCACTGAGAGCTTGCAGCCACCCGCCTGGGTGGTGGACGAGGTGCAGAACCGCGTTGTCCTGCTGCTCAACCACGTGCTGCAGCAGGAGCCCGAGGCCATGGCCCGGCTCACGCGGCAAAAAGGGCAGGTGGTGCTGGTGCAGTGGCGCCATTTCCACATGGCTTTGCGGGCCACCCCGGCCGGTTTGCTGGACCGGGCCGAGCCCGGTTTGCAGCCCAGCCTGACGCTGACCGTGACCGAATCTTCGCCTTTGTCCCTGCTGCAGCAGGCGCTGAATGCCGATAAGCCGGGTGTGCGCATCGAAGGCGATGTGCAACTGGCGGCCGAGGTCAACTGGCTGGTAGACCATGTGCGCTGGGACCTGGAGGAAGATCTGTCCCGCATCATCGGTGATACCGCGGCCCATACGGCCGGCCAGGTGGCACGCCGTGTCGTGGGGGCTTTGCACCAATTCCTGGGCCAGCGCATGGCCGCCAGCGCCGACAAGGCGCACACATGAGCCGGATTTTTCGCGGCGCCTATATCGTCTGGATCGTATTCCGTTACGGCCTGGACGAGCTGGTACTGACCAGTTTGCAAAAGCCCTGGCTGGCCGTGCTGGCCCGTGTGTTGTCGATTGGCCGCAATCTGCAGGCGCCGCGCGGTGAGCGTCTGCGTGAAGCGCTGGAGCGCCTGGGTCCCATCTTCGTGAAGTTTGGCCAGGTGCTGTCCACCCGGCGCGACCTGTTGCCGCCGGATCTGGCCGACGAGCTGGCCCGTTTGCAGGACCGCGTGCCGCCGTTCCCCTCGGAAATTGCGGTGGCGACCATAGAGCGCTCCTTCCGCAAGCCCCTGGACGCTATTTTTGAAAGCTTTGACCACACACCGGTGGCCAGTGCGTCGATCGCCCAGGTGCACTTTGCGGTGCTGAAGGACCGCAACGGCCGGCTGCGCGAGGTGGCGGTGAAGGTGCTGCGCCCCGGTATGCTGCCCGCGATCGAGAGCGATCTGGGGCTGATGCGCACCATGGCTGGCTGGATCAATGGCCTGTCTGCCGACGGCAAGCGTCTGAAGCCGCTGGAGGTGGTGGCCGAGTTCGACAAATACCTGCATGACGAGCTGGATCTGGTACGTGAGGCGTCGAGTGCCGCGCAACTGCGCCGCAACATGGAAGGCCTGAACCTGGTACTGATTCCAGAGATGTTCTGGGACTTCTGCGCCACCGAGGTCATCGTGATGGAGCGCATGACGGGCATCCCCATCAGCCATACCGAGCGCCTGCGGGCTGCGGGCGTGGACTTCAAGCAGCTGGCGCGCGACGGCGTGACCATCTTTTTCACCCAGGTGTTTCGCGACGGCTTTTTCCACGCTGACATGCATCCGGGCAATATCCAGGTGTCGGTAGAGCCGGCAACCTTCGGGCGCTATATCTCGCTGGACTTCGGCATCGTCGGCACGCTGACCGAGTTCGACAAAGAATACCTGGCGCAGAACTTCACGGCTTTCTTCCGCCGCGACTACAAGCGCGTGGCCGAACTGCATATCGAGTCCGGCTGGGTGCCTGCGAACACCCGGGTGGACGAGTTGGAGGCCGCTATCCGTGCGGTGTGCGAGCCTTACTTCGATCGGCCCTTGAAGGAAATCTCGCTGGGCATGGTGCTGATGCGCCTGTTCCAGACCTCGCGTCGCTTCCAGGTGGAAATCCAGCCTCAACTGGTGCTGTTGCAGAAAACCCTGCTCAATATCGAAGGCCTGGGCCGCGAGCTGGACCCTGAGTTGGATTTGTGGAACACCGCCAAGCCCTTCCTGGAAAAGTGGATGCTGGACCAGGTAGGCCCCAAGGCTTTCTTCGAGCAGCTGAAAAACGAAGCCCCGCGCTACGCCAAGTTGCTGCCGGAGCTGCCACGCCTGCTGGTGGACTACCTGAAGCAGGGCGCCGCAGACCGGGGCGGCGACCAGCGCAAGCAGATCGAAGAGCTGCTTGCCGAGCACAAGCGTACCAACCGTTTGTTGCAAGGCCTGATTTTTGGCGCCATCGGCTTTGGCCTGGGCCTGCTGGTGATGCGTGTGGCATTGCTGTCGCCCTTCCTCTTCTGAGTCCGGGTTTTCACCCGGGCAAACTATAATCATAGGTTTTGCGACTTCAACCCGAGCCTTCTACGCCATGCCTATCTACGCTTACAAATGCGAGTCTTGCGGGCACGCATTAGACGTGCTGCAAAAAATGTCCGACGCTCCGCTGACCGACTGCCCCAGCTGCGGCGCTCCTGCGCTGACCAAGCAGGTCACCGCCGCGGGTTTCCAGCTCAAGGGTTCGGGCTGGTATGTAACCGATTTCAAGAGCGGCGGCGCCACGTCCACGCCAGCGCCCAAGGTAGACGACAGCAAGCCTGCAGCCACCGAGCCGACCAGCGCCACCAAGTCCGCCGACACCCCGGCAGCCGCAGCCCCGGTGGCGGCGCCTGCACCGGCGCCTACTGCGTCCGGTGGCACGGGATCGGGTAGCTGAGAGCCATGATGGCCGCGATCCGTAAATGGTTGCTCTCTGGCCTGCTGGTGATCGTGCCGCTGGCGATCACTGTGTGGGTGCTGGAGTCCATCATCAGCACTTTGGACCAGACCCTGCTGATCCTGCCGGACAGCTGGCAGCCCGACAAATTGCTGGGCTTCCATATTCCGGGTTTCGGCGTCTTGCTGGCCCTGGCCATGCTGTTGCTGGTGGGCGGCGTTGCCAGCAATTTCATCGGCAAGAAGCTGGTCGGCTGGTGGGACAACCTGCTGCACCGCATTCCCATCGTGCGCTCCATCTATTCGGGTGTGAAGCAGGTGTCGGACACCTTGTTTTCGGAAACCGGCAATGCTTTTCGCAAGGCTGTGCTGATCCAATGGCCGCGCGACGGTGCCTGGACCATTGCCTTCGTGACCGGTGTGCCAGGTGGCGATGCAGCGAACTACCTGCAGGGCGACTACCTCAGCGTGTACGTGCCCACCACGCCCAACCCGACAGGCGGCTACTTCATCATGCTCAAGAGCAGCGACTGCATTGAGCTGAAAATGAGCGTGGACGAGGCGCTGAAATACATTGTTTCCATGGGGGTGGTTGTGCCTAACGTCGTTGCACCCCACCTCGCCAAGCCCCATTAAGACGTGATGGGCGTGGCAGGCCCTGGTGGCCTGCCTTCTTTGTAACCATTGCGCCCCGCGGGGCGCCAGAAATCGATAGCCATGCAATCTCAAATGCGTACCACCTACTGCGGTCTCGTGACCGAAGCCCTGCTGGGCCAAACCGTCACCCTGTGCGGCTGGGTGAACCGTCGCCGCGACCACGGTGGCGTGATCTTCGTTGACCTGCGCGACCGTGAAGGCTATGTGCAAGTGGTGTGCGACCCGGACCGTGCCGAGATGTTCGCCGTGTCTGAAACCCTGCGCAACGAGTTCTGCGTGCAGATCAAGGGCCTGGTGCGTGCGCGTCCCGAAGGCACGGTCAACGACAACCTGAAGAGCGGCAAGATCGAAATCCTGTGCCACGAGCTGACGGTGCTGAACCCCTCGGTTACGCCCCCGTTCCAGCTGGACGACGACAACCTGTCGGAAACCACCCGTCTGACCCACCGCGTGCTGGACCTGCGCCGCCCGTACATGCAGAACAACCTGATGCTGCGCTACCGCGTGTCGATGGAAGTGCGCAAGTTCCTGGACGCCCATGGTTTTGTGGACATCGAAACGCCCATGTTGGGCAAGTCCACGCCTGAAGGCGCGCGCGACTACCTGGTGCCCAGCCGCGTGCACGAAGGCATGTTCTTCGCGCTGCCGCAAAGCCCTCAGCTGTTCAAGCAGTTGCTGATGGTGGCCGGCTACGACCGTTACTACCAGATCACCAAGTGCTTCCGCGACGAAGACCTGCGCGCTGACCGCCAGCCAGAATTCACCCAGATCGATATCGAAACCTCGTTCCTCACCGAACAGGAAATCCGCGATATGTTCCAGGGCATGATCACCACCGTGTTCAAGAACACGCTGGGTGTGGACCTGGGCGAGTTCCCGGTGATGACCTTCCAGGAAGCGGCGGCCCGCTATGGCTCGGACAAGCCTGACCTGCGCGTCAAGCTCGAATTCACCGAACTCACCGACGTGATGGCCGACGTGGACTTCAAGGTGTTCTCGGGTGCGGCGACGATGAAGAACGGCCGTGTAGTCGGCCTGCGCGTGCCCGGCGGCGCCAAGGAAGTCGGCGGCCTGAGCCGCAGCGACATCGATGGCTATACCGAGTTCGTCAAGATCTACGGCGCCAAGGGCCTGGCCTACATCAAGGTCAACGAGCTGGCCAAGGGCCGCGACGGCCTGCAAAGCCCGATCGTCAAGAACATCCACGACAAGGCCCTGGCCGAAGTGCTGGCCCGCACCGGCGCGCAAGACGGCGACCTGATTTTCTTCGGTGCCGACAAGGCGAAGATCGTCAACGACGCCATCGGCGCGCTGCGCATCAAGATCGGCCACAGCGAATTCGGCAAGAAGAACGGCCTGTTCGAAAAAGGCTGGCGCCCGATGTGGGTGGTCGACTTCCCGATGTTCGAATTCGACGAAGACGCACAGCGCTACACCGCCACACACCACCCGTTCACTGCGCCCAAGGACGGCCACGAAGACTGGATGGTCACCGCGCCCGAGAAGTGCATCTCTAAGGGCTACGACATGGTGCTGAACGGCTGGGAAATGGGGGGCGGCTCGGTGCGTATCCACCGTGCCGACGTGCAGCAAAAGGTGTTCGACGCGCTGAAGATCACGCCCGAAGAAGCGCAAGACAAGTTCGGCTTCCTGCTGGATGCGCTGCAATACGGCGCGCCCCCGCACGGCGGCCTGGCTTTCGGCCTGGACCGCATCGTGACCTTGATGACCGGCGCCGAGTCGATCCGCGACGTGATTGCCTTCCCCAAGACCCAGCGTGCGCAGGACTTGCTGACGCAAGCGCCTTCGACCGTGGACGAGAAGCAACTGCGCGAACTGCACATCCGCCTGCGCAACCCCATCGTCTAAGCCGCTGCAGCCCTGGGGGCTGCTGGCGTGCACCGAAAGGCCAGCTTTGTCTGGCCTTTTTTTATGGCGAAATTGCTATTGATTGTGTAGCTGCTTGCGCAGATAAATATTGCGCTGGCGGCCTGAAATGCCTAGTATCTCCAGCCCTTTGTCTGGCGGAATTTGTATGAAAACCATAGGCTTGATCGGCGGCATGAGCTGGGAGTCCACCATTCCCTACTACCGCATCCTGAACGAAACCGTGAAGCAGCAGCTGGGCGGCTTGCATTCGGCCAAGGTGGTGTTGTACAGCGTGGACTTCCATGAGGTCGAGCGACTGCAGCATGCGGGTGACTGGGATGCCGCCGGGCTGCTGCTGGCGGGCGCCGCCCGCGCGCTAGCGGCCGCCGGGGCCGACTGCCTGGTGCTGTGTACCAACACCATGCACAAGGTGGCGGCGGCGATCGAGTCGGCCGTCTCGATTCCGCTGCTGCACATCGCCGACCCGACTGGCGCCCAGATACAGCAGGCGGGCTGGCACACCGTGGGCCTGATCGGAACCCGCTTCACCATGGAGCAGGATTTCTACCGCGACCGCTTGCGCGAGCGCCACGGCCTGCGTGTCCTGGTGCCTGAAGCGGCAGAGCGTGACACCGTGCACCGCGTGATCTACGAAGAGCTGTGCCTGGGCCGCATAGAGCCCGCATCCCGCGAGGCTTACCAAAAGGTGATGGCCCAGCTGGTGGCGCAGGGTGCGCAGGCCATCATCCTGGGCTGTACCGAAATTTCGCTGCTGGTGGGCGTGGCCGATGCCAGTGTGCCCCTGCTGGACACCACGGCCATCCATGCGCGCAGCGCGGCAGTGTGGGCTTTGCAGTCCTAAACTTTTGAATGAAATAGGCCGCTGGCGCAGGTATCTTCTGCGCAGGCAGCTATCAAAAGCATAGTAACCACGAACTCAGGATTGCCAGGCCTGGAACTGGCTGGGGGTATGGCCCATGGCGGTCTTGAACATGGCGGCGAAGGCGCTGTCGCTGGTATAGCCGCAGGCCTGGGCCACCTGGCTTACCGGCATGCTGCGCGCCAGCAAGGGCAGGGCATGGGCCAGCACCGCCTGCTGGCGCCATTGCAGATAGCTGGTGCCCAACTCATCACGGAACAGGCGGGCAATGGTACGTTCGCTGGCGCCGATATGCGAGGCCCATTCGGCCAGCGTGGCCTGGCGGGCCAGGTCGCGCAACACGGCGTCGCACAGGGCGCGCAGGCGCTTGTCCTGGGGTAGGCGAATGGCCAGGTGGTGCGGCGCGGCCTGGCTGATTTCCTGCAGGGTCAGCAGCGTCAGGGCGTCCTCGCGCGGGCCGGGCTGCATACCTTCCAGGGCCTGTATGAGTTCTCGCAGCAGCGGCGACACCACCAGCGCACGCGCCTGGGTCCAGCCGGCAGGCGTGGCCGATGCGTGCATGTACACCGTGCGCAGATGGGCGTTTTCCAACATGGTCACGGCGTGCAAGGTGTTGGCCGGTATCCAGACTGCGCGCGACGGCGGCACCACGAAGCTGGTGTGGCCTTGCTGCTCCATGGCGGTCACCTGGATCAAGCCCTGGTCGCAATACGCCAGCTGCACCCAGGCGTGCTGGTGCGGCTCGAAATGCGCGTCCGCTGGCTGCATCTGGGTGCGGCTGCGCACCGGCCGGCCAGGGCTGGGCGTGAAGTTCTGGAAGTCTCCCAGGTCGGCGGATGTGAGCGGGCCTCTGCGCAGCATGGTGGGTTTGGCGTAAATTCGATGAAAACTGTCTATTTAATGCATTCCAGAAGATGCAGGCGAATACTACGATAGCCGCATGTCTACCTCCAGTACCTCCTTACCCTTGCCTCCCACTGCCAGCCTGCGCCACGAGGCCTCCGTGATCGGGCTGGTGGGCACGGCCCACATGATCAGCCATTTCAGCCAGCTGCTGTTGGCGCCTCTGTTCCCCTGGTTGAAGCAGGACTTCAATGTCAGCTACGCGGAACTGGGTTTCTTGATGACCATCTTCTTCGTCGTTTCCTGCGCGGTGCAGATGGCTTCGGGCTTTGTGGTGGACCGGTTCGGCCCGCGCCCTATTTTGTTTGCAGGCCTGGGGCTGCTGGGTTTGGCGGCTTTTGGCTTCTCGGCCAGCACCAGCTACGCCATGCTGGCGGCTTTCTCTGTGTTGGCCGGCATTGGCAATGGCGTGTTCCACCCGGTCGACTACACCTTGCTGAACCGCAAGATCAGCGCACCGCGCCTGGGTCATGCCTATAGCGTGCACGGCATTACCGGCAGCCTGGGCTGGGCCTTGGCGCCGGCCATGCTGGTGCCGATTGCGCTGGCGTTCTCCTGGCGCACGGCTCTGGCCGCGGCTGGCACCCTGGCCTTCGCCGTACTGGCCGTGCTGTGGGTGAACCGCGACAAGCTGGCTTTGTCTGTGTTGCCGGCGGTGAAAGCCGGCGCGCCTGTATTGGAGGGCGGCAGCATGGGCTTTATGCGTATACCGGCGGTGTGGATGTGCTTTGCCTTCTTCTTTTTCTATGCCATCGCGCTGAGCGTGGTCCAGGCTTTTGCGCCCGAAGCCGCGCGCCAGCTGCATGCTGTGCCGCTGGGCATGGTCGCCATGTGCCTAACCATTTACATGGTGTGCAGCTCTGGAGGCATGGTGCTGGGCGGCTTTCTGGCGGCCGACCCCACGCGCTGCGAGCGGATTGTGGGCGTGGGCTTTGGCGTCGCGGCCAGCTTCGCCCTGGTGCTGGCCCTGGTGGATGTGCCGGCCTGGAGCGTGCCCGTGCTGTTCGGCCTGATGGGTTTTGCCGCCGGCACCGGCGGGCCTTCGCGGGACCTCATCGTCAAGCGGGCCACGCCGCCCAATTCCACCGGGCGTGTCTATGGCGTGGTGTATTCAGGTCTGGATATTGGCCAGGCGCTGTCGCCCCTGGTGTTTGGTACTTTGATGGACCACCAGCGCTACACCAGCGTATTCGTGGGCTTGGCGCTGGTACAGGCGGTGTTGATTGCCAGCGCCTTCAATGTGCGCAAGGCCCGGCGCACCGCGCTGGCCGTCTGACGGCGCAGGCAGCACGGGGGGAAGAATGCAGTGTTCCAGCGGCATGCGCCCATGCGGTAAGCCGGTAGCTAAGGCTTGCTCACCATGCGCTTGCTCACCATGCGGCTCAGCGGGGCGATGCCAATCGGCGGCTGGCTCAGCCATGGCACCACGAAGCTGCGCTTTGCCAGCCCAGCCGCCATGCGCTCTATCTGCTTGCGTTCGCCCACCAGCCTTGCCGCGAGCAATGGGTCGTGGGTGCCGGCGGCCAGAACGCTTTTGTTGAGTACCCAGGCATACGGTTCGATGTGGGCGCGGCGCAGATCGTCCTGCAACGCAGCGGCCTGCGACACCGGAGTCGCTTCGGGCAAGGTCACCAGGATGATCTTGGTGTAGCTGCCGTCTTGTAGCCGCATCAGCGGCGTCACGACGTGGCCGGCATTTTTGCCCTCGAATTCGCGCAGCATCTGCCGGTGGTAGGCGCCGGTGGCGTCCATCAGCAGCAGGGAGTGCCCGGTGGGAGCGGTATCCAGCACCACAAAGGCGCTGCGTGCTTCGCTGACTATGCGCGAGAAGGCATGGAACACGGCCACCTCTTCGGTGCAGGGTGAGCGCAGGTCTTCCAGTAGCAGGGCTTGCTCCTGCGCGTCCAGTCCGGGCGACTTGGCTGCCATGACCTTGTCGATATAGCGCTGTGTCTCCGTCTTGGGGTCGATGCGGTCCACGCGCAGGCCTAGCAGCGCACCGCCAAGCGTGCCGGCCAGGTGTGCGGCCGGGTCGGTGGTGCTCAGGTGCACGGTTTTGCCGCGCTGCACCAAACCGAGGGCAAGTGCTGCGGCAATGGTGGTTTTGCCCACGCCGCCTTTGCCCATCACCATCACCATCACCAGGCCATGGTCTGTGGCGGCCAGCGCGTCGGCCAATGCCGCCAGGTCGTGGCCAGCGGTAGCGGGTTCCATCGGCGAGGGCGGGGGCGCGATGGGCAGTGCTTGCCCGGATGACAGCAAGGCGCGCAGAGCGGGCAGTCCAATGGTGTCAAAGGCGCGCAGCGGGATCGTGTCCTGGGGCAAGGTGCGCAAGGACGCGGGCATGTCTTGCAAGGCCTGCAGGCCCAGCGCCTCGATGGCGTTGGCGACGGCATCGTCGCGTTGTCTGGCATGGAACACACCGTTGATCGCCAGGCGTTGGTTGCGCAGGCCCAGCCCCTTCAGCTCTTCAGCGCTGCGGGCTGCCTCGGCGATGGCGCCCTTGTCCGCCCGGGTGACCAGGACCACCGTGGTTTGCCTTGGATCGCTCAGCGTCGCCAGCGCTGCCTTGAAGCGTTCTTCCTGCATCTTCAAACCCGAGTGCGGGCCCAGGCAAGAGGCACCTCGGTCGTTACCTGCGAGGAAGCCGCTCCAGGCCTGGGGCAGGCTCAGCAGCCGCAGGGTGTGGCCGGTGGGTGCGGTGTCGAACACGATGTGGTCGAAGCGCGCATCGTGCTCGGACAGCAGCGTGGCGAACTCGTCGAAAGAGGCTATTTCGGTGGTGCAGGCGCCAGACAGCTGCTCGCGCACGGTGGCAAGTTCGGCGACGCTGGCCGCCACGCCCATCTGTGCCAATACGCGCTGGCGGTAGGCCTCTGCTGCCGTGTCGGGGTCGATGTTCAAGACCCACAGGCCGGGCGCGCCTGGCACAACCGTCGGCGTGTTGCGCAGTTCAACACCCAGCATCTCGTCGAGGTTAGAGGCCGCATCGGTGCTGACCAGCAACACATGTTTGCCGGCATCGGCCAGTGCCAGCGCGGCGGCGGTGGAGAGCGAGGTCTTGCCGACACCGCCCTTGCCGGTGAAGAACAGGTGCCGTGTGGCATGGGCCAGGAATGCCATGGGTTGCGGTGAAGGTGTAGACATATTCAGTTGGAGGATTTGAGGGGTGTTGGAGGGAGCTCAATCTGCCGCCCCATGGCCCACTTCACCGCCTCGAACCACAGCAGGCTGGCGGCGGCCAGGCCCAGCGCGGCCAGCAGCATCCACGGCGCGGGCTGCTCGAATGCAAACAGGCGGCGGATCGGGGCGAAGCCGAGCACCGCGCCCAGCAGTAGCACGGTGGCGGCGCAGGTCCAGCCAAAGTAGCGGTTGCGTGCGGCGTCCTTACGCCACGAGGGGCGGGTCCAGCTGCGGTTGGCGTAGATCAGGCCCAGGTTGGACAAAACCAGCACGCTGAACACCAGGGCCCGGGCCACGCCCTCTGAGTGCATCCGGGAGGTGGCATATACGGCCAGCAGCAGTACCAGCAGGCCCAGGCCCTGCCACAGGCCGCGCAGCAGCACGCTGCGGTCGAACAAATGGGCGCTGGCCGGGCGCGGTGGCACGGCCATGGCGTCAGCCTCCAGCGGCTCGGCCTCGAACACCACCGAGCAGGCCGGGTCGATGATCAGCTGCAGAAACAAGATGTGCACCGGCATCAGCAGCAGGGGCCAGCTCAGCAGCACGGGCAGCAGCGACAGGCCGACGATGGGCAGGTGCACACCCACCACGAACACAATCGCCTTGCGCAGGTTGGCAAACACGCGGCGGCCATAGCGCACGGCGGTGACGATGGAGGCAAAGTCGTCGTTCAGCAGCACCAGGTCGGCTGCCTGGCGGGCCACCTCGGTGCCGCGCGCGCCCATGGCCACGCCGATGTGGGCGGCCTTGAGGGCCGGCGCGTCGTTCACGCCGTCGCCGGTCATCGCCACCACGTCACCGCGCGCGCGGAAGGCCTGCACCAGCCTCAGCTTGTGCTCGGGCTGCACGCGGCAAAACACGTTGGTGTTCGCCAGGCGGGCCTGTAATTCCGTGTCGCTGAGGGCGGCGAGCTCCTGCCCGGTCATGGGCGCTGCACCGCTGGGCAGGCCGACCTGGCGGGCGATGGACAAGGCGGTGGCCGGGTGGTCGCCGGTCATCATCACCACGCGGATGCCGGCGGCGTGGCATTCGGCGATGGCCTGGGGCACATCGGGCCGTACCGGGTCTTCCAGCGCCACAAGGCCCAGGAATACGAAGTCGAAGTCGTGCTGGTTGTCTGGCAGGGGCTGGGCGGGGAACATGGCACTGGCCACGCCCAGTACGCGCAGGCCGTCGCCAGCCATGGTGGCGACCTGGGCGGCAATCTGCTGGCGTTGTGCCTCGGGTAGGTGGCACAGGTCCACGATGGCCTCGGGCGCGCCCTTGGCTGCAATCATGCGTTCGCGCAGATCGGGCGACTGCCATACACGCGACATGGCCAGCATTTCTGGCGACAGTGGGTAGTCGTCCACCAATGTCCAGTTGGCGTGCAGGTGTTCGGTATGCGCCAGCAGGCGCGCGCCTGCGTCAACGATCGCGGTTTCCATGGGGTCGAAGGCGCGGCGGTGGCTGGCCAGCACCGCATATTCCAGCACGCCATGCAGGCCCTCGGCCAGCGGCGCATTGCCAGCCTGCAGGCTGTCATAGGTCTCTGCGCCGGCGCACAGCCGCCGTACCGCCATGCGGTTGGCCGTGAGCGTACCGGTCTTGTCCACACACAACACGGTGGTGGCGCCCAGCAGCTCCACGGCGGGGATGTTACGGGCCAGCACTTGCTGGCGCGATAGGCGCCAGGCGCCCAGGCCGAGGAATAGCGTCAGGATCACCGGCAGTTCCTCGGGCAGCACTGCCATGGACAGCGTCAGTCCGGCCAGCAGCCCGCCCAGCCAGTCGCCGCGCAGCAGGCCGTAGGCCACGGCCAGCGCAGCCGCCAGGGCAATACCCACGATGGCCACGGCTTTGACGACGTGTTTGGTTTCCTGCTGGATGGGCGTGGTCTCGCTGGCGATGCCTTCCAGTGACTTGCCTATGCGGCCCAGCGTGCTGCGTTCGCCGGTGGCCACCACCAGGCCTTGCCCGCTGCCCTGCGTGACCAGCGTGCCTGAGAAGGCCTGCGCTGCTGCAGCGCCACCGGCCTGCTTCTGCACCGGCACGGATTCGCCGGTGAGCAGGGATTCGTCCAGTGCGAGGTTGGCGGTGTGGGTCAGTTGCAGATCGGCAGGCACGCGGTCGCCCTCGTCCAGCAGCACCGCGTCGCCGCAGACAAGGTCGCAGGCTGAGATTTTCAGGGGCTGGTCGCCACGCAGCACCAGCGCCAGTGGGCTGGACAGGTCGCGTAGCGCGTCCAGCGAGCGTTCGGTGCGCCGCTGCTGCACAAAGCTGATGCCCATCACCACGCACACAAAGCCCAGCAGCATCAGTGCTTCCTGGTGGTCGCCCAGCAGCATGTAGAGCGCGCCGCAGGCCACCAGCAGCAGGAACATGGGCTCCAGTACCACATCAACCACCAGGCGCAACAGGCTGCGCGGCCTGGAGGTGGGCAGCGCATTGGGGCCGTCTTGCGCCAGGCGCTGTTGCGCTTCGGCCTGGGTCAGGCCGGTGGTGTTCAGGCTTGGCGGGATACGGTCCGCCACTATGTTGGCCTGGCGGAATCTGCCGACCAAGCGGAGATGATGACGCTCGCCACCAGCAGGGCAGCCAGGGCGCTGCGAACAATTGAAGTTGTCATAGGGGCTTTCGCTGGATTGAGGTCGTTCGCGCACGAGGCTTCCGCAGCACTTCAGATTTTTGCTGTGCTGTTTAGTCTGACGCCAGCTTGTTTTCTGTTGTTGATGCAGGTCAAGCCATCCATTGCAGCCCCTGGGGACACACTCAGGCCATCTGGCTGATCGTCTTGCGAAAGCGGGCCAGGGAGGCAAAGAAAAATACAGTGCCAATCACCAGAATGGCCAGCAGCTGCGGCCATACCACCGCCAGGCCGGCGCCCCGGTACAAAATCGCCTGACCAGCGGACACAAAGTGGGTGGTGGGGGCCACCAGCATCACGTTTTGTACCAGGGCCGGCATACTTTCACGCGGGGTGGCCCCGCCCGACAGCATCTGCAGCGGCAGCAGCACCAATACCAGCAGCATGCCGAACTGCGGCATGGAGCGCGCCAGGGTGGCCAAGAAGATACCCAGGGATGTCGTGGCAAACAGGTGCAGCGCAGCCGCCAGCATGAACAGCGCCACCGACCCTTCGATCGGCACGCCTAAAGCGCCCTGCACCACAAACACCAAGGCTGTTAGCGCAGCCAACAGCACCACCAGACCCATGGACCACACCTTGGCCAGCATGATCTCGATGGGCGTCACCGGCATCACCAGCAGATGCTCCAACGTGCCGTGTTCGCGCTCGCGTATCAGTGCAGCGCCGGTGAGGATGATGGACAGCATGGTGACGTTGTTGATGATCTCCATCAGTGAGCCGAACCAGGCTTGCTCCAGATTTGGGTTGAAGCGCATGTGCAGCACCAGGTCTACCGGCGCTACCGCAGTGCTGCGGTAGCGTTGCACAAATTCGTTGATTTCGCTGGTCACGATCTGCTGGATGTAGCCATTGCCGGTAAACGCCTGGCTCATTAGCGTGGCATCCACATTCAGCTGCAAGATGGGCGTGCGGCCTGCCAGCACATCACGCTGGAAGTTGGGTGGAATGTCCAGCACAAAGGTGTATTGGCCACTGTCCATGCCCGCATCCACTTCGGCTAGCGACACCATGGTGGGGGGCTTGAAGTGCGGGGGGTACAAGCTGGAAATGATGCGCGCCGACAGCGGCGATCCGTCTTCGTCCACGATGGCAATCGGTGCGTTGTGCAGACTCTCCGGCATGGCCGTGGCCGCCACATAGATCGACAGGGTGAAGGTATAGGCGATCAGCACCAGCATCATCGGGTCGCGCACCAGACTCCACAATTCCTTGACGCCCAAGCGGTAGATGTTGGGGATGCGCATTCAGCGGGCCTGCTTTTTCAGCAGCCATATGGACATGAGCAGGATCACGGGGGCGGCGATCAGCAGAGGCCAGAACGATGCACCCAGGTTGGAGAAATCCAGCGCCTTGTTGAACACGCCGCGGCAGATCGTCAAGAAGTGCGTGGCGGGATAGATGTGTCCAACCACCGCACCCATGCCTTCGAGTGAGGACACGGGATTCGTCAGGCCCGCAAACTGCACGCAGGGGATGATGGTGCCGATCATGGTGACAAATATCGCAGCGATCTGGCTCTTGGTGAAGGTGGACGCCAGCAGGCCAATGCCGGTAGAGCTGAGCACAAACACCAGGGCGGCCAGTGTCAGCGTGGCAAAGCTGCCCTTGATGGGCACGTCAAACACGGTCACGGCCAACGCCGCCATCAAGAAAAAATTGAACATGGCCAGCGCGATGTACGGCAGCTGTTTGCCCAGCAGGAACTCGCTGCGGGTGACCGGGGTGACGTACAGGTTGATGATGGAGCCCATCTCTTTCTCGCGCACCACCGACAGTGCCGTCAGCATGGCCGGGATCATCATCAACAGCATGGGGATGACAGCCGGCACCATGGCGGGCAGGCTTCGGACATCGGGGTTGTAGCGGTAGCGCGTCTCGATGCTGGCGGGTGCTGCCACCGACTGGCCCAGCCTGTGGGCGGCCATGTCGGCCAGCCAGGTTGCGTGCATGGCCTGCACATAGCCGCGCACGGTTTCGGCCCGGGCGGGCATGGCGCCATCGACCCAGGCCCCCATTTGCACCGGCGTGCCGCGTTCTATGTCGCGGCCGAAGCCATGGGGTATTTCGATGGCCAGCGACAGCTCGCCGCTGCGCATGCGCTGGTCCAGATCGGCGTAGCTGGTGATGGCTGGTTTCTCGATGAAGTAGCGCGAACCGGAGAGGTTGAGCACGTAGTTCTGGCTCAGTGCCGTTTGGTCCTGGTCCATCACGGCGTAGGAGAGGTTCTCTACATCCAGATTGATGCCATAGCCCATGATGCACATCAAGAATGCCGTGCCCAGCAGCGCCAGTGCGGCCCGCACCGGGTCGCGCTGCAACTCCAGCGCCTCGCGCAGCGTATAGCTCCAGGCGCGCGCAAAGCTGAAGCCGCGTGTGCGGGGGGCCGCTTCGGTGCTTTTGCCCGCTACAGGTGCGACATCGGCCTTGGGTGCGGGAGGTGCGGCCTCTTCCAGATAGGCGATGAAGGCCTGCTCCAGATTTTCCGCGCCACGCTTTTGCACCAGGCTGGCCGGGCTGTCGGTCACCAGCACGCGGCCGGCGTGCATTAGCGAGATGCGGTCACAGCGCTCGGCCTCGTTCATGAAGTGGGTGGAGATGAAGATCGTCACCAGGTCGTTGCGGGCCAGGTCGATCATCAGCTGCCAGAACATGTCGCGCGCCACCGGGTCCACGCCGGAAGTCGGCTCGTCCAGAATCAGCAGCTCAGGTTTGTGCACCATGGCCACCGCCAGCGACAGGCGCTGGCGTATGCCCAGTGGCAGGCTTTCCGGCAGGCTGTCCAAGACCTCGCGCAGATTGAAGCGCTGCACCATGGCGTCCACGCGGCCGGGAATCTCGGCCTCGGGCACCTGGAACAGGCGCGCGTGCAGCACCAGGTTTTGCTGCACCGTCAGCTCGCCATACAGCGAGAACGCCTGCGACATATAGCCCACGCGCCTGCGGGTGGCGATGTCCTTGGGGTTCACCTTGCTGCCAAACAGCAGGGCCTGGCCTTCGGTGGCGGGCAGCAGGCCGGTCAGCATCTTCATGGTGGTGGATTTGCCGCAGCCGTTGGAGCCCAGAAAGCCAAAAATCTCCCCGCGCCGGATGCGGAAGTCCACCCTGTCCACGGCCAGGAAGTCGCCAAAGCGCATGCTCAAGCCCTGGGCTTCAATGGCGATTTCGGGCTGGGCTGTTTCCACCAGCGGCGGTACGTGGATGGCATGGTGGTCGTGCCGCTGGGCCTCGGGCAACAGGGCGATAAAGGCGGCTTCCAGTGTCTCGGTGCCGGTGCGCGCGCGCAGTTCGGCGGGCGTGCCCTGGGCCAGTATGCGGCCGGCGTCCATGGCTACCAGCCAGTCAAAACGGTCGGCCTCTTCCATATAGGCGGTGGCTACCACCACGCTCATGCCGGGGCGCTCGCTGCGGATGCTGTCGATCAGATCCCAGAACTGGCGGCGCGATAGCGGGTCCACGCCGGTGGTGGGCTCGTCCAGAACCAGCAGGTCGGGGTCGTGGATCAGTGCGCAGCACAGGCCCAGCTTCTGCTTCATGCCGCCAGACAGCTTGCCTGCTGGCCGCGACAGAAACTCTTGCAGCCCGGTGCTGCGCGTCAGGCTGTCGATGCGGCGGCGGCGCTCGGCGCTGTTGTGGCCAAACAGGCGGCCAAAAAACTGCAGGTTTTCCTCTATCGACAAGGTCGGGTAAAGGTTCTTGCCCAGGCCTTGCGGCATGTAGGCAATGCGCGGGCACACGCTGTTGCGGTGTGCGGTGCTGGCCATGTCGCCACCCAGTACCTGCACCTGGCCCTGCTGCACCGCCCGGGCGCCGGCCAGCAAAGACAGTAGGCTGGATTTGCCCACGCCGTCCGGCCCGATCAGGCCCACCATGCACCCGGCGGGCAGGTCCAGCGTGATGTCGATCAGCGCCTGCGTCTTGCCGTAGTGCAGATGGACGCTTGCCAGCTGCGCAACCGGGGTTGCGGTCACTGCGGCACCTTGACGGTCAACTCCGCAGGCCACGCGCTTTGTGCGTCGGTTTTGATCCAGGCCATGCCTGGCACGCCGGTCTTCACTTGTTGCAGGTGTTTTTGCAGCAAGGCGGGGTCGATTTGCGCCTTCACGCGGAACATCAGTTTTTGCCGTTCGCTGGCGGTCTCCACCGTCTTGGGTGTGAACTGCGCGGTGCTGGCCACAAACGAAATCTTGCTGGGAATCACATACTGCGGTGCGGCATCCAGCACCAGGTGCACCTCGCTGCCCAGCGCCAGCCGGCCGGCGTTGGCCTCGGGCACAAAGAAGGTCATGTACACATCGGCCAGGTCCACCAGGCTCAGCACTTTGCCGCCGGCTGCGACCACCTCACCGGGCTGGGCAATGCGGTACTGCACCCGGCCAGCACGCGGTGCGGTCAAGGCGCTGTCGTCCATATCGGCCTGGATGCGTACCACGGTGGCGTTGGCGGCCAGCACTGCAGAGCGGGCGGCAGTCACCTGGGTTTCGGCGGCAGCGATAGCGGCGCTGGCGGCGGCCACCTGGGCGCGGGCAGCATCCACCGCCGCTTGCACGCTGCGGACACGGGCGCGGTCGTCGTCCAGCTCCTGCTCGGACGAGGCACCTTCGCGGGCCAGGATTTGCGAGCGTTGCAGACGCAGTTGCGCTGCATCGAACTCGCTCATACGCTGCGCCACCACGGCCTGTGCGGCCAGGCGGTCGCTGGCGCGCATGGCCACCTGGGCCACTGCCGTGTCTATGCCGGTCACGGCCTGCTGTGCACGCGCACGGGCTTCATCGCGCTGGGCTTCCAGCGTTTGCACCTGCATGTGGCCCAGCACCTGCCCGGCCTGCACCAGCTCGCCCTCGTCCACCAGCAGGTCTTGCACACGGCCGCCAAGCTTGGCCGCCACATTGATTTCGGTGGCCTCGATACGCCCATTGCTGCTGACAAAGCCCGGGCCCGGACCCTGCGGCCGCAGCAGATGCCAGGCAAAGTAGCCGGTTGCCGCCAGCGCGCCCGCAAGGGCCGCAGCCACCAGCCAGGGCTTCCATTTCGGGCCAGGCGATGGCGACGGAGGGGCTGGGGTGGGGGGCGCCGGTGGGGCGGCCACGGTGAGTTCGTTCGTCATGGGGTGCCGTTGAGGGAAAGAGGGGTTGGTTCCAGCGCGCCGCCGCCCAGGGCGGCATACAGGCTGACGCGGCTGGCCAACAAGGCATAGCGCGTTTGCACCAGCTGCTGCTGGGCGGCCAGCAGGTCGCGCTGGGCGTCCAGCACATCCAGGTAGGCGGCGGCGCCGTTGTCAAAGCGCATTTGCGATAGGCGGGCGCGTTCGGTCTGGGTGGCCAGGGTGGTCTGGGCGATGGCGGTCTGCTCGGTCAGCCAGCGGCGGGCCGACAGGGCATCGGACACGTCGCGGAAGGCGCTTTGTACGGCTTTGTCGTACTGGGCCAATGCGATGTCGCGGCGGGTCTCAGTCAGCGCCAGGTTGTTGCGGCGGCGGCCGGCATCGAATATCGGCAGCGTGATGCTGGGCGCGAAGCTCCAGGCCTGGCTGCCGCCGGCAAACAGGCCGTCCAGCTCGGCGCTGGCCGTGCCCCAGCTGCTGGTCAAAGCCACGCGGGGAAAGAAGGCGGCGCGTGCGGCACCGATATTGGCGTTGGCAGCCTGGAGCTGGTACTCGGCGGCCCGGATGTCGGGGCGCAACAGCAACAGGTCGGACGGCAGGCCGGCGCGCAGTTCCAGCGCCACGCCGGGTGAGCCGGCGGTGGATTCGACATCGCCGGGCGTGCCCACCAGCAGCGTGAGCGCGTGCATCTGGCTGGCGCGGGCCTGTTGCAACTGGACCGCCAGCGCCTGGGCCTGGGTGAACAGTGTTTCGACCTGCGTCAGGTTCAGCCGCGAGGTGGCGCCCACCGCCACCCGGCGCTGGAAGATGCGCAGGCTCTCGGCCCGGCTGGTGGTGGTTTGCTGGGCGAGTGCGATGCGCTCGTCCAGCTCGCGCAGCGCAAAGTAGCTGTTCGCCACCTGGGCGACCAGGGCCACGGTGGCCGCCTGGCGGGCCGCATCGGTGGCCAGGTAGCTCTGTAGCGCGGCGTCTTGCAGGCTGCGGACCCGGCCCCAGAAGTCAATCTCCCAACTGGCCATGCCCAGCCCCACCTGGTATTGGCTGCCCAGCAGCGGCTTGCCGGTAAAGCTCAGGTCCGCCGGGGTGCGCGAGCGGGTGGCGCCAGCCTGGGCTGCCAAAGTGGGGTAGGACTCTGCGCGCTGGATGCCGTAGGCGGCGCGGGCTTCATCGACCCGTAGCACTGCGGTGCGCAGGTCGCGGTTGTTCGCCAGCGCCTGGGCGATCAGGCTTTGCAGCGCGGGCTCGCGAAAGTAGTCGCGCCAGCCGATGGCGGCGGCTGAGGCGCCGTCCTGGTTGGTCTCGGGTGCGTATTGGTTTGCGACTGGCAGCGCGGGGGCCTCGTAGGGCGGCGCCATTGACGCGCAGCCCGCCAGAAGCAAGGCCGCCACCAGCATTGCGCTTTTGCGCAGCCCGTGTTTACTATGGTTTTTATAGCTGCTAGCGCAGGTAGAGATTGCGCTAGAGGTCTTTTCTTTATAAATCATCGTGCGACGGGTCTACCTATGGGATCAGGGCGAACCTGGGTGCCAGCGGTGCCGGCCAGCAGGGCTTCGATGTCGTCCAGCGACCCGATGACGGCGCGGCGGCCGGTAGCGATGACGAAGGCGCAGGCGGCAGCGACCTTGGGCCCCATTGAGCCGGCAGGCCAGCTGTGTTGCCTCAGCTCTTTGGGCGTGACTTTGCCCAGGGCACGCTGGCTGGGCTGGCCCCAGTCCAGATAGATGGCGGCCACATCGGTGGCGATCACCAGGCAGTCGGCCTGGAGCTCGCGGGCCAGCAGGCTGCTGCACAAGTCTTTGTCAATGACCGCTTCCACGCCCTGCAGGCTGCGGCCGTCGGCGCCCCTGGCAACAGGAATGCCGCCGCCCCCGGCTGCAATCACCAGCGCGTCGTGCTCCAGCAGCCAGCGGATGGCATCCAGGCCCAGCACGCGCAGCGGCTGGGGTGAGGCGACCACGCGCCGCATGCTGTCGCCGTCAGCGGCCATCTTCCAGCCCTTGTCGGCTGCCAGCTGCGCCGCCTGGCTGGCGGTGTATATCGGACCTATGGGTTTGCTGGGGTGGGCAAAGGCCGGGTCCAACGGATCGACCTCCACCCGCGTCAGCAGCGTGGTGATGGCACGCGTGGCGGGCAGCAGGTTGGCCAGTTCCTGCTCCAGCAGGTAGCCAATCATGCCCTCGGTCTCGGCCCCCAGCACGTCTAGTGGGTAGCTTTCCACGGCGGTGTCCAGTGCGGTATAGGCGGCGGACTGCAGTGCAAGTAACCCCACTTGCGGCCCGTTGCCATGGGTCAGCACCAGCGTGTGGGTGTGGGCGATGCGTGCCAGCTGGGTGGCGGCGCGGCGGATATTGGTCAACTGGTTGTCGGCGCTCAGCGCCTGGCCGCGCCGCAGCAGCGCATTACCGCCCAAAGCGACGACGATCTTCATGCCAGCGTGGCCACCAGGGCCGCCTTGATGGTGTGCAAGCGGTTTTCGGCCTGGCTGAAGACGATGGAGGCATCGGACTCGAAGACTTCGTCGGTCACCTCGATCTCGCTCAGTCCATAGCGCTCGTGGACCTGGCGGCCCACCTCGGTGTCCAGGTTGTGGAAGGCGGGCAGACAGTGCATGAAGCGCGAGCGCGGCTTATGGGTGGCCTGCATCAGCGCGGCGTTGACCTGGTAGGGCAGCAGCTGGTCGATGCGCTTCTTCCACACCTCGTCCGGCTCGCCCATGGAAACCCACACATCGGTGTAGACAAAGTCGGCCAGCGCCACGGCTTTGAGCGGGTCGCTCTCCAGGGTGATGCGGGCGCCGGTGCTGAGGGCCAACTCGCGCATCTGTGCCACCAGTGCTACCGGTGGCTGCAGCTCTGGCGGAGCGGCGATACGCACGTCCATGCCCATCTGCGTGCCGCCAATCAGCAGCGAGCAGCCCATGTTGAAGCGTGCGTCGCCAAGGTAGCAGAACGACAGCTCGTGCAGCGGCTTTTCGCCAAACTCCTGCATGGTCAGCAGATCGGCCAGTACCTGGGTGGGGTGGGCTTCGTCGGTCAAGCCATTCCACACCGGCACGTGGGAAAAGCGCGCCAGGTCTTCCACCACGCTCTGGTGAAAGCCGCGGTACTCGATGCCGTCGTACATGCGGCCCAGCACCCGGGCCGTGTCCTTCAGCGATTCTTTGTGGCCCATTTGCGAGCCCACCGAGTCGATGTAGGTCACATGGCCGCCCTGATCGTGCACGGCTACCTCGAAGGCGCAACGGGTGCGGGTGGAGGCTTTTTCAAAGATCAGCGCGATGTTCTTGCCCTGCAGCCTAGGGTGTTCTGTGCCGGCTGTCTTGGCACGTTTCAGGTCGGCGGCCAGGTCCAGCAGATAGCGGATGTCGTCGGGGCTGAAGTCTTGCAGCGTCAGCAGGCTGCGGTTGCGGAGGTTGAAGGCCATGGGGGGTTCTCTGGTTAGAGGGGGTCGCGTTCGATCGGGCAGGACATGCAGTGGCTGCCGCCCCGCCCGCGCCCCAGCTCGCCGCTGGGCACAGTGATGACCTCTACCCCGGCCTTGCGTAGCAAGGTGTTGGTGTAGGTGTTGCGGTTGTAGGCCATGACCACACCGGGGGCCAGCGCCAGCAGGTTGTTGCCGTCGTCCCACTGTTCGCGCTCGGCCTCATAGCTGTCGCCGCCGGTGGCTACGCTGCGAAGCCGGGGCAGGCCGATGGCTGCGGCGACCACATCCAGGAAGGGCTGTGTTTCGGTGCGCACGTCCAGCGTACCTTCGGTTTTGCCGGGGCGCAGGCTGTGCACGCGGATGGCATCCACCACGTCGGGGAACACCGTCACCAAGTCCACATCGCAAAAACTGAACACGGTATCCAGATGCATGGCGCCGCGCGATTTGGGCAACTGCGCGGCCAGCACATGGGTGGCCGCACCCTGTGCGAATAGGCGCCGGGCCAATTGGCTGACGCCCTGTGGCGAGCTGCGTTCGCCCATGCCGACCAGTACCACGCCGTGGCCCACCGGCATCACGTCACCGCCTTCCAGCGTGGCCAGGCCGTGGTCTGTATCCGGGTCGCCCCACCATTCGGTGACGCTGCCTGCAAATGTGGGATGGAAGCGGTACACCGCCGCCATCAGCAGCGTTTCCTGGCGCCGGGCTGGCCAGTACATGGGGCTGAGCACCACGCCGGAGCCGATCCAGCAGCTGTTGTCCCGAGTGAACAAGGTGTTGGGCAGCGGTGGCAGCAGCAGGTCGGCGGGGCTGGCGCAGCGGGCCAGCAGGCCGTCCATTTCAAACGGCAGCTCGGCCCGGGCCACACCGCCGATCAGGTGTTGGGCCAGCAGAACGGGCGGCAATGTCTCCAGCCAGGGGCGCAGCTGCGCGGCAGTTTCTGCGTCTACGAAGTTGGGGCCGAGCTTGCGGTCCAGCAGCCAGGTGCGTGCGGCGGGGATGGCGACTGTATCGGCCAGTAGGTCGTGCAGTTCCAGCACTTCCACGTCGCGCTCGGCCATGGCCGAGGTGAAGGCGTCATGGTCGTTGCGGGCCTGTGCCACCCACAGCACATCGTCAAACAGCAGCTCGTGGCAGTTGGCGGGGGTCAGGCGCTTTTGCGCCAGGCCAGGGCGGCAAACCAGCACCTTGCGCAGGCGGCCGACTTCGGAGTACAGGCCTTTGGGAAGGGTTGTCATGGTGATGCGTCCGGTTCTATAAGCTGAGTTGGCCCATGCTGAGCAGGTAGGCGGCGACCAGGGCCAGCGCCACCAGCAGCGCCAGCACCAGCCATTCCCAAGGGGTGAAGGCTTTTTCAGCGCGCTGGCGTTTGGCCACGATGTACAGCAGCGCACCGGGGGTGTAGAGCAGGGCGCTGAGCAGCAGATACTTCAGCCCGGCGGCGTACAGCAGCCACAGGCAATACACCATGGCCAAGCCGGTGACGGCGATGTCGCTGCGGTGCTGCGCGGCACGCGGACCTTCGCCGCGCCAGGTCAGCACCAGGCCGTAGACCGCACTGAACAGATACGGCACCAGAATCATCGCGGTGGACAGCGAGATCAACGCCAGGTAGGACGCCTTCCAGAACAGCGTGACCAGCAAAAACACCTGCACCATGCCGTTGGTCAGCCACAGCGCGTTGGCGGGCACACCTTTGCGGTTTTGTTGGGACAGCCAGGATGGCATGACACCGCCACCTGCAGGGGTGAACAACGACTCCGCCGCCAGCAGCGTCCAGGCCAGGAAGCCACCGCCAACCGAAACGATCAAGCCCAGGGTGATGGCCACCGCGCCCCAGGTGCCTACCGCTTTCTCCAGCACGCCGGCCATGGACGGGTTTTTCAGCGCGGCCAATTCAGGCTGGGTGGTGATGCCCAGCGACAGCAGCGATACCGCCATCAGCAGCAGCAAACACAGCAAAAAGCCGATGACGGTGGCGCGACCCACATCTTTGCGGTCGCTCGCACGCGCTGAATAGACGCTGGCCCCTTCGATGCCGATGAACACCCACACGGTGACCAGCATGGTGCTTTTGACCTGGTCCAGCACCGAGCCCAGCTTGGCATCGCCCCAGAAGTCCAGCCGGAAGGTATCCACCTGGAAGGCCATGGCCACCAGCACGATGAACAGCAGCAGCGGCACCACCTTGGCCAACGTGACCACGGCGTTCAGCACCGCTGCACCTTGTATGCCGCGCAGCACCAGTGCATGGATGACCCACAGCGCGACCGAAGCGCCCAGCACCGCGGCGGGTGTGTTGCCTTCGCCCAGTACCGGGAAGAAATAGCCCAGCGCGCCAAAGGCCGCTACCAGATAGCCCACGTTGCCAATCCAGGCGCTGATCCAGTAGCCCCAGGCCGAATTGAAACCCACGTATTCGCCCGACAAGGCCCGGGCATAGGCGTAGACGCCGTTGTCCAGCTCCGGCTTGCGCAGCGACAGGATTTGGTACACGCGGGCCAGGGTCAGCATGCCTACACCGGTGATGATCCAGCCCAACAGGATGGCTCCTGCACCGGCGCCCGCCGCCATGTTCTGCGGCAACCCGAAGATGCCACTGCCAATGATGGAGCCCACCACCAGCGCCACCAGCAGGCCGAGGCCCAAGGTGCCTGGCGCGCGCGCCTGTACAAGCGGGCTTGGTGTTGCAGCGTTCATGGTGTTATCTCTTGCATGGATGGGAGGATCGGGCCTGGTTCGGCGCTTGCACTAATGTTGTACAGACCGGTATCGGGTCGGCTGATCTATGTCAATGTTTCGCGCGGGTACTGCAAGTTAGACCGCTTATGCAAGCTGGATTGCGGGCTTGAAGTGCCAGCCTGCAGGAGCAGCTTCCCGATCAGGTTGTTGCAAGCCATTTAAGCCTCTAGCGCTTATTCTGTCTGCGTGGATAGCTATCTTTATTGATACTGCACGACGCCGCACTAAGCAAGGGCGTGGGACGGCAATTGGGCCTGCAGCGACCGCACTTGGCGCTCCAGCGCCTCGATGCGGTTGAGGTGACCGAGCAGCAAGGCCACGCTGAACAGGTCCAGGTCAAAGTCTTTGCGCAATTTGGCCGCAGTGCGTAGCGGGGCCACCCATTCGGCGCTGAAGGCGGACTCTTGCGGGGCGGCTTGTAGGGGGGCTAGCGGCACCAGGGCGCTGTATTCGATCAGCTCTTCTAGGTCGGCGGTGCCCATTCCGCAGCAGCGGGATAGTTCGGCCAGGGTCATGGTCTCGCTGGCATCCAGCCAGACCCATTCAACGAGGGTGAGGTTCATGGTGCGACTCCTTGGGTGGCGTTTGGCGTGGATTGAAATGGGAGATGCGTGACAGCTCCACATACAGCTCGCGTTCCCGGTCTGACAGCGTGGTGGGTACATCAATATGGACAAGTGCATAGAGGTCGCCGAACCCGTTTTTTCCTTGGGACAGGCCCCGGCCTCGCAAGCGCAACTTGCGGCCTGAGCGGGTGCCTTGCGGCACGGTCAGTAACACCGGGCCGTCCAGCGTGGGTACCTCGATTTCCGCGCCCAAGGTCGCTTCCCACGGAGTCAGCGTCAGGTCAAAGTACAGGTCGTGGTGGTCCGGGCGGAACAAGGGATGGGGCGCCAGCGTGATGTGCAGGTAGATGTCGCCATCGGCCCCACCGTTGCGCCCCTTGCCGCCTTTGCCGCGCAGCCTGAGCTTTTGGCCCTCGCGCGTGCCGGGTGGGATGCTGACCTCCAATGTGCGCGTGCCACCGGCATCAGCCAGGTTCAGGTTGAGTGTGCAGCCCCGGTGTGCGTCCTCCAGGCTGATCTGTACCGTGTTTTCATAGTCATGGCCGGGTGTGGACACAGGTGCGCGGGCCGATCCTCGACGGCCATGGCCCATGGCGGCCAGCAGGTCGGCCAGGTCCATGTCGTCAAACGATGCAGCATCTGCCGCATGTTCGTGCCGCCATTGGGGTGGTGGTGCAAATTCTTCTCCAGCCCGTGGCTGGCCTAGCGCGTCGTAGGCGGCCCGCTTCTCGGGGTCCTTGAGGGTGGCGTAGGCCTCAGCGGCATCCTTGAAGCGGGCTTCGGCATCGCTTGCCTTGGAGACGTCGGGGTGGGTCTGGCGCGCCAGTTTGCGATAGGCCTTTTTGATCTGCTCCAGGCTGGCATCGCGCGGTAAGCCCAGCGTGGCGTAGTAGTCTTTGTATTGCATAGCGGGTGGCCTTACGTAAAAGACGCATTCATGGGCCGGGTGTTCTGCACCCATGTGCCCGAACCTTAGGTTGCCGCGTTGCTGGCCGGCTTGTGCACGGCGAATGTATGGCCGCAGAAACCCATTCCCATGGTGTCCGCATCTGCGCCGGACAGGCTGATCTATGTCAAGGTTTTGCTTGGAACTTGCAGCTGTGGAAGTTCAGCAGCTATCTCTGTAGCCGGGCAACGCAGAGTCAATGATTGACAGCAGATGACATAACAAGCTGTGCCTGCGCCACTATGGTGGTGGGCGCAAGGGTGCTGCGCATAGAGCATTTGTCCACACACTGCACATCCACAGCAAGGGGGCAGGGAAATCCAACAGAAAAAGGGTTGCGACCTGTCCGGGTGTCCCGTTTTGATGGTCGGGGTGAGAGGATTCGAACCTATGTCCTGTAACCCTATGATTTAAAACAAATTTCACCGCAATCTGTACCAAAAACTCTGGACCAGGTTTTGTACCAGGCCATCATAACGCCAGCTGGTAGGCTGCCGCAGCAACGGTTCCCACTTGCAGCTCTTTCCCGACGCGCAAAGTCGGTTACCGCAACGCCGTGCCGATTGCCGTGACCAAGGATATCGGTTGCGTTGGAACGCGGTCATTCAGCTCCTCTCGTTGCCGAAGATAAAGAGCGCTGAATCCACCCCATCGACTTGACTTCCGCCGTGAATCCATTAATTTGTACCGTATGAATAACGGAACAAAAGGATGAACCAGATACTGCAAGATTTTTATGATCACCTCAACGAAGCCGTGGTCACCACCAACGACTTTGAATACGGCACCAGGTTTCGCAAGCGAGAAAAGGTAGGGGACTTCGCCTACTGCGGTCTCAACCAGATGTACCGCCATTACCTAAGCTTCGACATTGACGAGCCAGGCTCAGCATTCCGATACGAAGCCGTTGGACTGCCACCACCGACCATCGTTACGGTAAACCCAGCCAACTCCCACTGTCACTACCTGTACAAGCTCAACACCCCCGTGGCCTTCCATGACGGCGGTCGCTCAAAACCACAAGACTTCTTCAAAGGCATTGAAAGGGCGATGACCGACTGCCTGGTTGCCGACTTGGCATACAACCATGTGATCACAAAGAACCCCTTGCATCCCAGGTGGCATGTCATCACTAATCCAGCCAGCTACGACCTGTCAGTGATCAACGAATACCTGCCTGATAAGCCCACTACCCATCCACACAGAAAAGCCGCAGACCAGGACATGCGAGGCCGCAATGACAAGCTGTTTCACACCATGCGACATTGGGCATATCGCGCTGTCCAGCAGTTCGCCAGTGAGGAAGTCTGGTTGCAGGCGATCCAGTTCAAGGCTACAGAAATCAATGCAGGATTTGCTGATCCACTGCCCTACAAGGAAGTCCAGCATTCAGCAAAAGCATGTGGTCGCTGGGCTTGGAAAAACCGTCTCAACTTTGGCTGCAGGCCCAAGGTACTGAACTTCACCACGGAAACACCACAGGAGCGAATGAGCAAGGGTGCCGAGTACACCAATGCCATCAGAGCCGAAAAAGCCATTCAGACCCTACAGAAGGCAGCGGTAGCCCTGCGCTCCAGCGGTACCCTCGTGACACCACTGGCCTTGCAGGCGGCATCGGGGCTGAACATCAAGACGGTGAGGAAGTACATGGGGCAGGTTGGGCACTAAATAAACGCTGATATTCAAAAAATCGGACAGACAGCCGATGCTTGTGTTGGATGCGACGTTAGCGCTCTTTCTCCCCATATTTGAATATGGCCATATCAATGAGACGCGCTGAAGGCAGGGAGAGCGTGGGATTGGAAGCACTTGGAACCTGAGGCCATGACTTGCGTGAGTACCATGCCGATAGCTTGGTAAGACTATTGGCCCCGAAGATTACAGGTCCCTCGAAGTCGTCATCATCCTTAAGCTTTTTTAGTCCAGCAATGAAGTTTCTGTCATAACCAGGCAGGCTGCTTGTGAGGCCTAGTGTGAGCTTACTGATTAATGTTGCAGTTGGGCTGACATTGGGTCTGAGAACACCTGAAAATCTTTCGAGGACGTCATCGAGGGTTCTTTTGTCTATGCAGTGAATGTCTTCGAATTGAACCCCGAAGAGTGGATTCAATATCCCGTCCTGTTTCGACAATAGCGACCGCAGTAGATCCTTGAAGTAAATAATATTCAGATCACCTAGCTTGCTACTGCCTCGGAACATTCCCCAGTGCGCCAAATACGACGTGATCCAGAGCGCAGTCTGTTCTGTTGCGCGCGGACTACTAACCATGTCAGACGGCGACGAAAATTGTTGGGTGTATGCATACAAGTGGTCAAAATGAATGCTGCCTCTGTATTTCGTATCACTGATGCCAGTCGGGCTTGTCGAGAGATATTCCTGAATCAGCGCAGTGGGGGAGAACATCGTTTTTTTGCGAGCAATCTGCGGCATTTGAACCTCCGACTAATGTAAATTTGCCGCAGCCCCGCAGCATTTCTTGAACTTGTTCCCGCTGCCGCAAGGACACGGATCATTGCGTCCAACCTTCTTCTGCAAGGTGGTGGCGACATGGCGCTCATGGACGGCAAGACGGTGCGGTAGCCAGTATTCATAGATGGCGACAACAGCATCAGGAATTTGCAGAGCCAATTTCCCCCGCTTTGCAGGTGTCTTGGTCAAGACATCCTGGTCGGTAGAAAATTCATCCGCACCCAACAGGCCAATGGGACGATACCAAGCCTGTCCCTGTGGCGTTTGCAGCATGGGCTCCCAGTCTGACCAGCACAGCTTCATGCCCTCCCAGAAGCCATACGCCCAGCCCTCTGCATCGTCGTATTCTTTGCCACGGTAGGTCTGGGTGCACCAGTTGGGGCAAAACTCACGTGTCTCGGTTTCCAGACCCGCGATGATGCTGTTGAACAGCCGCATGACCAGCCCCAAAATTTCGTTGAGCTGCTCGGCGCTTTCTACAGCAGGCATCATGGCGCCAGTCTCACCCCAGATCGCGGGCATCCATTGCTTGGGCATGAAGGAAGTCGGTCCGATGGCAATGGCATGCAAGTAGCCATCCAGAATGTCCAACGTCATGCCCTCGTCGTTTTTCACCCCGTAAAGCAGGAAGTCATCGAGCTTATGCAACTCGTCATCGGACAGTGGGCTAAACGGTGAATTCATGGTGAAAAAACGACATTGGTTGGTCGATTATCGCAACGGTTATCAACGCGCGAGCAAGGCTAGTCATCTTCAAATTTTGGCCAACTGAATCTCTCCCTTTCGAACCAACTTTGTGTCAAGCTTTTGGCGAAGCTTGTGATTAGCGACCGCGCTCTCGAAGTTGGCGATGATGAAAGTAAATTCATCGGGTCCCTTGATGTGTTCGTTGACCTCCCCCACATAGGTGGCCCACTCGTCATGCGTGAAGGCAGGGCGCCATCCCTGTTGCAATTTGAAGGACTCCAAAAACATGTCATATGCTTTTGGGATATCTCCGAGTGCTAGTTGGGCGAAGATCTCGTTAACCTGGGCATCAGGGAAATGTGGAGCATCGCCGTCAATCATGTCTTGAAGCAATCCTGTTCCCACCCATGGTGTTTTGCCTGGGTGATGGGCAGGGTCCGCACCCAATAGTTCGGTTGCCACATGCTCAGCGATACGGCCATTGATGCCAATGCAAAAGTAGTCGGCAAAGGCGTCAAATGAAAGGTCGGAATTGTCGGGGTGATTAAGCTCGTCCAATGTCTGGTTGATTAGTTTCATCAACACCTCAGGCTTGCCGAATACCTCATGAATTGCTTGTTGGTTTGTTGTTGTCATCGTCGTCTCCTTTAAAAATTGGTTCAATGTGTTTTGGTTCAAAATCAGGCTCGCATGCGAGCAGGCACAGGTGCAGCTGGTGCTGCTTCAGTAGTTGTCGCCTCTGGTGGGATGTAGTCACACTCGTTGCCCCATCCAGCCCAGCCAGGAGCGGGTGTCCCGCGACAGAACAACTCCACCTTGGAAAGCTCGGGATACATGGCATCAATCAAGTCACAGACCTCGGGAGGCTTGCGGCTGTGCTCAAGTCGTGGGTACTTCAAAACAGAGACAGGTCGTGCAGAAAATGGCACCTCTGGCACCACACCCTTGGTCGCGATCAAAAGGGTTTCATGCATTTGGCGGCAGTAGGCTCCTTGACCAGCAACCCCCTTATCCCAGACCATGGAGGTCTTGAAGTTGAAGCCCCAGCTGCTGACGACTTGCAAAGCATCGGGCAACAATGAGTTAGAGCACCACATGAGCAACACCGCATCCTCGGCACAGATGCTGTTGATGGGCATGTCGCAGATTTCCTGCAAGGTCATCACAGGGTAAGGAACGGCAGTGCCAAGGTAGTCCCATGGAGGATCTGCATAGATGACCCCGAAATTCCCAAGCGCAGAAGTCAATGGTTTGTTGTTCGCCCTCTTGTCTTCAATGGCCTGCAATCGCTCCTGGCGACGGACTTCAAACTTGGCCTTGTTGATGGCCTTGCTGGCATCCTGAATCGCCTTGATGTCGTCAAAGTTCAGCTGGCTCTGGTCTTCCTTGGCAAGCCCTGCCAACTTGGCCGCACTGGTGATGTTCAAGCGACCGGAAGACACAGCTTCCACCAACTCAGGGATGCCGTTTTTAAGCACCTTCTTGCCGCGAGAAATGGAATCCACAGAGATGCCAAGGTTTGCTGCCACCTTGGCTTGGCTTACTGCTCCAGCGGTATGCTGATTGCTGCCAATAGAGGAATTGGTCAAGTGGGCACCAATCACGGCGCGTTGGCTTTCCGTCAAATGACGGCGGTGCAAATTGATACTGACCACTGTGTGCCAGATGGAATCATTGGCAGCTTGAATCTCTTCAAAGCGGGGAACAATGCCCAACTCGATACAGGCACGAAGACGGTGGCGACCGTCCACCACTTTGCCGCCGCAGGTCAAGATGGGCATTTGAAGCCCGTTGATACGGATGTCCTCCTTCAGCTCAGCGAACTCCTTCTCCTGCATTTCAGGAAAAAGGTGAGCAACTTCGTGGATTTCCAGAGAGCTCAAGTCCGCAAGGGACATGACACCAGCATTCTGGGAGGAAGAAACCAAAGACACAGCCCCAGCAATGGGGGTAACCAAACCGATATTATTCTGCTTATTCATAGCGTTCTCCAATTCAAAAAAGCGTTGTAAGAACCCGCCTGTTGGGTTGATCGCTATGAATGGGGGAGGGAGTCGCTATTAAATAAGTGGTCTTCGCTAATTAAATTAGTCGGTCGTCAATATTAAGGGTTTCGTCGCTGTAGATTGCATTGTGCAAAATAATATCGGCCGTGTCAATAGATTGACCGCAATTAATTCAAAATATATTAAAATAAATTGAATCCAATGCATATTGACAAATAATAGGTCTCACCGTAGGAGGTGTCCGTTTGCGTTTCAGCATGGAAGCCGCCCAGCCTTGTATTGTGTTTCAGGCACACAGTGCCCATATCACCCAGCTGCCTATGGCATTACGCCCTTGTGGCTTTCGTTCGGGTCGTGACACTTATCCCAGTATGAAAGTCCACTACGCCTCACATCAGGTAATTCACCAAGTGGGAATGATGGTTCCCAGCAGGAATACCCAATGAATTCATCTACCAGCACCGATGAATATCTAATCAACCAGGGATGAAGATAAAAATGGGCTGGTGGATTACTCTTCAAAATACTCTAAATCGCCTGCCGTTTACATTGCCTTGAATGATGCTAGATATTCAATCCAGAAGTCCACAACGCCTCACATCAGGTAATTCACCCAGTGGGAACAGAAATCCTTCAGAACAAAACCCAATAAATCCACACCCAAGGACCAATGAACATCCATCCAACAAAAGATGGGATTAAAAATTGGCCGCTAGATTCTTTGCGCTCGTTCTTCGGTTTTACTTGGCGTTGCGCTTCTTGGCAGCGTTGTAGGCTTTGATTGCGGCGATGGTCACCAGAATGAAGGCAAACAGGTACTCCCTCAAAAATCCACCCAGATAGGGCATTTGCCGCACCAGTGAGAAGCTGAGGATGAACGGGTAGATGAAGAACAGCCCTGCCACGCTGAACATTACCTTCACGGTTTTAGTCAACATGAAGTTCCGTGCCAGCACTTCCCTCCAGACCCAGTCCCTGACTCCTTCGGTCCATTTGAACGACGGATCGATGAAGACGCGCTTGCAGTCCCCGCACTTCCACTGGTTGATGTAGTGCCGCATTACGTCGGGAAACACACGGTTGCGATGGTTCCAGATGATGGGGTATTGGTAGGCGGCATACACCATGGCCGGGCAGACCAGCAGCCACATCCATGGTGGCGGAAAGTTCATCAACGCAAACAGCATGACTACAAATGCGATGTAGACGCTGGAGTAGTTGAACTTCTTCGGTGGCTCAAGGCCTGCGGCCTCCAGTGTCTTGCTCACCGTGGTGGTGTTGGTCATGATCACTTGACCGTCTGTGGCGTAGCCAAAACCACTGCCCGTGGAAATGGAAGTGCCCGCGTTGTGAATCTCAAAAATCCTGCGGGTGTGGTCTGAATTGCAGTAGTCGCATTTCATGGTGAGTTCCTTCGTCTGATGGTGCTTGGTGGATCGTTGGTTGTTGGGGTTTTGATGCAGGGAGCCTCCTGCTCGGGCGAGACCCTCGGTGTGAAATTGCTCCCTGAACACCGGCCTGAGCACAGATGCCGACCTATGCGGCATCCTGTTACTCAGGTTGATGGGCTGTGCCCGCTGGGAACATGGGTGGGTGCCGCTGGAGCAAGACCCTCCACCTTGCTCAGCACATCCAGCAAGTTGCCTCGGTGGTCATAGACAAACAGTTCTTCCCGTCCCTGCTCGTCACTCCGCATCTGTGCACGCAAGTGACCATCGCGGGATTCAAACTGAACGGGCTTTGCAGTCAACGCTTGTTCCTCAGTCGTCGGCCTCAAGGCTTCACCCCGAAGGAGAAGTAGCCCGGTCCATTGGCAAAGTTGTTGGCCTCGTTGTTGCCTGTCACCACAAGGCCAGCGGGGGAAGACACCAGATAGTTGATGTTGCTATTGGAGGCCGTCGTCGTGGCCACGCCTGTGATGGGGCTATCCGCCGTCAGTGCAAGGTTTTGACCATCCACCACCAGGTTTTGAAATGACACCGACAGGCTGCTTTGAACACCATCGCTGGAATTCATCACATAGCTGCCTGCCACCGGGGACCATGCCGACTGTGGCGTACCCACCCAAAGGCCAGTGACCACCCCGCCACCACCGGAGTCGTTTTCGGCCACCACCAGCACACGGTTGGCATCTGTGCCCATCAGATAGGCCTTGGCACGCACCAGCCCACCGGAGGACAGGTCAAAGGCGTTGGAACTGCCAGCAGTGGCTGCAAAGCTTCCTGTAGCCGTGGGGGTTGAGCAACTCGCGGTGTTCTTGCACATGCTCCAGTTGCCACTGCTGTCAATGGTGAAGGTGGCATACGACATGCGAATCTGACCGCCGCCGCTGGTATCTTGCTGGTAGCGCAGCACAACGTAGTTGCCCTGAAGTGCAGACAAGGCCCCATTGGATGCAAGCCCGTTCGTGTTCAAGAGCAAAGCAGGCTGGTTCACACCAGCCACGGTGACATGGGAAACCCCCATGCCTGTGGAGCCTGTTTGCATGGCCGTGCGCATGCTGGCGCTGTTGCCTGCGGTATCCAGACAGGCAGCACTGCTGCCATCCTGAACCAAACCAAGGGATCCTGTAAGACCACCGGAATAGTTCAGTTGGCTACCGCCACCAGAAAACTGGGCAGACCCCACCACGCCGTTCAATGACACCACCAACATTGGATCGGTGCTTGCAATCGCGCAGGCCGAAGGCACTGTGCCGTTATTGGTGTTGTCAGCTGTGGATGAATCCGAGCCACCACCGCAGGCCACAAGAGCCATGCACATCGCCCCGATGGCGAGAAAACTTGAAAACCGCATTGCCAGTCCTTCCAAAGCATGAGAAAAGTTGAAAACATGATCAAATTCAACCTACAAGGGTGATTTTCAACTTTAACGCATGTTCACCCGAAAGGTTGACAGTCAATAAAATGGGGTGAACTATTTATCTCTGACCAGGAACACCAACAGCCATGGCAACAAAACAAGTTCCATCCAAAGACCAATCCATCGGGCAACTGATTGGTCAGTGCATCGCCAAGCGCAGACAGGCGGCTGGATTCACGCAGGATCAAGTGGCTGAGGAGTTGGGGATCGGCATGGAAGCCGTATCACGCATGGAGCGTGGGTTGACTATCCCGACGGTGGTACGTCTGGCCGAACTGGCGGAGATCTTTGGATGCGGGATTGATGCACTGGTGATCGAAACCAGTGAACGCAGCAGCGATCAGGCCGAACACATCGCAACATTGCTCAGTACCCTCAGCAAGAAGGACCGGGCCATGGTGGTGGATGTGGTGGAGAGGATTTGTGAGGGGGTGCGGGGGAGGAAGTAGATAGTGGCATGCGTTCGATGTTCCGAAAGAATTGCTTGACAGCACAATGGAACTTTTAAAAACAGAATTTGGATGTTTTCTCCTTTCAGCATCCAATACAGTGATCTGCCTACACATAAGCCTGAATAGCTTTGCAAAGGCGTCGGCAGCCCCCCATGCCGGCACATAGACAAGGACATACATCAATGATTCTGAAAGTACGCCAAATTGCTGCACTCTTCGCGGCATACGCCATGGCTGCACAAGCAGGTATGCCAGAGGCACTGGATGCAATAAAGCGAAACGACTTCAATGTAGCCACTATCGAGCTGCGACTGCTAGCAAAGCAAGGTTCTACTGAGGCTCAGGTTCTACTCGCAAGAGTGCTTAATTCAGGGCAGGGTGACCCACAAAGCAAGACGGAGGCATTCAGCCTATTTCAAATGGCTGCGAATGCTGGTAATGAAGATGCAATGCTCATTCTTGCTGTTCTTTATGAAAAGGGCGAAAGCGCTCCAAAAAACCAACAAGAGTCGATCAAATGGCTTCGCGTTCTTGCTGAGCGTTCAAATTCCAAGAGTTACTATTTGCTGGCAAAAAAATATGACGATGGTCTTGGTGTCCCTCAAAGCGTAGTTATTTCTCACGCACTCTATGTAACTTCGGGATTTTTGTCGGAGGCACAACTTCGGGCTGATGGTGGTTTTGGGGCCAAGACCTTAGAAGAAATTTTGAAGTTGGCTAAAGATTTGCATAACCCCAACAGTTTTCTTGCAACTTTGGATCGAGCCACTACGGAAGCAGTTCTATTCAATGAAAAACATGCAAATTTGCCCAATGCCGTTAAAGCGCGAATTGTCGACGCCGAGGCAGGCGACGTCGCCTCAATCGCAAAAATTGGAAGTCTTTATCTCTATGGCGAGCAGCAGGTTACCCGCGATCCCAAGCTCGCCGCGTATTGGTTTCAAAAGGCTGCATCGCTAGATGATCCGATTGGACGAGACTATATGGCCAATTTGTATCTAGAGGGAGTGGGTGTCGATAAAGACTACAAGAAGGCATTCGAACTCTTTTCTGGTCTGGTGGCACAAGGTAATCTTGGTTTCGAGGGCAAGCTTGGTGTCATGTACAAAGATGGCCTAGGTGTTCCTCAGGATTTCGTCAAAGCACATTATTGGCTGCGCAAGTCAGTTGGCGCTGTTGGCGAGAATCTTTTTGCACTTGCACAAATGTACGATGACGGCTCCGGAGTCAAGAAAAATTCGGTTATCGCACTTGCCTTGGCAAAGCTCTCCGCCACTAAATATCCGGACGAGTTCAAACTTGGTATGCCGCGTGCTGACAACCCCGCGGTTGCTTTTGTGCAAATACTCAAATTGAAGCTAAGTCCGTATGAAATCGCGGTAGCCTCTAAGCTTGCGAGTCAATTACTTGGCGCTAGCGTTGGCAATCACAATCAGTTGGAGATCCTTGATCTTACTGCGACAAAGCGAGGCGATGTTTACGCAGTATCTCCTATAGAAGTTGCGGAGCACTTTGTGCACAACTACGACGACGAAGACTTCCCTTTCGCACTCAAGCTTCTAGAGCCGCTAATTGAACAGAACAATTCGCAGGCCCAATATGTACTGGGAACAATGCTGGAAGATGGAAAGGGTGTACCAGTCGATGCACAAAAGGCAAATGCTCTATTTGAACTTGCGGAAATGCAAGGAAATGTGGATGCATTGACACGCAAAGGTGGTCGCTATTTTCGCGGGGAAGGAGTTGCGCAAAATTATTCAAAGGCATTTGAATCTTATGAGAAGGCCGCAAATAGAGGTGGTGCATTCGCCCAGGAAAAAGTTGCAGCAATGCTGGCCGATGGCACGGGTGTAAATCGCGATACCAAGCTTGCGATACTTTGGTATGAAAAAGCATTGGCGATTCCCAATAACTATTGGAAATCAGATGCGTACAAGGGGCTTGCGAAAATCTATATAAGAGAGCAGAGTTTTTTGAAAGCTGCTCAATACTTTAAGAAAGCAGCTGCCATGAGTGATAAAGAAGCGCAACTAGCGTTGGCTCAGTTGTACTATGAAGGACAGGGTATTCCACGTAGCATGGGGCTAGCTTTTATCTTGTCAAAGGTGGCGCAGCGAGACGAAACTTACAAAGCAAAGGCCGTCGAGCTAAGTAGTATGGCGACACGGTACCTGTCGGTCGATGAGGTCACAGCACTTGAGCAACTGGTAGTAGAACTTTCAAACCTAGATCGCTACTCTGGAAGCATACAGAAAGACGCTGATATGTTTTTGGAAATGTTGGAAGCAGCAGAGACTTCCAATAAGGGCTAACCTCTATTTAGTCTATTCAAATCCCTTGACTAAAATGCGACTAAATTATCCTCCATTACGTGAGTGCACGCCAATCACTGTGCCGTCGAACAACTTCTACTGACAACTCTCTGGGGTAAACTCAAATTCCAAGATGCCTTGCCCCTTGTTCGAAACGATAGAATAGCTTGCAGACACTCCAAACAGCTTTGGTTCAAATGCACCATTGCAATATACCGACTTGCGACTTTGAACAAACTGAACAAGCTTCGCGTCAAGTGCGCTACTGTCTATAATATTGATCAGGCGGACAGAGCTATGCATCGTACGATCACCTTTGATGGATAGATCCTCTAGAAGAAATCCCTCGGCAATTTCCCTGGGGAGAAACCCTTTAATGTTCAAAATGCTGCGTGACAAAAATACTTTTGGCCAGCCTTCAACCTGAAGAACGTCTTGCCACAGATATACTTTCCCGGTTACCTGATCAATCTTGATAGTTCCGTTGCTTCGTGAGTCAAACATATCGCGCACGGTATTGGAGAGTACGTAGAAATGATCTCTTTCTACGGTGAGCGTTTGTCCGAGTGGCGGAAATTTTTCTGACCCCAAATACTCTGATGGTTCTGAAGCTCCATTTCGCACAAATCCCGGTTGAATTTTCCCATTAATCATCACGGCCTGCGTGGTACTTTCTATACTGTCTCCTGGGATGGCAACGACACGTTTGATAAATTGAACTTTTGATTCTGTGGCGACATAAGCAATGATGTCCCCGCGCTTAATATCTCCAGCTGATGGTTCAATTACAACCAGTGCTCCTTTCGGAATGTCGGGTGTCATCATGTCCGTTGGAAATCTAAAAAATGTCGCTGGATACGAAGGCGTCTGTGCGCTTGCAAAGACTATCGTTGTCGCACTGGCAATCAACAAAATTATTTTTTTCATACTTTATGTTTAGAAAACGAGAGGTTCCTTCTGGATTTTCGTGTCGACTAAAGGGCGCATCTATTGACTTGCTGTATTTACAGCCAATTGCTGCTCTATTACACTGAGTTTATAGCTCTCTGATACCGTTGGTTACCGCCTGCGAAAAATTGGCTGACAACTAATTCATTTCCAATGCAGAACCTGGTCACTTCCGCCGTCCAATAACACCCACCCATTTCACTCCCCAGAACCCCTTGCTATTCGAATTCATTCCTGTAACTTGTTCAGCAGGAGGAAATCATATGCAAGAAAATCTACAGTTCCCAGACGGAACAAACATCTACATCACTGACGGCAGATTGCATCGTGAGGATGGCCCAGCCCTAGAAACTTCGGACGGCACAAGCTACTACTTCATCGATGGGGCATTGCACCGTGACAACGGTCCAGCAATCTGTTCAGCTGATCCCAAACTCTGCCACTGGTACAAGCACGGCATCCGCATACCGTCGCAAGAGCGCAGCCGTTCATTGATCGCAGAGCTACGTCACAAGCACCTCGGCATTCACCCGGTAGGGACATCGGGTTCAGACGGCAGGAGTGACAAGGGTGGTGATGCAGGTGGAGGGACAGTCAACAAGCCACTCAGCAAACCCAAGATATAGGCAGGCATTGCTGTGTGAGGGGTACACAGCAAGGTCAATCTATAACCCGTCGCAAATATTGCGTTTCGGGTTATCGAATGATCTGGGGTGTTTCCCCAGTCCCCCGTGAGCACCATCAACCCGTGAATGCTCTACCCGCGCACGGAACAACAACCAATCAGAAAGGAAGAGGCGCAAGCCTCACAAAAGCAAAAAAACCAAAGGAGGTCACCATGACACAGAAGAAGAAAAAAGTCGGCCAGTCTGGCATCGAACAAAACCAAGAATTGAGAACCCTGCGTTTTGAACTGCGCCTCTCACCCGCAGAGCACAGCACCCTCGTCACACAAGCGCTGCTTGCCGAAGAAAACTCCCTGGCCCAATACGCCCGTAACAAACTGGTCTACGGCGGCATGGCAGTCACCCAGCATATCCGCCAGGAGCGAGACACCAGCAAAGCCATGATTGCCGAGTTGGCCCGTATCGGCAACAACGTCAACCAGATCGCCAGAGCCTTGAACAGCGACGAGGACGTGTCCACCGCCATGCTGGAAGAACTCTGCAAAGTGGAGTCCAGACTCACCGCCATGGACCAGCACTACCAAAGCATCATTCGCGCACAGGTGCAATCATGATGGTCCGCGTGTTCAACACCGGCACGGGCAGTGCCAAGTCCGCCATCAATTACCTGATGGGCAAGAATGACCACACCGGCAAACCACGATCAGTCACCCCCGAATGGCTGCATGGTTCACCTAGTCTGTTCCAACTGGTCTCCAACGGCACCGACCGTAAACACAAATACGTGTCAGGGGCTATCAGCTTTCGTGACACCGAACAGCCCGATGCAGCGCAAATCCAAAAAATCATGGATGCCTTCAAAGCCAGCTTTCTTCCTGGCTTGAAAGACTGCGACAACTATGCCGATGCCTGGATTGCCCACCGTGACAAAGGCAATCTTGAATTGCACTTTGTGGTGGCTGGCACGGAAATGCAGACTGGCAGACAACTCAACATCCATCCACCAGGCAAAAGAAACATCCAGCACTTCCTGGCATTCACGCAAGTCATCAACCACGCCATGGGCTACAACCAGGTCACGCCTGATCCCTTGAAGGTGGCACTCAGCGAATTTGAAGCCAAATCACAAGCAGGAAAAAAGTCCAGAAAGGTCAAGACCTTGTTGGCCAAGGAGCTGCACAGCCACATCGTCAGCGGAAAAATCATGGACCGCGATGAACTCATCACCCATCTGGAAGACAACTATGGTGAAGTCACCCGTGTTGGCAAGGACTACATCTCCATCAGGCTACCGGGCAGTGCCAAAGCAAAGAGGCTCATGGGACCCTTGTTCCAGGAGGGTGCCGATTACCAGCAACTGGTGGAGCAACATAAGAAGGCACAACAGCCCCAGAAACTCACTGCAGAGGAATATACCCAAGCCAAGGGCACCTTGGAAAAGCTGACCCTTGAGAGGGCTGAGTACTTCGCCAAGCGTTACAAGAAGAAGACCACGTTCAAACGAACCATCCGTCGCAAAGGCGGTGCCAAGGGACCACCCGGCACCATGCCGAACTTATCCGCACAGAAGCCCACTGAACCCGCCAAAACGGCTTCAAAACCTGCGGTGCCACGCACCATGCCAGCAGAAGCCAATGCCGCCACTGTGGCCAGCACTCAAGTTCAACAGGCCGACCATGGTGTCCGCCATCCTGTATCAACACCGACCAAAGAATCGGAAGGCAACACTGTCGTTCAATTTGCCAGCATTCCGATGACATCAGCCACCGCCATCGGCATGGAAATGCAGCTGGGCAGTCTGGCCAATCTGGTATCCAAGCTCATGGTCAAGGCCAGGACCACGACCAACACCATGTACTACGAGGTGTTGCATGCGCAGATCGTGAAGTTGCAGTACCAGATGGAGCAACTGAGTTTGAGCTTGCAGATCGAGAAGGCTAGGGCTGTGTTGGATGCGAATCAGTTGGATGCGACGGGCAAGCCCAAGGTTTGATGGCGGGAGGGTGTCGCTGGGGCGGGAGGCTTTTTGCCGTTTGCTCCCATGGCGAAATGTCTTCGAATAAGGGCGGGGCGGTCTTGGTTCACTTCCTTCGATGATAATTTTTGACATTGTCCTATTTTTCTGATTAAATTCTGACAAATGGAGCAAAATCATGAGTGATGGACCGCATAGAAGTCTGCCGATGCGAAAGTCGTGGAAGGAACTGGCCAAACGCGCAGATCAGAGTACCTACGATGCTGAGCAGATAGCAGAGGCTGCTGCGGGTGCGCTTGCCAGCGACTTCAAAAACGAAGTGAAATGGTCACTCATTGACGCATTGAAGTCGATTTTTACCGGGCGCGACAACTCCCTCGGGCTCCGTGAAATTGCTCTTCAGGAGCTTGACGATGCGAAAGCTTTGGCGGCTGGCTCCGTATTTGGAATGAACGCAATTGGATGGAGCATAGATCTCATCTCCGATGGCAGATTTGGCTTGGATGCTTTTTACGATGCAATTGGCCTCGCTGCTAAAGATCGTGGCTTCGCAAATGTTCGGTCGGTTGAAGAACACTATCTTCGGGAGTCAAATCAACGACGGTCAGACAACGTGAGCAAGCGACTTAATGCCGCTATATCTAGTCTTTCAGAAGGCAGATTGGGCTCGATGCTTGCCGCCTCTGAATCATCAGGAACCCAACGCTTGAAAAAGAAAATCCATCTTGATGAAGGAGTGCCCTTGTGATGAACCTATTGCCTCTTAAAGAATTGGTCGTTGATGTGGTCGAAGCTGGGGCACGTCGACGCAAAGGTATGGTTGCATGCCGACTCGGCAAAAACATTGATTTTGACCTTGAGGCTCTTGAATCGTTTTCATCCATTAAGTGGGATACGGCGGCGTATGACTCTCTTGTGGTGGCTGCCGTAGTTGAATTCTGTGATCGAAGTCTTGCCCGCAGTGCAATGAATTGGGGGCGAAAATTTTCTGTTTATATCCCTGTTCATGATTTCGACAAATGGTCGAATAAGACAGTCACCCACGCTTTGGTGGCAGCGTTGAATTTACTTACCGGGGATGACTGGCACTTTGAATTTCGTCCTCGCAAGGTTCCGGCAACCCCTCCCGCCCAGGATCGCATGAGGTTTCCTCTAAATGCAGAAGCCGTCATCGCATTTAGCGATGGAATGGACTCCCGTGCGGTAGCTGGATTGGAGAGTCACCGTCTTGGTACTCGGCTGGTACGTGTGAGGGTAGGTAGCAAGCAGCACGATATTTCAAAAAAAGATCGTCGCGAGATGCCTTTTGCCTCGCTGCCGTATACCGTAAAACTTGAAGGCGGCAGGAATGCCGAAAGTAGTGCACGGAGCCGAGGATTCAAATTCAGCGTTGTATCCACTATGGCCGCTTATTTGATCGACGTTCGGGCAGTCATTATTCCGGAGAGTGGTCAAGGTGCCCTGGCGCCAGCTTTTCTCCCTGTTGGGCAGGGCTATGAAGATTATCGAAGCCATCCTGTCTTTGCCGCATTGATGGCACGTTTCTTTAATGCGCTGCTCGGATATCAGATTAAATACCAATTTCCTCGGTTATGGATGACTAAAGGGGAGACTCTGCGTGAGTACGTAGATGTTTGTGGTATTGACGTACAGTGGGCAAATACCAGATCGTGCTGGCAGCAATCTCGACAGGTTGCTGTCTCAGGTGAAAGACGGCAATGCGGAGTTTGTGCGGCTTGTGTGCTCCGTCGTCTCAGTGTCCATGCGGCAGGCTTAAGTGAGCCATCTAAAAACTATGTATGGGAATCACTGAAAACTCCCACCTGGGAAGATGGAGCGGCAAAGGAATTTACTAACTTCACGCCCGCTCTGCGGGAATACTCCATTGCTGGGGTACTCCACTTTGAACACTTTGCTTCACTTCGCGATTCAGCGCAGTATGAACTCGTCAAGCGACGCGGCGCGAACGAACTGGCCCGCGCGCTGTCTGAACCGACGGAAGCTGTGAATAAAAATCTTGACCGACTTCTGCGGCAACACGCTGTCGAATGGGCGGCATTCACCGATGATCTTGGATCAAGGTCGTTCGTAAAGAAATGGATAGACGGTGCATCATGAGTAAGCCAAACTATGAATTTAGCCAAATAGAATTGGGCGAAAGATTGAAGATAGCACGGGAGACCGCCAACATTACTCAAGATGTTGCAGCAAAGACCGCAGGCATCGCGCGTACTACGCTTGTCTCCATTGAGAAGGGGCAACGTGCTGCAAGGCTAGAAGAGATTCAGGAACTTAGCCGCTTATACGGAATATCTGCAAATTCTCTATTGCGCCGAGATGCCGTTCACGTGGATTTGGTCCCGCGCTTTCGCTCACTTCCGGAGACCGTGGGTACAGGTATCGAGCAGGCGGCGCGAATGCTGAATGATTTGGTTAGGGCCGAGGTGGAACTAGAAAACATTTTGGGCATTAAGAAGTCCTACAACTACCCTGTGGAAAAAACTATTCTTCCGGGCGATGTTCGCAAGCAAGCAGAACAAGATGCGCAAAGCTTGCGCAATTGGCTCGGACTCGGGGAAGGACCTATTCAAAACCTTTTCGCACTTCTAGAGCTGCAGCTTGGCGTTCGGATCTATTCCAGAAAACTGGATACCAAGGTATCAGGACTATTTGCTTACGACGAGGCGGTTGGTGCCTGCATACTGATCAATTCATGTCATCGGGAAGACCGAAAAACTCTAACTGGCGCTCATGAGCTGGGGCACTTTATTGGGACTCGACGTCGACCAGAGGTCTATCAAGACGAAAAGTATGAGAATTCTCGCGAGGAGCGTTATGCCAACGCATTTGCTAGTGCGTTTCTTATGCCGGTCCGTGCTGTCATGGAGAAATTCAAGGATCTAACTTTAGGCTCAACTCATTTGACTCGACGGCATGTCATTTTATTGGCCAGCTTCTTTGGCGTATCCCGTCAAGCAATGGTACTAAGGCTCGAAGAGTTAGATCTGACGAAGAAGGGAACTTGGGATTGGTTCGTAGACAACGGTGGTATTACCGACGAACAGGTACGTCAGGTTCTTGGTTCAGTGGCACATGAAAAAATTCCGCTTGATGGAGCGCAATCCTCTAGACTTTTCCTGCTAGCGATTGAAGCTTGGAAGAAGGATCTGATCAGCGAAGGCCAGATGTCGGAAATGCTGAAACTAAATCGTGAAAAGATTCGTGAAATGCTCGATGAGGCCGAAGAGGATGAAATAGATGACCTTTTCAAGCTGCCTTACTGATCAAGATAAAGCTGTCGTTCTGGACGCCAGCGTAATAATTAATCTACTTGCGACCGGATATGCGGCCGAAATTCTGCAGGCATTGACGGTGAATCTCTTCGTTACTGGCAATGTCGTGCGTGAAATCGAGCAGGGCTCGGTAAATGGCCGGCAAGAATCTAAGCTTTTGAGTGAGTTGATTAGTTCAAATCTTTTACAGACTAAGGAACTGGCTGGCCTATCGTTAGAGAATTTTTTTAGTTTGGTTTCAGGCAGTACATCGGATTCTCTCGGTGATGGTGAGGCTGCAACTCTTGCATTTGCATATTGCAACGAGTTTTCGGCCGCTATTGACGAGAAGAAAGCTACACGGATCGCAGGAGAGCGGTTTGGAGCGGTGAGGCTAGTTACAACTGTAGATATTCTGTCCAACGAGCCAGTGCAAACTGTGCTCGGACGAAAAGCGCTCGCCAATGCAACATTTCAGGCGTTGCGGGTTGCAAGAATGCAAGTTCGACCGCATCAAGTAAATTGGGTTGCCCAATTGATCGGTGAAGATAACTTGAAAGTTTGTGTGAGTTTGAAGAAATATACAAAGCTCAAACTGGGACCCAACAGTTCGTAGCGACCGATTGGTCGGCTTACAGCTCTCTGTAAGGGTGTCGCTGGGGCGGGAGGCATGCTCAAAACTCGGGGCGGTTCAAGTTCGAGTTTTTTGATTCTCTTGTAAACGTTCATTCGTCCTCTGTTGACAGAGGGGCATCAAGATCGACTTCGATGTCACTGGTCAATGATTTAAGGCGTTGTACGAAGTTGGCATCCAAGGCTTTTACCGTTGACCAAGCAAGGTATTCGGTGGAGCCGCGCGTTTCCCAGTAGGCCCGTTCCTGTGCCTCATTGATGAAATTTGGAATGGCTTTAATTGGCTGGTTCATAAACCACGCGCTCTTTTCGATGTATGTGTGTGGCCGAAATCATCCGAATCAACTGGCCCGACTGCCGCTACTTGCCTACCGCAGCAATTGTGGAAGTCGCTCCCGGACCAACCATTCGACAGTCTGCGCCTGCAACATGTCGCGCCGGCGTTTGATGGCCTCCCGATCCGTCTGCTGGGCCATCCACCGCTTGAAATCCACGAACGTTCGCGGATCAATGGTGTGCATCCTTGCCATTGTGCCGTTGACGGCAACGACGATTTCACTGAACGCCGAGGCGTTTTGCAAATCGGCGGCACGTCGAGCTTGAACCACCCAGAAGTCCTCTTCCGACTCGCTCAATCGGATTGGGTGGGGATCGTTTTCTTGGGCTACTCGGCGAATGATGTCTACTTCAAAGCCATCCCCATTAACTGCCGTGTATTTCTGGTCTTCCCGCAGCTCAAAGGTCTTGTCCGCCTTTCGGAGAGCCTCCAACATGGATGGGGAATCCAGGGCCAGGCGCTGGGCAAATATAACGCGCTTACGCGTATCCCACAGCAAGTCAATGTCTCGTGTCGAGGTGACATCGCTCGAAAGGTTGACTCCCGCTGCGACCTCGTAGGCATATAGGGCGTGTGTACCGACGACCCGAAAGTGTTCGTCCAATCCAGCGTTGGCGATGCGGTTCAATATGGCGACGGCGATGTTGGGCATTCTGCCAACCCGCAGTGCCCGGTTCATTCGCTCATGCTTGGTGACTGCATCTTTTAAGCTTGCGAGGCGAGCGGTAAGGTTCGTCTTTTGTTGCGTGAATTTCTCAAACATTGCCAAGGTCTTGTCGGACTTGGCGCCCAGACTGGACTGGCCACCCGCAGGCGTGGTGCGAATGAGGTAGTCTGTACCCTTGACCGTTTTCCATACCATTCCGCCACGGACCTGGAGTGCGGTTTTCTTGGTGCGTTCGAGTTCCAAGAATGCCGAGCGTGCATCAATGTACTGGCGCGCAGCATCGGGATCGATTTCTCGAATTTCCAAGTCTTTCTCCATTTTTTGATTTTACTTGGAAACTTTCGGTTTGAACCGGTACGGCGTCAGGTGGGGCTGCCCGCGAGGCGACCAGAGCAGGCAAAAGATGCCTCGGACAACGGCATTTTTTAGCCAGATATAGGTAGGCCCTGTGATCGGCAACAGCCAGGCAGGCTGGCCAATTTGGTGTTCACGCCGCTGTTTAAGGCCAGCGGTACGACCAATGCCTGGTACTGCGTGAGCAGATCGTGAGGCCGTAGAACCAGGTGGTGCAACTGAGTCTGAGTTCGCAGACCCAGAAGGCGAGGGCGGCGCTGAACACGCATCAGCTGGATGCGACGGCCCTGCCCAAAATTTGATCGGGGAGGGTGCCGCTGGGGCGAGAGGCTTTATTTCGGAATTGGTTTTCCAGCACTGCGATTCCGTTCTTCTCTAGCCAATTTCGCTGCCAGGTGCTTTTCGTAAGATGCCTTTTGGGATTTTGTCTGAGACTCGTTCCCTGCGAACTGCCCATCAAACCGGCCAGATTCGTATCGGAGGTAGTCAAGCGTCAGTCCGTCAAATCTCAGTTGGTTGATGAACTGTCGCTTGTTGGCGAGCCGATGCGTTGATGCGTAGACATTGGCATTGATGCTTTGGTGTGCGTGTCCCATCAACTCGGAACGGGCTTCATCGGCGAGCAGCGCAACCTGTTTTAAATTGTCGTTAAACGTATGGCGAAAGGAGTGGAACACCTTTTCCTTCTCCGTGATCCCGATGGAGGTAAGGTAGTCCGCAAAACTTCTGCCCGGCTGTCGGCCATAGCTGCCTTCCACGTAGGAGAGCTGCGAAAACATTCTGGGCTTGCCCAACTTTTTCATGTCCTCAAGAAACTCCAGAAAGCCCAGTGCCAAGAGCTGCGGGTGTACTGGAACCAGGCGCCTGGAGGTCACATTCTTTAGTTTCTTATCTGGTGCATTCTTGTTGATGTCGAATGTCCATACGCCGTTCACCTCGGCAATGTCCGTGAGGTAGAGCTGGGCAATTTCGTTAAGCCGCAAGCCGCTGAAAAGACCGATCAGCGGGAACCAGAAGTCGTGAGGACTCTTCCTGGTCCGATAGCTCTCGGGGCTAAAAATCTTCCGAAGGTCATCGTCAGAAAACGGTTGCCGAGCGGCCCCAGTATCAGCCTCGCGTTGGGCTGCGGTCTGGATTTTTTGGCCTTCAAACACATTCTTGCCATGGACATAGCCTTTGCCGATGGCCCATTTGAAGAATGTTCCCAGAATGCTGATGTGCTTGTCGACCGTGCGCGGCGACATGCTGAAATCCGCTGGGATATAGGGTGCGTCGGAGTTGAGCTTCCGTTTGCGGTTCTCGGTCTCTTCCAGATCGCGGCGAATCTTGAGCACCTCGTCGATGGACCTTCCGCGATAGGCGGCAACCTTGTTTCGGTTGGGTGGAAGCTGCTGGACGACGTCCACGAAATGGTTGGCGTCATCCTGAGACAAATGGGTAATCGGCTTATCGCCAATCACATCGATGAGCAGGTTGTAGGCTGAAGTGAAGTCATCCAGGCTGTGCTGGCTGATGCCGGCCTTTTCGCGCAGGCGCAGATAGATCGGAAAAATCTGCGACAGCATGTTCTGGCCAGCACCTGCACTGGGTTGCAGTTCGGGCTGCTGCTGTTGTGGTGGCGCGGCGAGTTTTGCTTCTGCTTCAGCTTCAGCGGCATAGGAGGCTCTGAGCGTTTCCAGAACCTTCGTGAACGCGGCGACATCCAGCGGCTTGGAGCTATCTACCTTGACTCCGGTGAGTTTGGCGCCGCCGATTTCCAGGCTTTCAATTTCAAATGCGCGCAGGTTGTCGAAATCAATGTTTGGGAGCTGAGACATGTCTATCCTGAATGCCTGAATTTTTTGCTGGACGTTGGCCGACATGTTAGCGGTCATCAGCAGCGCCCGTCTACGGTCGTGGGTGCACAGGGATTTGCGGATTTCCGTCCTGCCAATGTGCGGGCGCAAATCGTGGGGGACGGCGAAGCGGAAATAGTATCCGCTGGGGCGGAGCAGCAGGTAGGGTGGCATGCGCACGGGTCATTCCTTGTGAGAAATGGACCAGCGTTTGGACCAGGCTGCGATTTTTAAGAATAAAAAATCTGAATTAAATCAACCACTTACGGGGGTGGTCGGGGTGAGAGGATTCGAACCTCCGGTCTCTACGTCCCGAACGTAGCGCTTTACCTGACTAAGCTACACCCCGCAGAAGCGATGCCAGAACTACATATCCCACTGCGTGGGTTAAGAGCGGCGCTCCAATAATTGAGCCGCTAATTGTAGCAAACCATCGGTGTAGGCATTGGGCTGGAAGTGCTTTGTTGCCTCTATTGCGCGCTGTGCCTCGGCTGCCGCAGCCTGGCGGGTGACGTCCAGTGCGCCCGTACTTTTGACGATGGCGATGATCTCTTCCAGGCGCTCAGTTTCGCCGGTCTCAATGGCTTGGCGTATCAGTGCGCACTGGGCAGGAGTTCCGCGTTGCATGGCGGCAATCAGCGGCAGTGTGGCCTTGCCTTCGCGCAGGTCGTCGCCCAGGTTCTTTCCCATTTCGGTGGCATCGCCGTCGTAGTCGAGTACGTCGTCAATGACCTGGAATGCCGTGCCCAGCGCCTGGCCGTAGTCTGCACAGGCCTGCTCCACTTCGGGGCTGCTATTGGACAGCAATGCAGCCAAGCGCGCGCTGGCCTCAAACAGTTTGGCGGTTTTGGAGCGGATGACCTTCAAGTACGCCGTCACATCGAGTGAGGCGTCGTGCATGTTCACCAACTGCATGACTTCGCCTTCGGCGATCACGTTGGTGGCATCTGCCAGGGTTTGCATGATGCGCATGTCCTTCGCATCCACCATCATCTGGAATGCGCGGGAGTACAGGAAGTCACCTACCAGCACACTGGCCGGGTTGCCAAAGGCTTCGTTGGCGGTGGGGCGCCCGCGGCGCAGCGTGGATTCGTCGACTACATCGTCGTGCAGTAGGGTGGCGGTGTGGATGAACTCGACCACGGCCGCCATATTGAAGCGCTGTGCCTCGCGGTAACCCAGTGCGCCGCAGACCAGCAGCAGTATGGCCGGTCGCAATCGCTTGCCGCCAGCCGAGATGATGTACTGCGACACCGTGCTTACCAATGGCACGCCGGAGGCGAGTCGTTGCGCTATGACGAGATCTACCTCACGCATGTCATCGGCAATGAGTGCGAGGGTGTCGGCTGTGCGGGATGAGTTGACGGACAAAATATGAAACCGGGAGTTGGCCAATTATATGAAGGTCGCAAACCCGTTATGAGATAGATAGCAGGGCTTGCGCAGCTTGTCGGCAAAGAATGCTAGAATCTAGGGCTCTGTGGAAATTGGTCTGCAGATTAAGTGAAGAGGTCAAGCATGTACGCGGTCATAAAAACCGGCGGCAAACAATATCGTGTTGCTTCCGGCGAAAAAATTAAAGTAGAACAGATTGCTGCGGACGTAGGCCAAGAGATCGTGTTCGACCAGGTTCTGGCAGTCGGTAACGGCAGCGAGATCAAGGTTGGCACGCCCTTGGTGTCCGGCGCAACGGTCACAGTCACGGTTGTGGCGCATGGTAAGCACGACAAGGTCGGCATTTTCAAAATGCGCCGTCGTAAACACTACATGAAACGTCAAGGGCACCGTCAGCAGTTCACCGAACTGCAAATCGGCGCTATTGCGGCATAAGGGGCATAGGTCATGGCACAGAAAAAAGGCGGCGGCTCTACGCGAAATGGGCGCGATTCCAAGCCAAAAATGCTTGGTGTCAAGGCGTTCGGTGGTGAACTGGTGAGCGCAGGCTCCATCATTGTTCGCCAACGTGGTACCAAATTCCACCCCGGTACCAATGTCGGCGTGGGCAAGGACCACACCTTGTTTGCCCTGGTGGACGGCCACGTGTCTTTCGCTGTCAAGGGTTCGATGAACAAGCACCAAGTGGTCATTACGCCAGCGGCCTAAAGCCCTGGTTGCATAGATCGCTTTGATCCCTCCGAAGCCCCGCCTGGTCGGGGCTTCGGTGTTTTGGGGATTCTATTTTGTGAACTGGAGTCGGTATGAAGTTCGTTGACGAAGCATTTATTGACATTTCCGCAGGCGATGGTGGGGCGGGTTGCGTGTCGTTTCGTCACGAGAAATACAAGGAATTCGGCGGCCCCAATGGCGGCGATGGCGGCCGTGGCGGCCATGTGTTTGCTGTGGCAGACGTTAATTTGAATACCTTGGTCGACTTCCGTTTTTCCCGGCGCTACGACGCCAAGCGGGGCGAGCATGGCATGGGCTCCGACATGTTCGGGGCCGCCGGTGATGACATCACGCTCAAGATGCCGGTCGGAACCATCATTTCCGATGCCGAAACGGGTGAAAAGCTGTTTGAGTTGCTGGTGCCCGGTGAGGTCATCACCATCGCCAAGGGCGGCGATGGCGGTTTTGGCAATATGCGCTTCAAAAGTGCGGTTAACCGTGCACCACGCCAAAAAACACCTGGCTGGCCAGGCGAAAAGCGCAGCCTGAAGCTGGAGTTGCGGGTGCTGGCTGACGTCGGCCTGTTGGGCATGCCCAACGCAGGCAAGTCCACCTTTATTACGGCGATCTCCAATGCCCGTCCGCGTATTGCGGACTATCCCTTTACGACCTTGCACCCCAATCTGGGTGTGGTGCGTGTGGGGCCGGAGCAAAGTTTTGTGGTGGCAGATTTGCCTGGCCTGATCGAAGGCGCTTCCGACGGTGCGGGTCTGGGGCATCTGTTCTTGCGCCATTTGCAGCGCACCCGCTTGTTGCTGCATGTTGTTGATATGGCGCCATTTGATGATTCCGTTGATCCCGTAGCGCAGGCCAAGGCCATCGTGGGCGAGTTGAAGAAATACGACGAAGATTTGTATAAAAAGCCGCGCTGGTTGGTTCTCAACAAGCTGGACATGGTGGACAACGACAAGCGTGCAGCCTTGGTCAAGGATTTCGTTAAACGCTTTAAATTCAAAGGCCCGGTGTTTGAAATTTCCGGTTTGACGCGCGAGGGTTGCGAGCCCTTGGTCAAGGCGATTTACCAGCATGTGAAAGCCCAGCAATTGGCTGAGCAGGTGCATGTAGAGGTGGATCCTCGATTTGCCGTCAATCCCGCGGATGCTGCTGGCGAATAGCTACCAGATGGTTGCTATATAAATAATAGCTATTGCCGCAGAGAATATCTGCGCTACAGGCATAAATGACATCAAACTTTGCTTCAACGGTATTGCGGGATGCGCGGCGCATCGTCGTCAAAGTGGGTTCCAGTCTGGTCACCAACGAGGGCCGGGGACTGGATGAACAGGCCATAGGCGAATGGTGCCGGCAGCTGGCGGCCTTGGTGAAGGGTTTGGACCCGCAATCAGATGGCCAAGCGCAGCTGCGTCCGCGTGAAGTCATCATGGTGTCCAGTGGCGCCATTGCCGAGGGTATGAAGCGTCTGGGTTGGACTACCCGGCCCCGCGAGGTGCATGCTTTGCAGGCTGCGGCAGCTGTGGGTCAGATGGGCTTGGCCCAGATGTATGAAACCAAGCTGCGTGAAAACGGCTTGGGTAGTGCCCAGGTGCTGTTGACCCACGCCGATCTAGCTGACCGTGAGCGCTACTTGAACGCCCGATCCACGCTGCTTACCCTGCTGCAGCATGGGGTGGTGCCGGTGATCAATGAAAACGACACGGTGGTCAACGACGAGATCAAGTTCGGTGACAACGATACCCTGGGCGCCTTAGTGGCGAACCTGGTGGAAGCGGATGCCCTGGTCATACTGACGGACCAAAAGGGTCTGTATACCGCCGATCCACGCAAAGATCCTGCGGCGCGCTTTGTCCACGAAGCCCAGGCGGGCGATCCTGCTTTGGAAGCGATGGCGGGTGGCGCGGGCTCCAGCATTGGCCGTGGCGGCATGATCACCAAAATATTGGCGGCCAAGCGCGCCGCCGGCTCTGGTGCTTCCACTGTGATTGCCTGGGGGCGAGAGTCCGATGCACTGGTGCGCTTGTCGCGCGGCGAAGCGATTGGCACTTTGCTGGTGGCGCAAACCCAAAAAACCCAGGCGCGCAAGCAGTGGATGGCCGACCATCTGCAGCTGCGCGGTGCGGTGACGGTAGATCTGGGCGCGGCAGCGAAGGTCCGGGATGAAGGCAAGAGCCTGCTGCCTATCGGCATGACCCAGGTGGATGGTGATTTCTCTCGTGGCGACGTGATTGCCATCCGCGGCCCGGACGGCACCGCCATCGCTCGCGGTTTGGCCAACTATGCCAGCACTGAAGCCCGGCTGATTTGCCGCAAACCATCCAGCGAATTCGAGAGCTTGCTGGGCTATGTGGCTGAACCTGAAATGGTGCACCGCGACAACCTGGTGCTGGCCCGCTAGGGCAGCCCAGATTCGTCTATTGCTTAGATGAGGTGGTTACCCGCAGGGTAACTGTGGTGCGGATCAGGCTCGAAGGTGGCGCCCGGCGGCAGTTCAAAGTGCAGCGGCCTGGAGGGCATCTCACAAGGCGCTTCGACCTGTTCACCTTCGCGGCCACGCATGCTGCTGCGCAGGTAGCGGTTGCGATGGTCTTGCTGCCGGGGTAGAAAACGCGCCAGTTCGGTCAGCGCCATTTCGTAAACGCCACGTTTGAACTCGACCACTACGTCCAGGGGCACCCAATAGTCGTTCCAACGCCAGGCATCGAACTCGGGATGGGTGGTAGCGCGCAGGTTCAAATCCCAGTCGTGACCAACCAACTGCAGCAGATACCAGATTTGTTTCTGGCCTTTGTAATGACCGCGTGCATCCCTGCGGATGAAGCGGTCAGGCACCTCGTAGCGCAACCAGTCACGGGTGCGGGCCACAACGCGTACATGCTCAGGATGTAAGCCTACTTCCTCGTGCAGCTCCCGGAACATGGCTTGCTCGGGCGTTTCACCACGGTCAATGCCACCTTGCGGAAACTGCCAGGAATGGGTACGAATGCGTTTGCCCCAAAATACCTGATTTCTCTGGTTGAGCAAGATGATGCCGACGTTAGGCCTAAAGCCTTCGCGGTCAAGCATAATCAAACCCCAATTTTTAAACTGAGTCCATTATGCACAGCGTGGCCTGTGTATCAAGCGAGTCAGCCCGTTTCCCGAACCTCAGAACCGAATTCACCCCATGAAAGCCTCCCAGTTCCTGATTTCCACGCTCAAAGAAGCGCCATCCGATGCCGAGGTGGTCAGCCACCAGCTCATGACGCGGGCGGGCATGATCAAAAAGTTGGGCGCTGGCATCTACAGCTATATGCCCATGGGTCTGCGCGTCATCCGCAAGGTAGAGGCCATCGTACGTGAGGAAATGAACCGCGCCGGCGCCATCGAAGTCGCGATGCCGGTGGTGCAGCCGGCTGAGTTGTGGCAGGAGACCGGACGCTTCGACAAGATGGGCCCCGAATTGCTGCGCATCAAGGACCGCCATGATCGCGACTACGTGGTGCAGCCTACCAGCGAGGAAGTGGTTACTGACATCGCTCGCCAGGAGTTCCGCAGCTACAAGCAGTTGCCGAAGAATCTGTACCAGATCCAGACCAAGTTCCGTGATGAGCGTCGTCCACGCTTCGGCCTCATGCGTGGTCGCGAGTTCACCATGAAGGACGCGTACAGCTTCGACCGCGACCAGGCGGGCGCCAAGGCCAGCTACCAGGTTATGGCCCAGGCCTACCGCAAGATTTTCGACCGCTTTGGCCTGACCTACCGTGCGGTGGCGGCAGACAGCGGAGCCATCGGTGGTGACTTGAGCGAAGAGTTCCAGGTTATTGCGGCAACCGGCGAAGACGCCATCGTGTACTGCCCGTCCAGCGACTACGCGGCCAATATGGAAAAGGCCGAGGCCTTGCCACCCCAGGTCGAGCGTAAGGCTGCGAGCCAAGCCATGGTCAAGACGGCCACACCCGGCAAGAGCACCTGCGCGGATGTGGCTGAGTATTTGAACCTGCCTTTGCAAAACTCGGTCAAGTCCCTGGTGTTGGCTACCGAAGTAACCAACGAAAAAGGGGACATCGTAAAGACCAAGGTCTGGCTGCTGTTATTGCGTGGCGACCACTCCATGAATGAAATCAAGGTCGGCAAGGTGCCTGGCCTGGACGCAGGTTTCCGCTTTGCGACCATTGAGGAAATCGACGCGCATTTCGCCAGCCTGCCGGGTTATCTGGGGCCTGTGGGTGTGAAGCTGCCCGTCAAGCTGGTGGTGGATCGCGAGGTGGCGGTCATGTCGGACTGGGTGTGCGGCGCCAACGAGGCCGACTTTCACTACACCGGTGTGAACTGGGGCCGTGACTTGCCGGAGCCGGACGTGATCGCCGATCTGCGCAATATCGTCGAAGGCGATCTGTCGCCCGACGGCAAAGGGGTGTTGGCCATCGAGCGTGGCATTGAGATCGGCCACGTGTTCTACCTGGGCACCAAGTACAGCCAGGCCATGAATGCGACCTTTCTGGACGTGAACGGCAAGCCGCAATTCATGGAAATGGGCTGCTACGGCATCGGTATTACGCGTTTGCCGGCCGCGGCGATTGAGCAAAATCACGACACGCGCGGCATCATTTGGCCGGATGCTTTGGCACCTTTCACCGTGGTGGTGTGCCCGATCAGCCCGGACCGCAGCCCCGACGTCAAGGCGGCTGCAGACAAGCTGTATGGCGAGCTGCTGGCAGCGGGTGTGGACGTAATCCTGGACGACCGGGGTGAACGCCCTGGCGCCATGTTTGCCGATTGGGAGTTGATTGGTGTGCCGCACCGCGTTACCGTGGGTGACAAGGTGCTGAAAGACGGACAGGTGGAATACCAGCACCGCCGTGATGCCGCTGCGACCAAGGTGGCAGCTGCGGACATATTCACTTTCATGCAAACAAAGCTGGGACTTGCAACAGGAGCTTGATACTGTGGAGATACCAGGTTTCACTAGAAGAAATGCGGTCTTGCGTACAGCTGCTATGCTGGGGCTGCTATCAAAAGTGGAGCTTTCGCATGCAGGTGGCCAGGTTGAGGAACCACTGGCCGACTCTGTGCGCACGGCCTTGAGCTCGGCGGTCCACAACGCGGCACCGCCGGTACCCGAGTTTTCCAACACCGAATCGCGCCTGGCCTACTTGCGTTGGCTTGCCGCGATGAGCGACAAGTTGCGGGCTAAAAAGCCCGAGTGGCAGGTGCGCAAGGAGTTCCTGGAAACCGTGTGGTACGAGAGCAAGCGTGCCGGGCTGGACACCGCCCTGGTGCTGGGCCTGATCCAGGTGGAAAGCAATTTCCGCAAATTTGCCATCAGCAGCGTGGGCGCCCGTGGCTATACCCAGGTGATGCCGTTCTGGACCCGCGTACTGGGCGACGGTGATGCCGACAAGCTATTCCACATGCAGACCAATTTGCGCTTTGGCTGCGTGATCCTGCGCCACTACCTGGACCGTGAAGGCGGCGACCTGTTCATGGGTCTGGGCCGCTACAACGGCTCGCGTGGCCGGGCGCCTTACCCAGACGCGGTGTTGGGTGCCAAGCGCAACTGGGAGTTCAAAGCTTAGTCCAGGCTGGCGTGGTGCAGGCCAAACTGCCCCGTGCGTCGGTCCGCGAAATAGTGCTTCAACGTGTGGGCCACGGTGCGAAAGGCGATTTCGTCCCAGGGAATCTCAGACTCGGTAAATAACCGGGCCTCCTGGGTTTCGAAGCCCGGGTTGAATACCTCGCTCAACAGGCGTGCCCGGTAGTACATATGTACTTGCCCCACGTGGATGACGCTCATCACGGTGAACAACTCTTCCATCTCGAATTGGGCGCCAGCTTCTTCCTGGGTTTCGCGGGCAGCTCCATCGGATGTGCTTTCACCCAGCTCCATGAAGCCTGCGGGCAGCGTCCATTTGCCAAATCGCGGTTCGATATTGCGCTTGCACAGCAGCACCTTGTCACCCCAGTGTGGCACGGTGCCGACCACGTTCAGCGGGTTTTCATAGTGGATGGTTTGGCAGGCAGGGCAGACCGCGCGTTCTTTGGTGTCGCCGTCGTCAGGGATGCGGTAGACCACCGCAGTGCCGCAGTTTTTGCAGTGTTTGATGGGGCTGCGGTAAATCATGTCGCCAGTGTAGTGGCTAGCTTTTACACAATGCGCAGCGATAAGGGTGTCAGGCTGCCTACGCCGCCCACCAAGGTGTCACCGGCCACGACGGTCGCCACACCTTCGGGCGTGCCGGAGTAGATCAGGTCACCGGGCTGCAGCTCCCACGCGGTAGAAAGGGATTCGATGGTTTCCGCCAGGTTCCAGATGAGTTGGGTCAAGTTGCTGCGTTGTCGGTCCTGCCCGTTCACCTGCAGATAGATCTCGGCATGTTCTGCGTCACCCGCCTGGGCCAAGGGGGTGATGGGACCAATAGGTGCCGATTGCTCAAAGGCCTTGCCTATGCACCAGGGGCGGCCCTGTTTCTTCATTTCGTTCTGCAGGTCACGGCGGGTCATATCCAGACCGACCGCGTAGCCGTAGATATGCTGGTGCGCGTCTGCTGCGGCAATGTTCTTGCCGCCTTTGCCGATGGCCACGACCAGCTCGATTTCATGGTGCAGGTTGCTGGTGAGGCTGGGATAGTCCATAGTGCCGATCTGACCAGCTTCAACCGCCAGCACGGCGCTGGCGGGTTTGATGAAAAAGAAGGGGGGCTCGCGGCCTGTGAAGCCCATTTCCTTGGCGTGCTCTGCATAGTTGCGGCCCACGCAGTAAACGCGGTGTACGGGGAAGCGGGCGGTTTGGCCGACAACCGGCACAGACACAATGGCAGGGGGCGTGAAAACGTAGTCCATCTAGGTCCTTGCAGATCAGTCTTTGGGGCGTAAGGTGAGGATCATTGTTGACGGAACGGTTCCGTCGGTGTCGCGGGGCATGGTTTCTGTCTTGTCGATGGCCTTGAGCACGGCGTCGTCCCAGTTCTTGTTGCCACTGGACTTGGTCAGACGGCGGCTGAGGATGCTGCCGTCGGACGAGGAGCGCACTTCTACTTCCGCTACAGGGTTGTTGTCCACTCCGTCGGGAAAGACGATATTTGCTTTAACCTTGGCCGCCACCTTGCCACCATAGCCGGCGGATGGTGCGGTGGACCGCAGTGCCGAGCCGGTGGCATTGGCCGCGCCGGTGGCCCCTGCCATACCAGCGATGCGCTTCAGGTTTTCTGCGCGTTGTGCTGCAGCAGCTTTGGCATCCGCCTGCGCCTTGGCCTTTTGGGCCTCTTCCTTCTGTGCTTCCTGGGCTTCCTGGGCTTGTTTTTCCTGGGCGGCTTTTTTATCTTTGATGCGCTTGTCTTCGGCCTGCTTTTCTTCGGCGCGTTTCTTGTCCGCAGCCTCTTGGGCCTTTTGCTCTTTCTGGGCCTTCAGTGCATCTTGCTTTTCTTTTTCGAGCTTGGCTTTTTCGCGCAAGGCTTTTTCCTGCCGGTCTTGCTCTGCCTGGGCTTGTTTTTCAGCTTCGCGCTTTTTCTTGGCGCGTTCCAGCGCAATCTCGGCTTCGTGCAGATCCGGCGCGGGTGGCGGCACTACCTTGGCCACAGGAGGAGGGGGCGTAGGTTCTGGTGCGGGCGTCGGCGGCGGTGGGGGGGCGGGGGCTTCCTCGACCGCTTTGGGCGCGGCCTGCTGCACGCTGCTGGACCAGAGCTCGGCTTCCACCGAGGCCACTTCGGTCTGCTTCCAGTGCACATTCCAAACCAGTGCCAGCAGCAGCAGGGCATGTGCCAGCAGTGCCAGGCCAACCGCCCGCAGCATGCCCGGCGGTTCGGGCGGCGCGAAGCTGATGCTGTCCTGTGCTGCGTGCATGGGGCTTATTTGCCCAATTGGACGGACAGGCCGACGCGCTGGATGCCAGCCTTCTGCAGGGTGTCCATGATTTTCACGACCGACTCGTACTTGACGTTGCGGTCGGCACTGATGACCACGGGCGTGTTCGCCTCGCCATCCTGTGCAGTTTTGACGGCGCTGGCCACATCGCGACTGGTAAGGTGGCTGCTGTTGCCGCTGGCCTGCTTCAGCTCCAGAGATTCGTCCTTGTTGATGACGATCTGGATCACCCGGTCAGGTTGCTTATTGGCTTTGCCAATGCTGGGCAGGTTGATCAAGCTGGGCGTCACCATGGGGGCAGTGACCATGAAAATTATCAGCAGCACCAGCATCACGTCAATGAAGGGCACCATATTGATCTCATTGATGGTGCGCCGTCCGCGGCCGCGGGAAACCATGGAAGGCATGTGCGCGGCTCCTTTAGCGGGGTGCGGGCGTTTGCGCCGCTACATTGCGCTGCAAGATATTGGAGAACTCTTCAATAAATGTCTCCAGGCTGTTGGCGGTGCGATCGATGTCGCGTGCAAAGCGGTTGTAGGCCACCACTGCCGGTATGGCCGAGAACAGGCCAATGGCGGTGGCCACCAGGGCTTCGGCGATGCCGGGCGCCACCGTGGCCAAGGTGACCTGCTGCATGCTGGCCAAGCCGGTGAAGGCATGCATGATGCCCCATACTGTGCCGAACAGGCCTACATAGGGCGACACCGAACCGACGGATGCCAGAAACGACAGGCTGGACTCGATCACGTCCATCTCACGTTGGAAGCTGGCGCGCATGGCGCGGCGTGCGCCGTCCATCAGGGTCCCTGCATCGGCAATGCGGCGCTCGCGCAGCTTGTGGTACTCGCGCATGCCGCTGGCGAATATGCGCTCCATGGGGCCTCCATCCTGTGCCTTCTTGGCCGCGCCGGTGTACAGATCATTCAGGCTGGTGCCAGACCAGAAATCGCGTTCGAAGGACTCGTTCAGTGCCTTGACCTTGCCCAGGGCAAACAGCTTGCGGAAGATGGCTGCCCAGCTGGCGATCGATATGCTGACCAGCAGCAGCATGACCAGCTGCACCACGATGCTGGCGTTGAGAACCATGGTCCAGATGGACAAGTCTTGTGTCATTGCAGAACTTCTAAAAGATGGGCCGGGATGCGGCCGGATTTAAGCGTGTCAGCCTCCACCCAGCAGATGCGGATGCTGCCCTCACACAGCACCACGCCGTCACAAATGGCTTCTTGCTGCAATGTGATAGTGGATCGGCCAATTTGTTCCACACGGGCTGTTACCAAAAGTTGGTCGTCCAGCCGGGCCGAGCGCAGGTATTTGACGGTGGTTTCGGCCACCACAAACATGCCACCATGGGTCTCCCTCAGGTTGCGCTGCTCCAGGCCCAGAGCGCGCAACCACTCGGTGCGTGCGCGTTCAAAGAACTTCAGGTAGTTGGCAAAGAAGACTATGCCACCTGCGTCTGTGTCTTCCCAATAGACACGTATAGGAAAGGTAAAGATGTTCTTCTCCATCGTTAATTCAACATTTCGCGCAGCCGCGCGATGGCAGTGTGCAGGTTGTCCATGGAGCTGGCGGTGGAAAAACGCAGAAAGCGGTGCGTGTCTGCGCTACCGAAATCGCGCCCGGGTGTCACTGCCACATGGGCGCGGTGCATGATTTCAAACGCCAGATCCCAGCTGTCCTTGATGCCTAGCTTGCTGCAAATTTGAGAGCAGTCTGCCCAGGCATAAAAAGCGCCATCGGGCATTTCGGGTACTAAAAATCCGAGCGCGTTGAGTGCTGGAATAAAGTAGTCACGCCGTGCCTTGAATTCAGCACGGCGGCGCTCAAACTCGGCAATGCTGGCGTCTTCAAAGCAGGCCAGCGCTGCATGCTGTGCCACGGTGCTGGGACAGATGAACAGGTTTTGCGCAATGCGCTCCACCACCGGCACCAGCGCTTCAGGTATCACCAGCCAGCCCAGGCGCCAGCCGGTCATGTTGAAGTATTTGCTGAAGCTGTTGATGCTGATGACCTGGTCGTCCAGCGCCAGCGCGGTCTGGCCAAAGCGCGCGTCATGGCTGAGACCCAGATAGATTTCATCCACCAGGGTGATACCCCCGCGTTCTTGGACCACGCTGTGGATGCGGCGCAATTCCTCAGGGTCTATAGACGTACCCGTGGGGTTGGAGGGGGAGGCCAGCAGCACGCCGCGGGTCTTGTCGGTCCACGCGGCGGCCACCTGGTCGGCACTTAATTGGTAGCGGTCGGCTGCGGTAGTGGGCAGCAGCACGGCCTTGCCATCTGCCGCGGACACGAAATGCCGGTTGCAGGGGTAGCTGGGGTCCGGCATCAGGATTTCGTCACCTGCGTCTATCAGCGCCAGGCAGGCCAATTGCAAGGCGGCTGAGGCACCCGCCGTGACCACGATGCGGCTGGCCGGCACCTGCACACCAAAGCGGCTTGCGTACCAGGCGCTGATGCGCTCGCGCAGGGCTTGCAGGCCGGTGGCCTGGGTGTACTGGGTTGTGCCATTGCGCACGGCCTGGGCCGCCGCTTCCTGCACTAGCGGCGGTGCGGTGAAATCGGGCTCGCCGATATTCAAGAACACCATGGGCCGGTCGGTGTGGGCCACTTTTTGGGCCAGCTCAGAGGCGGCTTTGGCTACCTCCATGACATAAAACGGCTCTATGGCCAACGCCCGCCGGGAAATCCGCATGCCGGGCGCCTTAGTCGGTGTTGGTTTTGCCAACTTTGCCGGCCTTGTCGGCCTGCACTTCGGCGGCCCGCAGCTGGGGCGCCAGGCTGTTCAAAATGCCGTTCACGTACTTGTGGCCGTCGGTGCCGCCAAACTCCTTGGCCAGCTCGATGCACTCGTTTAGCACCACGCGCCACGGCACGTCTAGGCAATTACGCATCTCGTACACGCCAATCCACATCACGGAGCGTTCGACCGGCGAGATTTCTTCCAGCTTGCGGTCCAGCAAGGGCACGATCAGCGCGTCTAGCTCAGCGGATTGCGCTATGCAGCCATGCAGCAGTGCGTCGTAATGCACCGAGTCGGCTTTGTGAAAGCCGGCCAGGTCGCGGGTAAAGCTGTCGATGGCTTCGGGAGCGTTGCCACCAACAAGGTGTTGGTACAGCGCCTGCAAGGCAAACTCGCGGGCCCGGCTGCGGTCAGATTTGGCGGCGGCTTTGCGTACTCCGGTATCGGTCAGGCCGCTACGGGATTGGCGAGGGCGCTTGGGGGTGGACGGGGTTTCAGGGATGTTCATGCCAATTGTTCCAACAGTCTGGCCATTTCCACTGCGACGCGGGCGGCATCGCGGCCCTTGTCGGTTTGGCGGGCCACGGCTTGCGCCAGGTTTTCGGTGGTGATGATTGCGTTGGCAATCGGGATTTGGTAGTCCAACCCAATGCGGGTGACGGCGCTGCCGGATTCGTTGGCCACCAGTTCGAAGTGGTAGGTTTCACCGCGGATGATGCAGCCCAGGGCGACCAGGGCGTCGTATTGCTCGGTTTCTGCCAGGGCCTGCAGTGCCAGTGCAACTTCCAGTGCGCCCGGAACCTGCACGTGGTCGATGTTGTCGGGTAGGACACCCAATGTCTGCAGCTCGCTCTTGCAGGCTTCTGTGAGGGCGTTGGTGATGCTTTCATTGAAGCGTGCCTGCACGATGGCAATACGCAGCTTGCTGCCATCCAAGCGGGTATCGTCGGAGCTCAGTGCTCCTTGGTCGGCGTTCAGCATGTTGATTCCTTGTTGTTATTTTGGGGCGAGAGGTAGCCGGTGGTTTCCAGGCCATAGCCCGCCATGCTGGGCATGCGACGGGGTGCGCCCATCAGTTCCATCTTGTGCACTCCGCAGGCCAGTAGTATCTGCGCGCCCACGCCGTAGGTGCGCAGGTCCATCCGGCCACGCTCGGGCGCCTGGGCGGGGCGGGCCGTGCCTTCAAACTGTGCCAGCAGCTCGGTCGCACTCTCGCCGCAATTGAGCAAGACGGCTACGCCCTGGCCCTCGGCTTCGATATGGCGCAGGCTGGCGTCCAGGCTCCAGGAGTGCAGGCTACGGTTGATTTCCAGCGCATCCAGTACGGACAACGGCTCGTGGACCCGTACCGGGACGGTGGTGTCGGCTGTCCATGTGCCTTTGACTAAAGCTAGGTGCACGCCCTGGCTGGGTTTGTCGCGAAACGCATGGGCGGTAAAGCTGCCAAAAGTCGTCTCGATCGTGCGGCTGCCAATTTTTTCAATCAGCGATTCATTGCGGCTGCGGTATTCGATCAGGTCGGCAATCGTGCCAATCTTGAGACCGTGTACGGCGGCAAAGATTTGCAGATCGGGCAGGCGCGCCATGGTGCCGTCGTCGTTCATCACTTCGCAGATCACCGATGCCGGGCTGCAGCCCGCCATTACGGATAGGTCGCAGCCCGCTTCGGTATGGCCGGCGCGCATCAACACGCCGCCGTCTACCGCTTGCAAGGGGAATATATGGCCGGGCTGTACCAGGTCTTTTGCTGTGGCATTGCGGGCTACGGCAGCTTGAACGGTGCGGGCACGGTCGGCAGCAGAGATGCCGGTACTGACGCCTTCGGCGGCTTCAATCGACACGGTGAACGCTGTGCCTTGCTTGGTACCGTTGTGGGCCACCATGGGGGGCAGTTGCAGGCGTTCGCAGATCTCACGCGACAGGGTCAGGCAGATCAGTCCGCGTGCATGGCGGGCCATGAAGTTGATGGCGTCCGCCGTCACGTGGTCGGCTGCAATAATAATGTCGCCTTCGTTTTCGCGGTCTTCTTCGTCGACCAATATCACCATGCGGCCGGCACGGATGTCGGCGACGATGTCTTCCACCGGGGAAATAGCGACCGGCACGGGTGCTGTCATAGCTGGGCTTTCAAAGGTTGCTGTGGGTCAGCCTGGAGCATGCGCTCCACGTAACGCGCGATCAAATCTATTTCCAGATTCACGTGAGAACCTGCTTTCAACTGGCCCAGAGCCGTGTTGTCCACGGTGTGCGGTATCAGGTTTATATCCATCTCGCAGCCGTCGGCCGTGTCATTGATCTGGTTCACCGTCAGACTGACGCCATTGACCGTGATGGAGCCCTTGTAGGCCAGGTATTTGGCCAGGCTGCGCGGCGCCAGTATCTGCAGCAACCAGCTTTCACCCACCTGGGTGAATTGCCTAACGCTGCCAATTCCATCCACGTGACCGGACACAATATGCCCGCCCAGCCTGTCATGAGCCCGCAAAGCCTTTTCCAGGTTGACCGGGCCTGGCTGGTCCAAACCAGTGGTTTTGGTTAGCGACTCGGCCGAGATGTCGATGGTGAATTGGTTCTGGCCCGTGTCGAGCGTGGTGGCAGTCATACATGCGCCATTGAGCGCGATGCTGTCGCCCAAGCCCACGTCGTCCAGATACCCGGCGGGCGTCTGCAGGGTGAGACGCTTGCCGTACGAAGAAGAGCTACCCAGGTCGTGCACGGCGACGATGCGCCCGACGCCGGTGATGATTCCGGTAAACATCCCGCTATTTTCGCAGGGTTTGGTCGCAAGCCCTGCGCGCCTTGAAATTCTTCAGAACTGGTCGCGGCCCTGAACGCGCGCGGCAATGCGGATATCCGGGCCGACCTGGCTGACGGATGTGAAGTCCAGGGTGAGCGCGTCCTGCAGATGCGCCAGCGGGCTGAGTTGTGCCATATCCATGCCCGGGCCGATCAGTTTAGGCGCCATGTAGACCAGGAATTCGTCCACCAAACCAGCCTGCACCAAGGCGCCGTTCAGCGTTTGGCCAGCTTCCACATGGACTTCGTTGATTTCCCGCCGCGCCAGTTCACGCAGCATGGCTGTTAAATCGACTTTGCCGTGTGCGCCGGGTAGATGGAGCACGGTGGCGCCCGCAGCTTCCAAGGCTGATTTTTTGGCTTCATTTTCGACGCTGGCGCAGATATATACTGCGCGACCAGCTATAAAAATACTAGCGTCTGGCGGTGTGTCCATTCGACTGTCCACCACCACCACATGGGGCTGGCGCGGCGTGTCTACCAGGCGCGCATCGAGACATGGGTTGTCTTTCAACACAGTGCCAATGCCGGTCAAGACGGCGCAGGCGCGTGCCCGCGAGGCATGCCCGTCTGCACGTGCAGCCGCGGAAGTGATCCACTGGCTTTCACCATTCGATAGCGCGGTGCGGCCATCTAGCGATGTGGCCACTTTCATGCGCACCCATGGGGTTTTTCGCACCATGCGGCTGAAAAATCCCAGATTGAGTTCGCGCGCCTCCTCTGCCCCCGGACCCACTTCCACCTCAACCCCGGCAGCGCGCAGGCGTGCAAAACCATTGCCTGCTACCAGGGGGTTGGGGTCGGCAAGAGACGCAACTACTTTGCGGATGCCCGCCTTCACCAAGGCATCGCAACACGGGCCGGTGCGGCCTTGGTGAGAGCAAGGTTCCAGGGTGACATAGGCCGTGGCGCCTTCTACGCTGTGACTTTGGGCCGCTGCGTCACGCAAGGCCATGACTTCGGCATGTGGGCCACCAACACGCTGGGTGTGGCCTTGGCCAAGCAGCTGTCCATCGGGGGTGGTAATGACGCAGCCGACCCTGGGGTTGGGGGGGCTGATACTTAATGCGTTTTGGGCAAGTGCAAGGGCAAGAGCCATGTGTGATGTGTCATCTTGCATGTCCTGTGTTTATATTTCAATCATTGCTGGTGAGGTCTGTGCAGGTGGTGTCTGAGCTGCTGGCTGGAGTGCATATGCGGGCACGACCAGTTCTGGCTATCTTGATGTAACGTGTTTGTGCATAGAGATTTGTTCCAGACACATCATTACGCACGAGCTGCAACGACAAAGCTCCAAATCCGCCCGATTTATTTTTTGAATAGCCAGACCCGTCAAACATGATGTAGGGCGTGGTTCCTGTGGCTGTGTTATTTCCAGTTACGTTGATATAGCTTTGCATTGCAGGTTGTTGCAACACAATGGTGTCCGCGCTGGAATCGTAGACACCATTTTGATTCGCATCGAGGAAGACGATCCAACCACTTGCCCAGTTCGATCCGTTGCTGACTGGGACGATGGATGCATACATGCCTCTTTTCATCGCTTCGCCGCGGGCTGCTGCAATCGCCGCATACAAAGTACTTGTTGCTGAGGTGAGCTCGGAGTTACGCTTGAATGCCACCATGCTGGGGACGCCCACCATCATTAATAGAGCTGTGATGATCAGCGTCACCATGAGCTCTATTAAGGTGAACCCCCTGTTTCGGAGATTTTTAGTGTTCATGGCCAACAGAGACTGAAGTTGGTGCTGCTCGCGGTTCCTGTACAGGTTTTGACCCCAGTACTGGTAATGCTGAGATTGGCAACCAATGGGTCGGCCTTTACTGGCGTTGCAGTTACTTGAACACATTCTTGGATGGTGGGGACTGTCCCGCCGGAAACGGGTGCAGGACAGCTACTGGCGGTCAATTGATAGGCAGTGTTGGCTGCAGAATCCCCAGAGAAGGTTTTGAACGGCACAGCTGAGCTGCTGGTCGTTCCACAAGGCAGGCCGGAGGCAGACGCTATGGCTGTGACTGTTCCGCTGCTATTGGAAAACGCCAAGTAGCAGTTCTTCTGCGTCATATAACGTTCTTGTTGTTGCAGCAGGTCCAGTAACGCAGTTCTGGCTTGGGCTCGCTTACCTTTGAGTACTGAATCGGTATACGAAGGGTAAACAATGGCTGCCAGTATGCCGATGATTGCCACTACGATCATCAGCTCCATCAGCGTAAAGCCGCTTTCATTTTTCTGGGTCATGGCGCATTCTTTAAAGCAAGGTAGTTGTTGATTTGTCGCCAACTTAGACGACCTGTAGTCATCGACGTTGTCGTCGTTACGGCGGTGCTGGAGCCCTTGGTGCCAGATTGCACCACGGTCTTTGTGGTCCGCCTTATACGTCGTCCTGTGGAGTCACTTACGCTGGGGTAGGTAATGCTAGACACGGTACTACTGTATTCCCCTGTGGCCAGAAATGGCGTTCCGGGAAGCCCTACGGTGGATGTCGTAATTGTGCCTGCTCCACTAAAGAGGTCCACTATGTAAAGATTACCGCTACCGCCACTGGCAGCACAAGATCCAGCTGTACCAGTACTCGCCGGTATTAGTGTGGAGAACAGTAGGCTGTTGCCATTCACCAGGCCGTTGCTGATTCCTCGCTCTCCTGAACTGGCGAAGTCTGCATACCAACCGGAACGCTGAGACGCATCTGTGTTACTTGTCGCTCGCCCCCAAGTAAATGACGGCACTGTTATCGTTCCTGCCGATTGACTAATGGTACCCGCTATTAATCGGCCGCGACCTGAAATGACGCTACTACCCGCTGGGCTACTGTCAGCAGCTGTAGATCCATTATCAAATATGGAATATATGGAATTTTGCAGCGTAGAGGTTTTATCGCTATTTTCTAAGTATTTTCCTGTCGCGAAGGCGATGTAGTTTGTGCTGACCTGGTTGACGGATGGACCTGCCTTTACCATTGGCGCCATGGATATGGGTTGTACAGCCGCAGATGCTGTTTGTGCGATAAATAGAGGATAAGGATTGGGGGCTGCTGTGGTCCCTTTGTTATATGCAGATAGCTTGTTGATATTCCAATTGGATGATCCATAGCTGCTGAAATTTAGTTTCCATAGCTTCCCATGTAAATCACCCAAATATACTTGGGTTAATTCTCCAGCGGAGCCGAAAACTGTTGTGAAGTTAATCAGTCCAGTTGGATTGTTTGCGCTTAGCGTGCTATCTGTAGGCAGAGAAATTTTGTAGTAGTTTGGGGTCGTACCTGTAGATGTCCAGGCGGTAGCCGCGGGTTTATCTAGTGCTAGCAGAAATAGAGCGGGCTGCCCAGTTGTGCTATACCGGCCAGAACTATCTGGCACGTAATTGTTTACGCCGCTCGCAACCATAGCAAACCATCGGTAGGTCGCAGTAGCGCCGGGATCACTGGTTCGCAGGCGGACGATTTGGGGCGTGCCAATGACAAAGCCTATTTCTGGGTCATCGGCACGGGTAAATTCCCACATAACCTTGCTGGCGTCAAATGTGCTGGGATCGGTTACATCCAATGCAAAAACGCCCGACCCTCCCGCCCCGGTACCTGCTACCAGCACAGTCTTCCAATCTGAACCTACTTGTGCTTCCGCAACGACAGGAGTTGCATCAACATAGCTTTGGTGGTTTTGGTTATAGCTGGTGCTTGTTAATGCTGCAAGCTTGGGTCCCATCCAGCTCGGAATATAAGCAAATAATTCATTACCATTGGTGGCATTGAATGCATGCAGCATGCCGTCATTTGCTCCTACGAAAACGGCCGCAGTGCGGGAGGCGTAAGTACTATAAAAGCTGGCGTATGTGCTGCTATAGGCGATGCTGGTGGTAGGTGCTCCTGAGTATTGAATGCCGGAATTGATGATGTCACCAAGCAAGCTGCTGCGCGCACGAAATAGCCCCCCCGTATTCGTGGTGCTAATTTGATTGGTCGTATCACCTCTGAGATAACTAAGGCGTGAAGATCCTAATCCATCGGAGACAGATGCCGGAGTCAATTTATTTAAATTGGTTTGCAATGCTGTACCTATTGCAGACCACGTAAAGTTCGTGGCAGTTGTACCAGAAATAGGTGCCGGAACTCCAATTACGATATTTCTAGTGGTGACGGGAGAGGTCATTGCAGCGAGTTGAGCGGACGCACTCCAGCTGACGACTGTACCCACAGAAATATTATTGGAGGCGTCTACGGTAATGGGATAAGCTGAAATATCACCACTCCAATCCGACGTATCAAAGGATCCTCTATATTGAAGACTACCCGACGAGGTTATATTTGTGGAGGCAGCGGCACTGGCTGCAATATTGTTTGATTTGCTGGCAGCAGCGCTGAAAATACTTTCGAATGCGCTGAGTACGCTGCGTGCACTGCTTTGTAAGTAGTATGCACTGGCTTCACCAGGGCGTGCGGGATCTTGCCATACATTATTATTATTGGTGCCATCATTTTGTTTGAATGGGTTGCCATAGGTGTTGTATGGACTGGATGTGGTGTTTGCGGAATCTGCCTGGTACCCACCGTATTTCGCTGCAGTGAAAAATTGATTGCTGTATTGCCTGTAATTTGTTGAGTTGGAGTTGCCATACTCGTTGACGTCAAAAAGCATTGTCTTCACGCGCAGTCCGGGGCGCTGTGCGCTAGTATTGGCCGTCCATGCCGTTCCTCGAATATCGTGAGAATGAGCCCAGTAGGAAGCACCAATAATTCTATTTCCAGGAGGGCTCCCATTTAGAGGGGTATTGGGGTTTGCTGTGCCGCGCGAAACGCCCTGCCCATCTGTGTATGTTGATGAAAGTCCTTTTTCGAAGTTTTGAGCAATGCCCGTCCAGTAATTTATATCTGGAATGTTGCCGCTGACATCGGTGGTTGGGATGTTGTTGCCATCATGTGTATTTACATCGCCAATTACGACGATATTGCTTTTCAGGCATGAGTAATCTGCCGTGCTGGAGCGACTTCCACCATATGGGTCGGTCCAAGACGTCGCCACAGGAAAGCCGTCATACATCGCTGTCGTGATGTTGCTCACGGCGGCAGCTGTGGGTTGTAAGCCTTGTAGATAGCGTAGAGCTTCATAATGAAGTTCGCCCACTGGGTCATAAATTTTGTAACGGCCGGGAACACTTCCGGTGCGGCCAAATTTATTAAGATAATTTATAACCCCGCTGATGTTTGGTGTTTGCGTTGTGTCGCCGTCTGGATTCGTGTTAAAAACACCAGTACTTGCATCCCATTCAATGTTGGGGTTCCCTGTGGATGGCGTGTTGTCCTGGCCGAGTGTGTCGAATGTTTTGGCTCCAACATACTTCATGGGCGCTCTTAAAACCCCGCCATATCTGCCGCCAGATGCACTGTTTGTTTGATCCATTAGATAGCCGAATGCTGCTAATCTTAATTGATCACTGTACTTTTGAATGGAGCCTGTGGGTTTGTAGTTCCCATTTGGGTATGCTTTGCATAAACCATAGTCGCGGTTGTCTTGTAATACATTCGATGCAGTATTGCAGACTTGAACGCGGCTGTAGAAGAAACCATCTGAATTGAGACTGCCTGCAGTTGGTGTCCATGAGCCACTATAGTTGCGTATACGACAGGTTTTTACTGTGCCTGATATGGGGTCACCAAAAACACTGTTTGCACAAAGTACCCCGTTGGATGCCGGCGCAACCTTCCAAGTGGTGCCGGCTCCATACCAAACTTCTTGCGTCCCTGTGAATGCGCAATTGGCATTTTCGGCCGCGCAGTTGGTAGTGCCGCTAGGAAGGGTTGTTCCTGAGGTAATGGGGCCAATTTGACTTGAAGTCCCTCCACCTAGGGTGTAGGCCCCCGTGCTTGTGCATGAGCCCGTGGCACTGGTTCCAAAATAAATTCGATTTAATGTGTTGGCGATCCAGATGTCGCTTCCAGCTGCTTCATTAATCATCGCAGTGGGCACGGCGCCATAATAAATGGTTGAGCCACCATTTCTTTTGAGTTGCTTTGCGGGGAAGTTGCTGCTATTCCACATACAAATGGGATCACCGTTGGGAATGTACGCGCGTTGTAAAATTGTCAAACTTGGGGTGTCAATATAACGGTCGCCACCAGATAGGGCGAGCCGAAGCATATCTATTGCGGAGTTGGACGCCCAATTTAAGAAATTTCCGCTAAATGCATTGCTGCATTGTCGATTGGTTGCGGCTCCGCTACGATCAAAACGCTTGTAATCAGCGCTTGTCAGTCCACTCGCAGGTGTTTCAGTCGGTGCATTGTTGTAGGTGTAGCAGCTTTCTGCATCATAGTAACCGAGATATTCATTGGTATTGGAATATGTTCCATCTGTTGTTGCGCTAGGTTGGTCCACATATTGAGCTCCAACCGTAGGATATTCAACCGATAATGCAAGCGCAATTACCGGTTTGTCAACCGTAGATGTTCCATAAAGTGGTACGGATGACAGTGCAATCGATGGAATTGTGGTTGATGCGTCTGCTCTCACCACAATTGTGGTGGTAATCGAAAAGAATGCCAGTAAACCCAGTTGAATCCATCTGTTGGTATATATATTCTTCAGGCTATAGGTTGCGCGGCTTGTACGAGAGGGGGTATTGGGTAGCATGGGAACCTCTATCTCAATATCGGTAGATCATTTGAAGCACAGCTTGAATTTCTTTTCGAGGGCCAAAACCCATAGCGGTTACCCGGTACATATAAATGTATTTCGGCGGAGATATGAAGAGGTTGGATTGCTCGGTATCCACAATGGCTTCAATGATGTAACGTGGTAGCTGGGCGGGTTGGACACCAAGTCCACCGGCACTAAAAGAGCGTCCGGTATATGTGCCGAATGCTGTTGTTCTGGCAGAGCTGCTGGTGTCTGTGAAGTCTACGGTCAACCAAACGGGTTTTCCGGAAGTAGATGGAGTGCAAAGGCCCACGTAATTACCTGTATTGCTGCATCCCGCTACAAAATTGGAAATATCGTTGGAATTTTTGAAGATAGAGCGCCGGACGGACGAGGTCGGTCCAAAAATATCGAACTCTGCATCAATTAATGCGGCTTCAGCCGCTTGCCATGCGACCTGCATATCTCGGTCATTACGAGCGCTACGTTCTCCCATAGTGGCAATTTGTATTCCAGCGACACCAAGTAATGAAACTATCGTCAATATCATCATGACCAATATGAGCGACATGCCGCCTTGCCTGCTCAATGTTCTTGGCACTTTCTGACAATTTTCAACGCCAAATTCGTTCTTCATCTTGGATTCCTACTCAAGGGGTTTGCAGCTTGAGCCCTTGCTCATTGCGTAGGTGTACCGTGAAGGTGACAACTTGGCGTAATCTCTTGTCTGGCGTTGGGCTAAAGATAGTGCCCACGTCACTAGAGGAGGACATGGCTGAACCCGGGGTTGCGCTGCTAGAGCTTTTTGCCAGCCCCAAGGGATAAAAGGTTTGCGCCGTTGAGTCTTGTGCGGAGCCAATAGGTCCGCGCAATACCATCCCAATACGCAAGGTACGAACACGCCGCCAGTTGTCGTTGGTTGCAACGGCATTTCCAGATACGGTCATTTGATCCGCGCGTAGGTATCCGTCTGCAAAGGAATCCGTTGCCGCGGTAGATGCCGTGTTGGCCGTCACGCCATCTACCCCATAGAGCACTTGAAAATTTTCTACACCCCGGATTATCGGTTGAGGTGTACTTGACGGACCTGTGCTGCAATAGAGGGAGGGTTCTCCATCCGACCCAGTACTTACATAAAACACACTGGTTATCCGATCATCTTGATTGCCTGGAACTGCGGTGGGCGCATTACCCATGCAGTCGATCATTGAACCGTCGGAGACGCCAGATCCTGGAAATGTTTCACCCACCTGGTATCGGATCATCAAGATGTCGCTGCCGTTAGTGCCTGCAGTGGAGGGGCTCGCGTTGAATGGATCGGTTGCGCTGGGTATCTTGTTGTCAATGCCGAAAATATTCGGATCAGGATTGGTTGCAACGCCGCTAACATTTGTTTGCCTAGGCGACGCGATATACAACACATCCTGATATCCCGCTTGAACACCTATGCGCTGGAAAAGGTCCATCGCAAAACGAGCGTTGTCTCTTAGCTGCGAAGATGCATCTACTGCAGTAAATCCTTGTCTACTAATAAGAAGTGATGCAACTGCTGCGATGGCTATCACAAGGCTGATAGCCATCGCTACCAATAGTTCGACCATGGTTAACCCATGCTGGGAGCTCAGCGATTGATTTGATCGCCGCTTTGGTGTGTATGGTTTGATCAAAGCGGTCATAGGGCATTGCCTGCGGTTACCGGGAGAATGATCGAGGGCTTCGTGGCCCTATCCAATGGAGTGGTGTTTGTGCTTGAGTGATCCGTAGATCCTCTGGTCCAGCCGATTTTTATCACTGTGCTGGCATCTGTTCCGGTACCGCAGGTCCATTGCGGTGCGCCGGTTGAATCGAATGGGGCAGAGTCAGAGCAGACTGTTACGCGGGCACCCGGTAGTTCGCTATCTACCCGTGATAGCCATTCCGTCATTTCAGCGTTGGCTATTGCAGTAAGGCCAGTTGTACCAGTGCCGCAGCTGGTACTTGAGGCTACATTGAGGCAATAACTGGGTGAAACTGCAGTCAATGGAGTGGTGAAGTTGCCGAAATATGGGCTTGAAGTATCCAATGCAATGGTTTTATTGTTCCGCATCATTTCAGCCAATTCACGTGCCAAATTGACTGCGGCGGATTGCATTCGTGCATCCCGATTTGCTTGCAATGCAGCCGCTTGTAAACCCAGCATACCTAGCAAACCAAATGAAAGTACAACGATGGATATAAGCACTTCAAGCAAGGAAAAACCCTTGGAGCGCAATTCCAGCCGAACTGCACCACACTTGGAGGCAAGGTACTGCTCGCGAATGTAATGTGTAAAGTCCATGCATCGATAATAGATACATCTGTTTACCGATGGAAGCATGGCGGTTGCCGCCTGTCCCTCCATCAAAACCGTTAAGCGGATAGCTTGCTTAACGCTGTACTTCGTCCACTAGGGTTTTGAATTCGTCTACATCCGCAAAACTGCGGTATACGCTGGCAAAGCGTATATAGGCGACCTTATCTAGCTTCTTTAGCTCGCGCATCACTAGTTCGCCGATGTAGTTGGATAAAACTTCACGTGCGCCGAGGCTTAGCAGCTTTTCCTCTATGCGCTCAATGGCATTGTCCACTTGCTCTGTACTGACGGGGCGTTTTCTTAAAGCTAGTGCTAGAGATGCCCGTAATTTGGCGGGGGCGTAATCAATGCGCCGCCCATCTTTTTTAACGATCGCAGGGAAGCTAACGTCTGGACGTTCGTAGGTAGTGAATCGCTTTTCGCAGCCCCCGCAGCGGCGCCGACGACGGACCAGGTCGCCGTCGTCAGATTCGCGGGTTTCGACAACTTGGGTCTCACCGTGGCCGCAGAAGGGGCATTTCATGGCTAGCTAACGCTTAGCGGTAGACAGGGAAGCGGCTGGTCAGTGCTGCGACCTTGGCACGTACGGTGTCCAGGTTCGCCGCGTCACGCGGGTTGTCCAGCACGTCGGCCACCAGGTTCGCGGTAGCACGGGCTTCTTCGTCCTTGAAGCCACGGGTGGTCATGGCGGGGGTGCCGATACGCACGCCGCTGGTGACCATGGGCTTTTCCGGGTCGTTGGGGATGGCGTTTTTGTTGATCGTCATGTGGGCACTGCCCAGCACGGCCTCGGCTTCCTTGCCCGTGATGCCCTTGGCGCGCAGGTCCACCAGCATGACGTGGCTTTGCGTACCGCCGCTGACGATGCGCAGGCCACGTTGGGTCAGGGTTTCGGCCACGATCTGGGCGTTCTTCAATACCTGCTGTTGGTAGGTCTTGAATTCGGGCGTGAGCGCTTCCTTGAACGCCACAGCCTTGGCTGCGATGACGTGCATCAGCGGGCCGCCTTGCAGGCCAGGGAAGATGGCGCTGTTGATGGCCTTCTCAAACTCTGACTTCATCAAGATGATGCCGCCACGCGGGCCGCGTAGGCTTTTGTGGGTGGTGGAGGTGACGATGTCGGCGTGGGGCACGGGGTTGGGATAGATGCCAGCGGCAATCAGGCCTGCGTAGTGGGCCATATCGACCATGAAGATGGCGCCCACATCCTTCGCGACTTTGGCAAAGCGCTCAAAATCGATAGCAAGAGAGTAAGCGCTGGCGCCCGCAATAATCAGTTTTGGCTTGGTTTCATGGGCCTTGCGTTCCATCGCGTCGTAGTCGATGGCTTCGTTGGCATCCAGACCGTAGCTGACGACGTTGAACCATTTGCCGCTCATGTTCAATGCCATGCCATGGGTCAGGTGGCCGCCTTCAGCCAGGCTCATGCCCATGATGGTGTCGCCGGGCTTGAGGAAGGCCAGGAATACGGCTTCGTTGGCCGATGCGCCGCAATGTGGCTGCACGTTGGCGGCTTCAGCGCCAAAGAGTTGCTTGACGCGGTCGATGGCCAGTTGTTCGGCTATATCGACGTATTCGCAGCCGCCGTAGTAGCGGCGGCCGGGGTAGCCTTCGGCGTATTTGTTGGTGAGCTGCGAACCTTGCGCGGCCATGACGGCGGGCGAGGCGTAGTTTTCGCTAGCGATCAGTTCGATGTGGTGCTCTTGGCGGGCGTTTTCGGCCTGGATGGCGGCGAACAGCTCGGGGTCGGTTTGTTCAATCAGAATGCGGCGGTCGTACATGGCAGTCCTATCAGACGAAGGTCTTGGGGTTGGAACAAGTGCTGCCCAGGCGAACGGCTGAACACCAAGCCAAAGCCTGGCGGTACGCTTCCCAGTGGTTGTCCGAAAAACCTTGTAAGAAAGGTGCTGCGGTGGTCCACGTCAGCGTGAGCACCCGGTGCCGGGGTCACGCCTATCGCCAGTTGCGTACATGCCTAGTGTAACGGAGCTGGCGAACGTAGATTAGTACTTACCGAGTACCGCCACTTTTTGTACGTCATCCGTTGCGGGCTGCTTTTGGGCAGGCGCAGTGACAGGGATGGTGCGCAGTTGCGGGGCCGTGGGAGTAGCCCGGCCGGCGGCCACTTGTTGTAGTCGGGCGTGCTCGGCCATGACCTTGCTGGCGTAGCCACCGTCATCTTCGATGTTGGCCGCACCTACGTAAAAGCGCAGCCCGCCTTCGACCGAGCCAGCGCGGGCAATGCACTCTTGCAGCACTTTAACGCCGACGCGCAGATTGGTCAGCGGGTCAAACGCGGCCAGCTTGCCGCCAAAGACGTCGTATTTCTGGGTGTGCACCTGGGTCATGACTTGCATCAGGCCTTGGGCACCCACAGAGCTTTGGGCAAAGGGGTTGAAGCCGGATTCGATGGCCATGACGGCCAGGATCAGAGTCGGGTCGAGCTTGACGCGACTGCCGATGTCATAGGCTTCGGCCACCAGGGCGCTGACCGGTTCGGCCGCGACATGGTATTTCTTGCTCAGCCAATAGGCTACAGCTGCTTGCTGTTTAGGCAGGTCCTTGGGGTTGCTGGCGGTGGCACGGTCCACCGCCTCGGTGTCTGCCTCGGCAATGTCTTCCATACCGGTAGGTTCAACCTGGCGTTCTTGCAACCAGCCCATCAACTGGACTTCGGCCACCTGGCGCAGATCGGGCCGGGCGGTCATGGTCACGACGGTAAAAGCCACAACCAAGCCCAAGAGGGCAAATCCGTTGTGGGTAATCTCAAAAAAGCCTTGGGCAATATCGGATGCGAAGGTTCGCAGTCCATGTCCTAACTTTTGTAACGCTGTCATAGCACTTCCTCATCGAGCGAAGGCCGGGGGCGATCAATTTGCGTAAGAGCAATTCGCTTTGGCACTTCGATTGGGTGGGTACGCTATCAGTATCCTGCGGCGCCTTCCAGGCTTGTGCAGCGATCTGATGTAGCCGGGGGTCGGCAGCGGATTCGGGTTGTCCCTAGGCCATAGTGGGAGGGACGGGCGGATTCTAGGAGGACTTATCATATCAAGTCAAGAATATAAAAGTTGATCTTTATAAGAAATTAGCAATTTCGAAGCCCGTTTTCACCTAATTTGCACAGCGAAACTGTCACTTGGGAAAGGTGTCAGGGATTTTTTTGTTTCATGATGTAAGTGCTCGATGGTGGTGTATACACCTGTTGTGTTGCTACTACCTTGATTTCATGTGTCAAGAAAATTGACTCAATCGCAGACTGCATATGCATTGAAAAGCAGATTTGTAATCCGCACCACCATGGACTAAATTGACACCGCCTGTGCAAACAGGCGTTCACCGGTAGGAGCCTGCTAAGCCTGACACTTTGCGACGGCGGTGTGGAGCAGCCCCGGTACTATATGGAGGCAATCTCTTGCTTCCAATGCAATGGGGGACATCACTCTCTCCCTTGCAAACCCAGACGGCATGAACCGCAAGTTCGCCGTCAAGCCCGGCGGCCAGGTTCACTACCTACCGTCCGGGCTTTCTGCTTTTCAGGCGGTGCATTCCCTCACAGCGCCGCGTAGTCTGGCGGCAAAATGGGCACCATGACTTTTGCATCTTTTGTTTCCCGTCCATGGCTGCGCCGCGTGCTGTGGGCCCTCGCTGGTTTGTTGGTGTTATGGGCGCTGGCCTGGTTGGCGGTGCCACCGCTATTGAAAAGCCAGTTGGAGAAGGCGGGCAGCGAAAAGCTGGGTCGCCAGGTGCTGGTCGGCCATGTGGACTTCCACCCCTGGACGCTGGCACTGTCGCTGGATCAGCTCTCGATCGCCGCTTCCGCGGGGGCCACGCCGCAGCTACGCATTGAGCATGTGCTGGTGGACGTGGCGCTCTGGCAATCCCTGCGTCGGCTGGCTCCCGTGGTCGATGCGATTGCGGTGCAACAGCCGCAGCTGAAGATCACCCACCTGGGCGAGGGGCGCTACGACTTTGACGATATCGTGGCCCGCCTGGCCACACCGCCTGATCCCCAGCCCAGCCCTACGCCCTCGTTTGCGCTGTACAACATCACCCTGACCGGTGGGTCGGTGGACTTTATGGATCAGCCTGTGGGCAAAACCCATGCGGTGCGCGATCTGCACCTGAGCCTGCCTTTCATCAGTAACCTGGATTCGCAGCGCAGCATCCAGGCCGAGCCCAGGCTGGCCTTTACCCTGAATGGCAGCAGTTTTGACACCGCGGCCCAGACTACGCCCTTCGAGCCCACCCGCAAGACGGATGCGCATCTGGTCTTGAAAAACCTGGACTTGGCGCCCTATCTGCCTTATTTGCCCGCCAGCCTGCCGGTCAAGGTGCAGGGGGCGGTGCTGAATGCCGACCTGCAGCTGGCGTTTGAAGAAACTCCCAAGATGGCCGTGCGTCTGCGCGGCGTGCTGCAGGCCGACAAGCTGCGGGTGGCGAATCCGCAAGGCGCGCCGTGGCTGGCGCTGGACAGCTTGAAGCTGACGCTGGACGATGTGCGGCCGTTGGAGCGGGTGGTAAAGCTGTCTTCGGTCGAATTGAACGCGCTAGCGCTGGATATGCGTCGCAATGCTGCCGGTCAGCTGGATTTCCTGGTGCCGCCGCTTGCTCCTAAAAACGTAGCTTCTCCCGCAGGTAAATCAAGCGCTAGCGGTCAAAAAGATGTTGAAGTTGCAGCGTCCTCGCCGTGGAAGCTCAACGTGGCCAAGCTGGCGCTGACACGGGGCAGTGTGCGCTGGACCGACGCCACGACCCACCCGGCAGCCCAGCTGGCTTTGAACGATGTGGCATTGGAGGCATCGGCCATCGCCTGGCCGTTCACCCAGCCGCTGAAGTTCAGCGGGCAGGCCCAGTTGGAGGAGGGTGGGAAGGCCCCGGTTGGCAAGGCTGCCGAGCTGCGCTTTAGCGGCTCCGCTACCGACCAGGAAGCGAATGTCGATGCCAGCCTGGGCGGCTTGCCGCTGGACCTGGCTGCGCCGTACTTGACCGCCGTGCTGGAGCCCCGGTTGAGTGGCCAACTGAATGCCGATCTGCAGCTGCACTGGAAGGCACCTGACGCGCTGCAGCTCACGGCCAAGCAACTCACGCTGGACGGCCTGGCGCTGGGTACGCCGTCCAACGGCGGCAAGCCGGCAACGGCAGCCCTGGCCAGCCTGCGCCAGCTGCAGCTGCTGCAAGCCCAGGTCGATCTGGCCCAGCACAGCGTGCGCATCGGCAAGCTGGCCATGACCGAGCCGCGTGCCAAGGTGGAGCGGGGCGCCGACCAACGCTGGATGTTCGAGCGCTGGCTGAAAACGGCCGCCGGTGCCGCGCCAGCAGCCGCGTCCGCGGCGACTGCGCCGGCGACTTCCAGCGCAACGGCCAAGCCCTGGTCCATCAACGTGGCTGACTTTGCCTTGGAAGGCGGCGCCGTCTCCTATATAGATAAGGCGACGTCTCAGCCTGTCTCCTTGGATTTGACGGCTTTGCAGGTGCAGATGAAAGACCTGGACCCGAACAGCGCCAAGCCCTCGCCGCTGAATATTGCCGCCCGTATCGGCGCCGGCAATGTAGAGGCTGGACGCATGTCTTACAAAGGTACGCTGGCTCTGCAGCCGCTGGCGGCCCAGGGTCAAGTGGATTTGGTGCATCTGCCTCTGCATGCCCTGGAGCCGTATTTCGGTGCCGGCCTGAATGTGGACATTGTGCGGGCCGACACCAGCTTCAAAGGCCAGGTCGCTTACAGCGCTAGCCCGGCCGGGCCGGTGCTCAAAGTGCGTGGCGACGGCACGCTGGAGGAGTTCCGCGCCAACCGTTCGCCCTACAGCAGCACCCCGGATGCGGGCGCCAACCAGAACCGTGAATTGCTGAGCTGGAAGCTGCTGAACCTGCGCGGGGTCGACGTGGCACTGGCTCCGGCCGCCGTGACCCGCATCGAGGTCAAGGAAACCGCGCTCAGCGACTTCTATGCCCGCGTGGTCTTGGACGAAACCGGCCGTATCAACCTGCAAGACCTGGTCAAATCCAGTCCGACGGAACCGGCGGGTGCTACTAATACTGTAGCTGCTAGCGCAGGTAAATCCAGCGCTGGCGGCCAAAATAATGCAAATGGCGCAGCGCCTGTGGTGCGCATAGGAGCCATCAGTCTGGTCAATGGCCGGGTGCAGTTCTCGGACCGTTTCATCAAGCCCAATTACAGCGCCAACCTCAGCGAGCTGACTGGCAAGCTGGGGGCGTTCTCCTCCGTGGCCGAGCAGGGCGTGGTGCAGCAGGCCGACCTGGAGCTGCGCGGCCGGGCCGAGGGCACGGCCTCGCTGGAAATTCTGGGCAAGCTCAACCCGCTGGCCAAGCCCCTGGTGCTGGACATCAACGCCAAGGTGCGTGACCTGGAGCTGCCCGCGCTGTCACCCTACAGCATCAAATACGTCGGCCACGGCATCGAGCGCGGCAAGCTCAGCGTGGACGTGCACTACGTGGTCCAGCCCGATGGCCAACTGACCGCCACCAACAGCATCATCCTGAACCAGCTGATTTTTGGCGACGAGGTGGCTGGCGCGCCGACCAGCCTGCCGGTGAAGCTGGCCGTGGCCCTGCTGGCTGACCGCAATGGCGTGATTGACCTGAACTTGCCCTTGTCCGGTTCGCTGAACGACCCGCAGTTCCGCATCGGGCCGGTGATCTTCAAGATCATCGGCAACCTGATTGCCAAGGCCATTACCTCGCCTTTCAGCCTGCTGGCCAGTGCCTTTGGCGGCGGTGGGGACGAGTTGAGCGTGGTCCACTTCGCCCCCGGCAGCACGGTATTGACCCCCGAGGCCCGGCAAAACCTGGACAAGGTGGCCAAGGCGCTGGAGGCGCGCAATGGCCTGAAGTTGACCGTGGTGGGCAGCGCCAGCGCTGAAGCCGAGCGCGAGGCTCTGCAAAAAGCCCGCCTGCAACGCCGTGTGTTGGCCGAAAAGCGCCGCAACGCCGTGGTGGACGGCGCGGCTGCGCCCGATGCCGATACCGGCGAGCTGGCGTCTATGGCGGTAGACCCGGCCGAATACCCGGCCCTGCTCAAGTCTCTGTACAAGCGGGCCAACTTCCCCAAACCGCGCAACGCCCTGGGTCTGGTCAAGGACTTGCCGGATGCCGATATGGAGCAACTGTTGCTGGCCAATCTGCCCGCCAGCGACGACGCGCTACAGCGTCTGGCGGTACAGCGCGGCGTGGTGGTGCGTGACTACCTGGCGGGCCAAAAGATTCCGCTGGAACGCTTGTTCCTGGGGGCCGCCAAAACCTTGACAACCGAGGCTACCTGGCAGCCACAGGCCGAGCTGCAGCTGGCCATGCCTTGACACCGGACGGCTAAAACCGGGGCCGCCAGAGCGGGATTTATGCGGTGATTTGAAAAGCGGCGAAAATAGCACCTTTGCCCCGAACCGGACTTGTGTGCCGTGGGGCCTAGCGGCCCCGGTGGCCGCTTGTTCTATCCCCAAATAAATTCATCCATGTTCGGCTTCTCTTCTCCTAAAACAACGCCTGCCACTCCTTCTGAAAAGCCTGCCGTGAACGCCACAAAATCCCAAGAACCGCATCCGCTCGACACCCTGACGGGGGGCGCTTTTTCTGCCCACACCGCGGGAGAGCGTGCGCAGCGCATCCGCGACTGGCTGGTTACCAACCCCAGCTACGAGCAGATGCAGGAGGTGTTCCAGGAGCTGAACGGACGGGACCGCGGTGCAGCCAAGCCGTTGAAAGAAAAGCTGGACGAACTCAAGCGCAGCAAGGGCGCTGAAATCATCGCTGCCGAATGGGCCCGCAAGGCCACCGCGCTGCTGGCTCTGCCCAAGCTAAACATGGCCGATGCCATGGCCTGGCAGCGCGATGCCGCCAAGGCCGGCGCGCCGCTGAGCAAGGAGCCGCTGGCCGCCCTGAAGGTACAGCTGGCTGACCGCGTCAAAGGCATTGAAGACCTGCAGCACCGCGTGCAGGTGCAGCGTGAAGCCGCCGTGCTGCTGGCCCAGCGCATCGAAGTGCTGTCCACCAAGCCTTGGCGCGATGCCCAGGCCGCACTGGACGTGCTGCGCAACGACGTGCAACACTGGCAAGACCAGGCTGCAGCCTTGGCGTCCGACAGCAACTGGACCAGCGTGGACGGCAAGTACCCCACCATGCTGGATGCCTCGCGTGGCCAACTGCTGGTGGTGTGGGACGCCTTCCAGGGCGCATTGGCCCTGGTCGTCGCGGCCGACGCCGACGCCAATGCGCCGTTGCCCCCCGTGAACGTGTGGGCGGACGAAATCCGCGTGGCCCGTGGCATCCCATTGGAAGCCGCCAAGCCCGCCAAACAAGCCAAGGCCCCGGTGGACCCGGCCCTGCGCGAAGCCGCCAACAAGGCCGTGCAAGATGCACTCAGCAAGGTCGAGCAAGAAGTGGCCGAAGGCCATGGCAAGGCCAGTGCCGGCGCCGCAGCCGCATTGCGCAATGCCTTGAAAGAACACAACCGCCTGGTCGATGAAAAGCTGGGCAACGCCGCGCAAGCCGCGCTGGCTGCCGCCGGTGAACTGGAAGGCTGGCAGCGCTGGCGCGCCGACCAACTGCGTGAAGAACTGTTGATCAAGGCCGAAGGCCTGCTCAAGCGCCCCGAGGGCCATGCCCTGGGTGGCCGCAAGATGCAAGACACGCTGCGCCAGATGCGCGAGCAATGGAAGCAGACCGACCAAGGCGGCGTGCCCAACCATGCGCTGTGGAAGCGTTTTGACGAAGCCTGCAACGAGGCCTACAAGGTCGTCGAAGCCTGGCTGGACAAGGTCAAGACCGAAGCCGTGGCCAACAAGGCCCAGCGCCTGGCGCTGATCGAAGAAGTCAAGGCCTGGGCTGCCGAGAACGTGACGGCCAAGGACGGCGACTGGAAGGGCTTCTCCCGCATCCTGCACCAGTTCGGCGACCGCTGGCGCGATGCCGGCCACTTGGGTGAGAAGGCCTTCGCTGAAATGCAGCCGCTGTGGAAAGAGGCCATCAGCCTGGCCGCTGCGCCACTGGAAAACCTGCAAAAGCAGAGCGTGGAACGCCGTCAGGCCATGATCGAAGAAGCCAAGCAACTGGGCGCCGCACCCGTGCTGCGCATCGACGCCGTCAAATCCCTGCAGCAACGCTGGCAGGCCGAGGCCCAAGGCGTACCGTTGGATCGCAAGTTCGAACAAAAGCTGTGGGACGCCTTCCGCAAGCCGCTGGACGAGGCCTTCAACCGCAAGACCGAAGAGCGCAGCAAGGCCGCCACGGCCCTGAGCGACCGCGACCGTATGGTGCTGGACGCCGCCAAGGCTCTGGATGCCGCGAACGCCTCCGGCGATGCGCAAAAGATCCGCTCCGCCATGGCCGACCTGGAAGCTGCCTTGCGTGGCCAGGCCCTGGCCCAGGCCGCCGTGAATGCCGACAAGGCCGACGCTGCCGCCCAGTCCGCTGTGCAGGCCGAGTCTGCGGCTGCCGCACCGGCGGCTGAGACTTCTGAAGAAAATACGCCTGCAGCGCAGGAAGAATCTGCGCAAGCAGCTATTGAAAATGTAGCAAACGCAGAACCCACCGCAGAAGCAGCCCCGGTTGAAGCGCCCAAGCCGGTGCGCAAGCCTGTGGTGGCGATGCGCGGCGATGACCGCCCCGGCATGAAGAAGGCCGAACCCGCACCCGCTGCGGGCCGTGGTGGCAAGTTCGGTGACCGCAAGGATGGCCCACGTGGCGCGGCCCGCCCGGGTGACAACAAGTTCGAGCCCCGTCGCGACGACCGTGGCGGCCGTGACGGCGGCCGCTTTGGCGAGCGCCCCGCGTTCGAAGACCGTGGCCCACGCCTGGGCGATGCGGCCTTCCGCGCCCAGCGCGATGCGCTGGAAAATGCCCAGCACGCGCTGAAGAAACTGGCTGCGCAAGCCCATGGCGAGGTCTTGACCGACTTGCTCAGCGCCTGGGAAAAACGCGACGTGGCTCAGCTGCCCAGCGCCCAGGCCCTGGGCCATGGCGTGAACCCCGCGACCCGCACGGCCTGGGCACAAAGCCTGAGCGCCCCCGCAAAGACCGATGAAAAGACGGCCGCAGAAGCCCTGCTGCGTCTGGAAATCGCTGCTGAAGCACCCACGCCGGCCGAGTTGGTCAGCGCCCGTCGCATGCTGCAACTGCAGTTGCTGACCAAGCGCAACGACCCGTCGCCCGCACAAACCTGGGCGCAAGATGCGGCCAAGGTCTGGGCCAGCAACTTCGATGCCGGTCAGGCGCGACGCATGCAGACCGTGCTGAAAGTCTTGCTCAAGCGCTGAGCAAGCTTTTGCGTGCGGGTCTGAAGGCTTCATCCGCACGCCCTTTAGGCGCCTGTACTCAGGCGTCGCTGCCCAGCAGGCTGCTGGGCCGTGTCTGGCTGGCCAGTAGCGTCAGCTGGCGTCGGGCGCGGGTGATGCCTACATAAAAGGTATTGGCTTCCTCGCCCGCGTCGGAATGCGGGTCGGGGAACTCGCCTTGTGCCAGATATGGTATTTGCACCATATCGAATTCCAGGCCCTTGACGCTGGTAATGCTGGCAAGCAGCAGGCTGCTACCTTTGTCGCGCTGGCTGTCGTGTTGCTTTTGCTCGATTGCGTTCAGGTGCTGGAAGAACAGCGCCGGGCTGGCAAAGCGCTCGGCCGCCTGGGCCAGCCAGGCCAGGTTGGTTTCGGCCTCCACACGGCGTAGGCGTGAGCTGAGCACCTGGTTCATCAGGGTGTGGATCTGCAAATCTTTCAGCACGACGTCCAGCAGGCCGGGGTCGGTGTGGCTGCGTATGCGCTGCACGGCAGCCTGCAGTCGCTTGCGGGTATTGGCTGGTGCGTTGCGCAGCACCTGGTTGTCGAAGAATGAGGTCAGGAACAGCGGGTTGTCGGTGACGCTACGCACGGCATCGTCCAACAGCTCCTGCTGCGACTCGTGCTCGCGCCCCTCCACTTGGATGTGTGAGCCGGCAAAAAACACCAGCGCGCGCATCACCAGAGCACGGGTGCGCTCCACGGTAACGCTGCGCAGGTCGTCGGTAGCCACGGCCAGCAGGCCGCGCAGGAACAGCACCTCGGGCCGCAGCACATAGCTGTCAAAGCCGCGCGTGGTGTAGGGCAGGCCGGCCTCGATCAAGGCGTTTTCAATCTGCACCGACTGGTGGGCATGGCGCAGCAGCACCGCACATTCATGCATCTTGGCGCGCGGCTGGCTCTTCCATTGCAGGGCCTGCTGCACCACCTGTGCAGCGCAGGCGGCGTTGTCGGCGTAGTCCAGGCGCGTGAGCTGGGTGGTGTGCGGGGCCATGGTGGCGTAAGCCTTGTTGGCGATCTGGCCGGCCAGCTTGGCCACGGCGGTACCGAAGCGGAAACTGTGCGTCAGCGGGTAGCGCTGAACCTTGTGGCTGCTGTGTTCGGCCAGGCTGCTGCGCATGAATTTGGCGTCGGCGCCGGTGGCTTTGTGGATCACCTGGTCGATGTCTCCCACACCGCAAAAGAAGCAGCGGTTGCTGGCCAGCAGGGCCTGCAGCACGGTGAACATGGCCTGGTTCATGTCGTGCATTTCGTCGATGACCAGCACCTTCACCCGGGTCGGCCAGGCAGGGTAGTGCTCCATGGGCTCGGCCTCCTGCAACATGCAGGCCAGATCGTAGGTGGCGTCATGCGGGCCGCGGAAGGCGGGCTTTTCGGGGTTGGCGCAACGCAGGCGTTCAAACGCCAGGTAGATCTTGAGCTGGGTGTATTCGATTTCCAGGGAGGCGGCGTAGTCGGGCGTGACGGACTGCTCCTGGCGCTCCAGCACATCGCGCAGCGTGCCTTTGAGGATTTCGCTGTATTGCAAAAAACTGTCGACCAGACCCTGGTCACCCAGGGTGGGCATGAGCAGTTCTTCTGGCCATTTTTCACCGGGGTGTTCAGCCACGCGTTCCACGGCCTCCCACAGCACGGGGCTGAATTGTTCGGCCTCGGTGTAGAGAGGTATGGGCCCGCCCTCCATGTCGCGTAGCACCTGGCTGCAAAAGGCCTCGAAGGTTTGTATGCGCAGTTGCTGGACGATGGCGGCTGGCACACCGATCTTTTTCAGCGCCGTCTTGAGTGCCAGCTGGGCGGCGTCGGTATAGGTCAACGCGAAGATGTGTTCGGGCCGGGTGCCGCGCGTCCAGGCTTCGGCCATACGCAGGGCCAGCACGGTGGTTTTAGAGGCCCCTGCGTTGGCTTCCACAATGGCCATGCGGGCCGGGCTGACCTGCACCGCCAGCTGCTCGGCCGTGGGGGTGATGGCCTTGGGCTGGAAATGCGCCACGGTTTTGGGATCGACTGCGGTAGCTGCTTGCATGGGGGCCTGAAGGGGTAGGGTGTCGGCAACAAAAAAGGCTCCCGGAGGAGCCTTTTGCACGGTGCGCCTGGGCGTGTATTAGACGCGCTTGCGGTATTCGCCGGTGCGGGTGTCGATTTCGACCTTGTCGCCCTGGGCCACGAAGATTGGCACGCCGAATTCAAAGCCGGTAGCAATCTTGGCGGGCTTCAGCACCTTACCGGACGTGTCGCCCTTGACGGCGGGTTCGGTCCAGGTGATTTCGCGCTGCACGCTGGTGGGCAGCTCGACCGAGATGGCCTTGCCGTCGTAGAACACAACTTCCAGTTCCATGCCATCTTCCAGGTAGTTCAGTGCGTCGCCCATGTTTTCGGCTTCGACTTCGTACTGGTTGTATTCGGTGTCCATGCAGATGTACATGGGTTCGGCGAAGTAGGAGTAGGTGCACTCTTTCTTGTCCAGCACGATCTGGTCGATCTTGTCGTCGGCCTTGAACACCACTTCGGTGTTGAAGTTGGCGATCAGGCTCTTCAGCTTCATGCGCACGGTAGCGGAGTTGCGGCCGCCGCGGCTGTATTCGGTTTTCAGGACGACCATCGGGTCCTTGCCGTTCATGATGACGTTGCCTGCGCGGATTTCTTGGGCGATTTTCATAGCATTCTCTGGAGTGAGGGCCGCGCAACGCTCCCGGGAACATCTTCGGGGGATATGTCTGCGGCGGGTGGGGCAAAACATCGCGTTTGCCGATAGCAGCCCGTTTGGGCAAAGCCCTGGATTTTAACGGTTTTTAGGCTGGAAGCTCAGAAGCTGCGTCGCCAGGTCAGCTTGCAGCAACAGTCGGGGCCGTAAAGCCCTGGCCCAGGTATTCCAGTCCGCTAGGTCGGGTACCGGCAACTGGCCGGCCTGTAGCCCGTTCCAGACGCGGTGGAATTGGCGTAGCGAGTCCGGCGCCTGGGCTGTGTCCAGAAAGGCTTCCAGCTTGGCGTGGTGGGCTGTGTCGTCCTGCGGATAAATGTGCCAGACGAAGGGCTTGCCGGCCCAGATGGCCCGCACCAGGGAGTCTTCGCCGCGCACCAGATTCCAGTCGGCGGCCCACAGCAGGTGGTCGAAGTCGCGCTGGGTCAGGGTGGGTAAGTATGAAATTGATAGCTGCCCGCGCAGGTGAAATGTGCGCTGGAGCCAGTTTTCATCTGTAAGCAGGGCCTGCACTGCGCGGCTTGCCCGGCCGGCGGTGACCAGCAGCCGGGTGGGGTGGGGTGCGCCGGCCAGCTGTTCCAGAAAGGCTTTCAGGGCTGGGGGCTCGTAGCAGAACAGGCTGACTACCGTCTCTTCGCTGCTGGCCAGTGGGGCGCCCAAGCCATGCTGCAGCCGGGGCCACAGGTCTTGCAGCCAGGCGCTGCGGTCGAAGCTGGCCTGGCGCTGGGCCAGATCGGTTTCGCGCAGCAGGCCGCCGGTCTTGTCGTTGAAGCCAGGGTAGAAGAACCATTTCTGCCGGCCCGCGGCCGGGCCGTCGCGCAGCAGCGAGGGCAGGGCGTGGCTGCGTTCCACATAGCCCTCGGCCGACAGGTATTCGAGGTTGATCCATAAGGGTTTTGAGCCACTGGCGCAGGTATCGCCTGCGTGAGCAGCTATGAATTCAGGAGCAATCTCGCAACCGAAGGCTTCAACCCAGACATCGCTGGAGCTTAGTCCCGCCAGGTCCAGCGGCTGGGTCCAGTGCCGCACTTCTACGCCAGGGCAGCCATGCGGCGCCATCCAGGCCAGGGCTGACGGATCGTCCACCCACAGCCGCACCTGCATGTCGCGCGCGGCCAGGTCGGTGGACAGGCGCCAGCAGACGCCGATGTCGCCAAAGTTGTCTATCACCTGGCAGAAGATGTCCCAGGTTTTCATGTGGGCCAGTCGAGTTTGCCGGCCACGTCGATGTGGGTCAGGTACAGGCGCACATCGAATTCCAGCTGGTGGTAGTCGGGCTCCATATAGGTACACAGCTGGTAGAAGGCCTTGTCGTGGTTGCGCTCTTTCAGGTGGGCGAGTTCGTGCACCGCGATCATTTTCAGGAAGGCATCGGGCACGTCCTTGAACAGGGTGGCGATGCGGATTTCGTGCTTAGCTTTGAGCTTGTTGCCCTGCACCCGCGACACCGTGGTGTGGGTGCCCAGCGCATGGTGGTAGACGTGCAGCTTGGCGTCAAAGCCGACCTTGTTGATCTGCGCGGCATTGCGCAGGTGTTGGTTCTTCAGGTCCATCACATAGTCGTACAAGGCTTTGTCGGTGCGCACGCTGTGGGCGCTGGGGTATTTTTTCAGCAGCAGTGGGCCGAGCTTGTCGGCGGCCAGCAGCTGCTGCACCTGGGCGGTGACGTGGGCCGGATATGCCGACAGGTATTTCAGGGGGATCATGGGGCAGTGGAGGAGCGCAGCCTTGGATTGTCCACAATACGGCTTATGTCCGAGATTAATCCTGTTGAACCACCTGTCGTACCCGCTGTCGAGCCTGTGCATTCTGAGCAACTGCTGAGCGAAGTCGCCGCCTTGCCCGCCTTGCCCGGCGTGTACCGTTATTTCGATGCCGACGGCACGGTGCTGTATGTGGGCAAGGCCAAGAACCTGAAGAAGCGCGTCACCACCTACTTCCAGCGCGACCATGGCGGAACCCGCATCGGCCACATGGTCAGCAAGATTGCGCGCATGCAGACGACCGTGGTGCGCTCCGAGGCCGAGGCGTTACTGCTAGAAAACAACCTGATCAAGACCTTGCACCCCAAGTACAACATCTTGTTCCGGGACGACAAAAGCTATCCGTATCTGAAGATCACGGCTTTGCCGGCCTTCGCTGCAGAACCTAGCGCGGTGACCTTTCCCCGCGTCGCCTATTACCGTGGCGCGGTGGAGAAGAAGCACCGTTACTTCGGCCCCTTCCCCAGCGCCTGGGCGGTGAAAGAGTCGATCCAGCTGCTGCAAAAAGTCTTTCGTTTGCGCACCTGCGAGGACACGGTGTTCAACAACCGCACCCGGCCCTGCCTGCTGTACCAGATCAAGCGCTGCTCCGGCCCGTGCGTGAACTTTGTCTCGCCGCAAGACTATGCGCAGGACGTACTGAACGCCGAGAAGTTTCTGGACGGCGAAACCCAGCAGGTGCTGAAGGCGCTGGAGGTCCGCATGATGGTCCATGCCGACAAGCTGGAGTTCGAGCAGGCCGCCGAGCTGCGGAACCAGATGAGCGCGCTATCTACCGTGCTGCACCAGCAGTCGGTGGACAACGTGTCCGACAAGGACGTGGACATCCTGGCGGTGAAGGTGCAGGGGGGCAGGGCCTGTGTGAACCTGGCCATGGTGCGCGGCGGGCGTCACCTTGGCGACAGGGCTTACTACCCCACGCATGTGGAAGACGCGGTGTTCATGAACGCGGTCGAGGTGGAAGGTGAGGACGCAGTCCAGGGCGTCGAGGTGCAGGTGCTGGAGGCCTTTATCGCCCAGCATTACATCGACATCCCCATTCCGCCGGCTTTGATCACCAGCGTGCCGGTCGGCAAGGCCTTGCTGGATGCGTTGTCGTCGCAAAGCGGCACCAAGGTCACGGCGGTGCACAACCCGCGCGAGCAGCGCCGTGTCTGGCTGGAGATGGCGCAGAAGAATGCCGGTCTGCAATTGGCGCGTCTGCTGGCCGAGGAGGGCTCGCAGCAAGCCCGTACCCGGGCCCTGGTGGACGCGCTGGACCTGGCGCCGGACGATCTTGATACCTTGCGCATCGAATGTTTTGATATTTCCCACACGGCCGGCGAGGCGACCCAGGCCTCCTGCGTGGTGTTCCAGCAGCACAAGATGCAAAACTCCGAGTACCGGCGTTACAAGATCGAAGGCATTACGCCGGGCGACGATTACGCGGCTATGCGCCAGGTGCTGACACGGCGCTACAGCAAATTTGGCGTGCAGGCTGAGCCTGGTGTTGAGCCACCGGCTGGGCGTATGCCTGACCTTGTGCTGGTCGACGGAGGCAAGGGCCAGGTGTCGATGGCGAAGTCGGTGTTTGAGGCTTTGGGGTTGGACCTGGGGTTGATCGTGGGGGTCGAAAAAGGCGAGGGTCGCAAGGTCGGGCTCGAAGAGTTGGTGTTCGCCGATGGCCGCACCAAGGCCACGCTGGCTCGCGATTCGGCGGCGCTGATGCTGGTTGCGCAGATCCGTGACGAGGCCCATCGCTTCGCCATCACCGGCATGCGCGCCCAGCGCGCCAAGGTCCGTGTGGGTGGTAGCAAGCTGGAGGATATTGCCGGCATCGGCCCGAAGAAGCGTGCCAGTCTGTTGCAGCGTTTTGGTGGCATCCGTGGCGTGGCCGCTGCGGGTGTGGACGATATCGCCAAAGTTGACGGCATTTCGCGGGAATTGGCGGAAGAAATCTACCGCGCATTGCGTTGAGGCCCACACCCCAATCGCATGACACAATCAGGTATGTTTTGGACCATTCCTACCATCATGACCTGGACGCGTATCGTCGCGATACCGTTGATCGTCGGGGTCTTTTATTTGCCCCTGGCCGAGCCCAGCCGCAACCTGATTGCGACCGTGATGTTCGTGGTGTTTGCCGCCACCGACTGGCTGGATGGTTTCCTCGCTCGCCGGCTGAACCAGACCTCGTCCTTCGGGGCCTTTCTGGACCCGGTGGCGGATAAATTTCTGGTGTGTGCCTGTGTGTTGGTGCTGGTCTATTTGCGCCGTGCTGATGTCTTCGTGGCGCTTATCATCATTGGCCGCGAGATTGCGATTTCTGCTCTGCGCGAGTGGATGGCACAGATCGGCGCGTCCAAGAGTGTGGCTGTGCACATGATCGGTAAATTGAAGACCGTATCGCAGATGGTGGCCATTCCATTTTTGCTTTTTGACGGCCGCTTGTTCGGCGTGGTGGACACCCATGTGTGGGGTCAGTGGCTGATCTGGATTTCTGCAATCCTGACCATTTGGTCCATGGTTTATTATTTACAGAAGGCCTTGCCGGAGATACGCGCACGTACAAAATAAGTGTTTGCGGCGTCTGCGTTGAAGGCCCCAAAGTAGTGCAATTGCTGCGGGTCACGCGCACCGTTTGTGAGCTGTTGTTGCGGCGAGATAAAAAGTGTGAGTGCTGTTCAAGAGTGGCCCGATTTCAGTCTAGAATCCGCCTCCGCGCCGCTTGAATGCAGTTTGTCCGATTGACATGTTGGGAGTCCAAAGTTTTAATCGGTTGCGCAGTAGGTGCTGCAAAGTTATGTTTCCCCCAGGCCTGTTTTTTTGCGCGCCGCAGAGCAGCAAGTCGGGGGGGAATTTGTTAGATACATTGGTCTGAATAAATTAGAGCGAGGGGCTCCTTGTGAACAAAACTGAATTGATTGAACACATCGCAAAGCATGCTGATATTTCCAAGGCTGCTGCTGCGCGTGCGCTGGAGTCCACCATCGGCGCGGTGAAAACCACGCTGAAAAAGGGTGGCACCGTTTCGCTGGTAGGATTCGGCACCTTTGCTGTTGGCAAGCGTGCTGCCCGTGCCGGACGTAATCCGCGTACCGGCGTTGCGATTAAAATCAAGGCAGCCAAGGTGCCAAAGTTTCGTCCAGGCAAGGCATTGAAAGATGCGTTGAACTGAGTTTTCTGTTTCAGGTGGGGTGCTTAGCTCAGTTGGTAGAGCAGCGCCCTTACACGGCGTAGGTCGGCGGTTCGAGCCCGTCAGCACCCACCAACCCCACCCAGTAAAGGCGAACAGATTGTTCGCCTTTTTTGTTTTTTCAAAAGAGTTCTTCCATGTTTGATTTCGTTCGCAAGCACAGCAAGATCATGATGGGCTTGATGTTCTTGTTGATCATTCCTGCGTTCGTGGTGGTCGGTGGTCGTGAGGGCTTCCGGCGTTACAACGAAGGCGGCGATACGGTCGCCAAGGTGGCCGGGCACGACATCAAGCAGGCCGATTGGGATGCTGCGCACCAACGCGAGGTGCAGCGCATGATGGCTTCGCGGCCCAACCTGGACCCCAAGCTGCTCGACTCTGCGGATGCGCGTTACGCCACCTTGGAAAGCTTGGTGCAAGAGCGTGTGCTGGCAGCAGCTGCCGAGAAATTCCGCCTCGTGACCAGCGATGGCAGACTGGCTCGCAGTCTGCAGGAGGACTCCACGATTGCGTCCTTGCGGAAGCCCGATGGATCGTTGGACATGGAGCGTTACCGCCAGTTGCTGGCCGCCCAGGGTATGACGCCGGAAATGTTTGAATCCCGCGTGCGCACCGATTTGTCGCAGCGGCAGGTGGTGAATGGTGTGGCTGCCACGGCGTTCGCATCGGGGGTAGAGGCCGATGTGTCTTTGAACGCTTTCTTTGAAAAGCGCGAGGTGCAAGTGGCACTTTTCAAGACGGCGGATTTTGCTTCCAAGGTCAGCCCCAGTGATGCAGAGCTTGAGGCTTGGTACAAGGACCACACCTCTCTGTACCAGGCTCCCGAACAAGCCCAGGTGGAATACCTGGTACTGGACCTGGATGCCGTGAAAAAAGGCATCGTACCTAACGAACAGGATTTGCAGACTTACTACAAGGAAAATGCCGAACGTTTGGCAGGCAAAGAAGAGCGTCGTGCCAGCCATATCCTGATCAACGCGCCCAAGGATGCGTCGGCCGAAGATCGTAAAAAGGCCCGTGCCAAGGCCGAGGAATTGCTGGCCCTGGTGAAAAAATCGCCAGCCAGTTTTGCTGATGTTGCCAAGAAGAATTCCCAGGACACAGGCTCTGCTGCGAAGGGCGGTGACCTGGATTACTTTGCGCGTGGCGCTATGGTCAAGCCTTTCGAGGACGCTGCATTTGCCTTGAAGAAGGGTGATATTAGCGACATTGTGGAGTCGGACTTCGGTTTTCACATCATTCAGTTGACGGATATTCGAGCACCCAAGCAACGCAGTTTTGAAGAAATGCGCCCTGAGCTGGAAGCTGCACTGAAGAATCAGCAAGCCCAGAGCAAGTTTGCCGAGGTGGCCGATGTGTTTACCAACGGCGTCTATGAGCAAGCAGACAGCCTCAAGCCTATTGCGGATAAATTGAAGCTGGAGATCAAGACAGCCAGCCTGGGGCGTACCCCTGCAGTAGACGCCAAGGGTGTATTGGCCAATGCCAAATTCTTGAATGCCATTTTTTCGGCAGATTCGATTGAGAAAAAGCACAACACGGAGGCCATTGACGTTGGCTCCAACCAATTGGTTGCGGGGCGTATCACCCAGTATGCGGCGGCACATACCTTGCCATTGTCTGAGGTCAAAGACCGGGTGCGTATGCAGTTAATTGCGTCGCGTGCAGCAGAGCTGGCCAAGAAGGATGGTATGGACAAGTTGGCGGCCTGGAAGGTCAGCCCTGGTGCGGCGAGTTTGTCTGCTCCTGTCTTGGTGTCGCGGGAAAACGCCCAGCAACAGCTTCCTCGCGTAGTGAATGCCGCCATGCGTGTCGATCTGGCCACTCTGCCTGCGTGGATGGGTGTGGATTTGGGTGAGCAAGGTTATGCCGTGGTCAAGGTCAACAAGCGCGTGCCCCGCGACGTGCCTGCCGCGGATGTGGCGCAGCAAGGGCGTGAGCAATACTCCCAAGGTTGGGCTGCAGCTGAGGGGCGTGCGTACTACCAAACCTTGAAAGAGATGTTCAAGGTCAAGATCAATGTGGCCAAACCGATGCTGAAAACACTATCTGCTGCGGAATAGTCGTTAACCCACAAAACTCGGGTTATAATCTAAATCTACGGTGGCTGTAGCTCAGTTGGTAGAGTCCAGGATTGTGATTCCTGTTGTCGAGGGTTCGAGCCCCTTCAGCCACCCCAGTTTATAAAAAGCGCACTACTCTTTGGGTAGTGCGCTTTTTTATTTTCTACGTGTAGATGATTTTTGGCTGTGTTCATGTAGTGGTAGTGGGTATGTGCCAGAAAGCTTGCCCGCCATACCAGGTAGAGTGCTCGAGCCGGCAGTACTCTTCGCCGCGAATCAAATATAGATACCCGCATGCGGCCCAGAATCGGGTTCTCGTATACAGTTTCAAAATATTATTTTGAATACCTAACTGCCTAATTTCTAGAAAGCTTGCGTGGAAACACAGCACCCTCAAGTTCTATTGGAACCCGCTTTGCCACAGCTTGCTCGGCAAAGTGGCATGGGTGCAGGAGACGTGACCCAGGCGGCGTTGGCGTCACTGGTGACGGGTGTTGCGGCGTCGCCCCAAATACTGAGCGTGTTGGACAGTCTGCCTGTCCTGGTTTGCGCCAAGGAATTACACGGAAACCAAGGCATCACCTACTGGAACCGCGAATGCGAGGCTGTTACGGGCTATAGCCGTGACGAACTGGTTGGCCACCCTGAGGCCTTGCAGTGGCTGTATCCGAACTCTGCATACCTGGCACGCAAAATTGCCGACTTCATGGAGCAGGGGCCGAGCTTTCGGGATCTGGAGGCCACGCTGACCACCAAGTCCGGTACCAAACGCCGCATTGCCTGGTCCAGCATCGACGGGCTGCAGCAAGGTGACGCCTCTGGCTCCATCTGGTGCATAGGCCTGGATGTGACGGCGCGTTCGGAATCTGATCGCCTGCTGCGCGACCGCGACAAACTGCTGGGTTCGGTGTTTGGCCATCTACCAGACCTGGTGTATCTCAAGGACGGCGAGGGGCGTTGGCTGTTGACCAACCCTGCGGCGCGTGCGGTGCTGAACATATCCGAGCAGCAGGCATACGGCTATACCGACTTGGAGATTGCCGACCGAGACCATCCCCAGGGCGATAGTCTGCGTCATGGTGCATTGGCCGACGAGGCGACCTGGCAATCAGGGCTGCCGTCGCAGATGCAAGAGATGGTGGAAGATGGCCACGGCAACGCCCGTTGTTTCGACGTGATCCGCGTACCCACCTTTGGTCGCCGGGGCGAGCGCATGCATCTGCTGGTGGTGCGCCGCGACATTACCGACCAGCAAATTGCGGCGACCAAGCTGGAGCTGGCGGGCCGCGTTCTGGAGCAGAGCACCGATGGCATCATGGTCACCGATGAGCGCAACCGCATCATCATGGTAAACGGCGCATTTTCTGAAATCACCGGCTACCAGTCCAGCGAAGTGCTTGGGCGCGACCCGCAATTCCTGGCGTCCGGGCAGCACACGCCCATGTTCTTTGAGAATATGTGGAAGGTCTTGACTGGCGAGGGGCGCTGGGCTGGCGAGATTTGGAACCGGCGCAAGAACGGTGAGGTGTATCCGCAGTGGCTGAGTCTGTCGGCACTCCACCAACGTGCCCACGGCGAAATCACCCACTACGTGGCGGCGTTTGCCGATTTGAGCTCGCGCAAGGCAGCCGAGGAGCAGATTGCCTATCTGTCCAGCCAGGACGTGATTACCGGTTTGCCGAACCGCACCCACGTGGCACTGCGCTCTACGCTGGTGCTCAAACATGCACAAAGCACCCACGAGCAGGTGGCGATGATCGTCATTGACGTGGACAACTTCAAGACGCTGAACGACTCCCTGGGCCATGGCGCAGGCGACCAGATGTTGCGTGAGGTCGGCTTGCGCCTGAGCCGGTTTGCCGACGAGCGCTCCGTCATCGGCCGGCTCAGTGGAGACGAGTTTCTGATCCTGCTGCGCAATGTGCAGAGTACGGCGGATGCGGCCCATGCCGTCACGGCTCTGATGGATGCCGTGGGCCAGCCCATGGTGCTAGCCGATATGCCGGTGAATGTGTCCATCTCGGCCGGCATCGCCATGTTTCCGGCCGATGGTGACAATTTTGATGCCCTGTTTGGCAGAGCAGATTCGGCTCTGTATGCTGCCAAGCGCGGTGGACGGGGCACCTACCAGTTTGCCGATGCCACCATGAACGAGGCGGCGCTGGAGCGCTTGCGTATTGAGTCGGCCTTACGCCGAGCGATTGAAAATAACGCCCTGCGTCTGGAGTACCAGCCTTTGATCCATCTGCCCAGCGGGCGTGTGATTGGTGTCGAGGCCTTGTGCCGCTGGGACCACCCCGAGCGTGGCGCAATTCCCCCTGGCGTGTTTATCCCGATTGCCGAAGACTGCGGCGTGATTGAAGCTTTGGGAGGCTGGGTGCTGAAGACTGCAGCTTTGCAACTGCGTGCCTGGCATGATGCCGGCCGTCCTGATTTGATGATGGCGGTGAATCTGTCGGCCCGGCAGTTCCAGCGCGGTGTGGTGCTCAAGCAGGTGGAAGAGGCGCTGGATGTTTCCGGCATTCCACCCGATTGTCTGGAGCTGGAGTTGACCGAAAGCGTACTGCTGCACGATGGAGAGGCAGTCACCGCCGTACTGCGTCGACTGCAGGCCTTGGGCGTGAAACTGTCCATCGACGACTTTGGCACCGGTTATTCCAGTTTTGCGTATTTGCGGCGCATCAAGTTCGACAAGATCAAGATTGACCAGTCTTTTGTGCGCGACCTTATCGACGATCCGGACAATGCCGCCATCGTGCGCGGCATGATCTCGCTAGCCTTGAGCCTGGGTTTGCCGGTGCTGGCCGAGGGTGTGGAAACCGAGGCGGTGGCCCATCGCCTGCGCCATCTGCAGTGCACCTATGCCCAGGGCTATCACTTTGCGCGGCCTTTGCGCCCCGAGGTGTTTGCGCAGCAGCAGGGACTGTAAAGGTCTGGTCGGCGGCAACCACACAGGTTGAGCGACAGAACTTCCCTACAATCCAAAATCACATTTTGAAACCGGTCTGCTGAACGGACGGGCATGTTCCTGTTGTTATGAAAATTCTTATCTCCAACGACGATGGTTACCAGGCCGCTGGCATTGTTGCGCTGTATGAAGCCCTGAAAGACGTGGCCGAGGTCGAGGTGGTTGCGCCCGAGCACAACAACAGCGCCAAGTCGAATGCACTTACCCTGTACTCCCCGCTGTACGTGCACCAGGCCAGCAACGGCTTTCGCTATGTGAACGGCACGCCGGCGGACTGCGTGCATATCGCGCTGACCGGCTTGCTGGGTTACCGGCCGGACATGGTGATCTCTGGCATCAACAATGGTGCCAATATGGGCGACGACACCATTTACTCTGGCACCGTGGGTGCAGCCATGGAAGGCTATTTGTTCGGCATTCCGTCTTTGGCTTTTTCGCAAACCCAGAAGGGCTGGCAGCATCTGGATGCCGCAGCCCAGACTGCGCGCAATCTGGTGCTGCGCATGACCCAGCAGCAGTTGGTGGGTGTCCAGCCGTTTCTGTTGAACATCAATATCCCCAACTTGCCGCTGGACGAGCTCAAGCCACTCAAGGTGTGCCGATTGGGCCGCCGCCATGCGGCCGAAAAAGTCATCACCATGGATAGTCCGCGTGGCGACACCATGTACTGGATAGGCGAGGCCGGCCGCGCCAAGGACGATGCCGAAGGCACCGACTTCCATGCCAGCCTGCAAGGCCATGTGACCATGACTCCTCTCAAAGTGGATCTCACTGACCACGACCATCTGAGTTACTGGGCGCAGACTGCGGCCCATCTCGCGGGTGCATAGCGGCAGTGGATTCCATGACCCAACGTCCCCGCTTTCCCGCGCGACTGGACCTCTCCTCCGGTGCTCCATCGGGCAAGACAGTTGCTATTAAAAAAGTAGCTGCTGCCGCAGTTAATTCCAGCGCCAGAGGCCCTAAAAGCTTCGAACATGCACCGGCACCCGGCCACGGCATGGATTCGGCTGCGGTGCGTGCGCGCATGGTGCAGAAGCTGGCCGCCATGGGCATAGGCTCGGCCGCCGTGTTGCGCGCCATGGGCCAGGTGGAGCGCCACCGCTTTGTCGATACCGCCTTGGTGAATCAGGCCTATGAAGACACCAGCCTGCCCATCGGCCTGGGTCAGACCATCTCCAAGCCCAATGTTGTCGCCCGCATGGCCGAGCTACTGCTGGATTCTCCGCTAGGCCATGCCGGGCCGCTGGGCCGTGTGCTGGAGATTGGCACGGGCTGCGGCTACCAGGCTGCCGTGCTGGCCGTGCTGGCGCGCGAGGTCTACAGCATCGAGCGCCTGCGCGGCCTGCACGACAAGGCACGCGCCAATCTGCGACCCTTTCGCCTGCCGAATGTGCACCTGCTGTTTGGCGACGGTATGGTTGGCTATGCCAAGGGCGCGCCCTATGCGGGCATCATTGCCGCCGCGGGTGGCGAGGCGATTCCCCAGGCCTGGCTGGACCAGCTCGCTGTGGGTGGGCGCCTGGTTGCACCCATGGTGACGCCCGGGGGGCAGCAGGCTTTGGTGGTTGTGGATAAAACGGCCAAAGGTCTGCAGCAGCAATTGCTCGAGGCCGTTCACTTTGTCCCTCTAAAATCAGGGATTGCTTGAACAGGAATTACACATGCTCGCTTTGCGTCCTCAGGATTGGAAATACACGGCCGCCGTTTTGGCCGTACTGGCCGTGGTCGGCTGCTCCAGTACCAGTTTGCACAAAGCCCCGGTAGAAGACCGTGGTACGGGGGCAGTCCGCACCCAGTCGTCCGTTGCCGTTGCGCCGACTGATGCCGCTCCCGCCAAACCCTTGCCCGGCGCTGAAAATGCAGGCAAGCCTGGTTATTACACAGTCCGCCCTGGCGACACCCTGATCCGCATCGGCCTGGACAACGGCCAGAGCTGGAAGGATATTGCGCGCTGGAACGGGTTGGACAACCCCAATCTGATTGAAGTTGGCCAGGTGCTGCGCGTGATCTCGCCGAACGCCACGGCCACCGAAGCTGGCGTGGTGACGCGCCCGGTCACCAGCTCTACCGTGACGGCGGCTGCGGTGCCTGCCGCCAGTGCCGCGGCCAGTGCGGCCAGCAGCCCGGCCAGCGCTGCTAGCAAGCCGATGGCACCCGTATCTGCAGCTCCTGCGGCTGCCGTGGCCACAGGTGGTGATGACGACGTGGCTTTCATCTGGCCCACCAGTGGCAGCCAGATCGCCGGTTTCGACGAAGCCAAGAACAAAGGCCTGGATCTGGGTGGCAAGGCCGGTGACCCCGTGCTGGCCGCCGCCGATGGCCGCGTGGTCTATGCCGGTGCCGGCTTGCGCGGCTACGGCAATCTGTTGATCTTGAAGCACAACAACACCTATCTGACAGCCTATGCGCACAACCAGACCTTGTTGGTCAAAGAAGACCAGTCTGTGCGCAAGGGCCAGAAGATCGCCGAGATGGGCAGCAGCGACACCGACCGTGTGAAGCTGCACTTCGAGATTCGGCGCCAGGGCAAGCCGGTCGATCCGACCAAATACCTCCCCAACCGGTAAACACCATGCAAAAGCCTGACGTATCCGCTAAGACCTTGGTCGTGGATGCGTTGGGCGAAGATGCCATACCCGAGGTCGATGCCGCGCCGTTGGCGGGCGACGGCCTGGCCTCCTGGCTCGCCACGGGCGGCGAAATCCACGACGCGCTCACGCTGTATCTGCGCGATGTGCGCCGCACCGAGCTGTTCACCGCCAGCGAAGAGTTCGACATGGCGGTGCGTGCCAGGGCCGGTGACTTTGCGGCCCGCCAGGCCATGATCGAACACAATCTGCGCCTGGTCGTGAGCATCGCAAAGGCCTATCTGGGACGCGGCGTGCCCATGGGCGACCTGATCGAAGAGGGCAATTTGGGCCTGATGCATTCCATCGACAAGTTCGAGCCCGACCGGGGCTTCCGCTTCTCCACCTATGCCACTTGGTGGATACGCCAGTCGGTCGAGCGCGCGGTGATGCAGCAGGGCAGGGTGATACGCCTGCCGGTGCATGTGGTGCGCGAGCTGCAGCAGGTGTTGCGGGCCCGGCGCACGCTGGAGCATGACCCGGTATTTGCCGCGTTGCGCCCGGACGGCGTGCGTGTGGACGACGTGGCCGCCCTGATGGGCCGCGACGAGCATGAGGTGGCCGACCTGCTGGCTCTGGCCGAAACACCGCGCTCGCTGGACTCGACCTTCGACCGCTCGGAAGACGGGCAGACCCTAGGTGACACCTTGACGGACGAGAGCGCACTGGACCCCGCTGCACACACCCAGATCCACGAGGTGGAGCGCCTGCTGGAGGCCTGGACCGCCACCTTGACCCGGCGCGAGCGCGAGGTGCTGGATGGCCGCTTTGGCCTGCACAACCGTGAACCCGAAACCCTGGATACTTTGAGTGTGCGTCTGGGCCTGACCCGTGAGCGGGTGCGCCAGGTGCAAAACGAGGCCCTGCGCAAGCTGCGCATCCAACTGGGCCGCAGTGGTGTAGACAAGGAGGCTTTGCTGTAATGCGTTTGTATGTTTATCTGTTGCGCTGGGTTCTGCTGCTGGGTGTGAGTGTGCTGGCTGCATGCGTTGGCACCGGGCCGCGTAGCACCACTATCAGTACCGAGAAGATCCAGTTGCTGCTGGCGCAGCGTTTCCCTTATACCGGCCGCATCGGCCCGTTGTTTGAAATCCAGGCCCAAACGCCCCAGGTGCGCATGCTGCCCGAGCGTAACCGCGTCGGCACGTCGCTGCAGATCCAGGTGTCCGAGCGCCTGGGCCGCAATGTATTCAATGGCACATTGGATGTGGACTATGGCCTGCGTTTCGAGCCCAGCGACCAGACCATCCGCCTGGTCGATCTGCACGTCAACAGCCTGGATTTTGCCGGCGTGCCCGAGCGCTACCAAAGCCTGGTGCAAGGCTTGGCACCCCAGCTGGCCGAACGTTTGCTGGACGACGCCAGCCTCTACCAGGTCAGCGCCAAGAACATGGCCACCGTGGAAGGCATGGGCTATGTACCCGGCAGTCTGGAGGTGACGCCGCAGGGTCTGCGCATCACCTTGCAGCCCAAGCCTGCGCAGTAGCTATTTACTATCAAAAAAAGAGCGGCCGGCGCAGGTAGTACCTGCGCCGGCCGCTCTTTTTATATAAATTCAGGCCCGCTTGCGGGCTCGTTTTTAATGCGTGCCTTGTTCCAGGAAACGCTGTGCGTCCAGTGCCGCCATGCAACCCGTACCAGCGCTGGTGATGGCCTGGCGGTAGATGTGGTCTTGTACGTCGCCGGCGGCAAATACGCCGGGTACGCTGGTCATGGTGGCAAAGCCTTGCAAGCCGCTACGGGTAACGATGTAGCCGTCCTTCATTTCCAACTGACCAGCAAAGATCTCGGTATTGGGTTTGTGGCCGATGGCGATGAAGCAGCCCTTGAGGGTGACGTCGGTGGTGGCATCGCTCTGTGTGCTTTTCAGGCGCACGCCGGTCACGCCGGAGGCATCGCCCAGCACCTGTTGCAGCGTGTGGAAGAGCTTGAGCTCGATCTTGCCCTCGGCAACTTTTTCGTGCAGCTTGTCCACCAGAATGGCCTCGGCCTTGAAGCTGTCGCGGCGGTGCACCAGGGTGACCTTGCGGGCGATGTTGGACAGGTATAGCGCCTCTTCCACGGCGGTATTGCCACCGCCAACCACGCACACGTCCTCACCACGGTAGAAGAAACCGTCGCAGGTGGCGCAGCCGGATACGCCACGGCCCATAAAGGCGGTTTCGGACTCCAGGCCCAGGTACTGGGCGGATGCGCCGGTGGCCAAAATCAGGGCATCGCAGGTATAGCTGCCGCTGTCGCCGGTCAGGGTGAAGGGGCGCTTGCTGAAGTCCACGGTGTTGATGTGGTCGAAGATGATTTCGGTCTTGAAGCGTTCTGCATGCTCCTGGAAGCGCTGCATCAACTCGGGGCCTTGCACGCCCATCACGTCGGCGGGCCAGTTGTCTACTTCGGTGGTGGTCATCAGCTGGCCGCCCTGGGCGATGCCGGTGATGAGTACCGGGTTCAGGTTGGCGCGGGCAGCGTAGATGGCGGCGGTGTAGCCGGCAGGGCCTGAGCCCAAAACCAAAACTTTGGCGTGTTTAATCATGGACATGGATGAAAACCTGTGGTGAAAATAGGAGGGTGCCGTGTACAGTTCGCGGCTTGCTATGAAAATGCAAGTTAGCGTGGCTGCCGGGCGCTTTTAATGATGGCGTTTAATTGAAATTTTGCCCCAGATTGTAAGAACCTATGGCTTGCAGGGTTCCGTGCAGTTGCTCTTGCCGAGGGCTAGGCATGGGCCGGGCAGAGGCTGATGTGTCTTTTAAAGAGGAAATGCGAATGTCAATGTTGTCCAACATAGAGCTGCTGTTACGCGTTCCCCTGTTTTCCAGCATGACGTCCGAGCAGGCGGATGTCGTGGCCAAGGCGGTCACCAAGCGGCGCTTTAAACGGGGCGAGGTGATCGTCGAGCAAGGCCTCAAGTCTGACACGCTGTTCATCGTGCTCAGCGGCCGGGCCCGGGTGCTGACCACTGACGGTCGCGGTCGCGAGGTGATCCTGGCCACGCTGCAAATGGGTGACTATGTGGGGGAGATGAGTCTGATCGACCACGAACCGCATTCGGCCACCGTGCAGGCGGATGCCCTCACCGACTGCCTGGTGCTGGGCCGTGCTGAATTCGAGCACTGCCTGGAGGGCAATACCGCCATGGCCCGGGCCGTGATGACTGGGCTGGTTAAGCGGTTGCGCCGTGCCGACCAGAAGATCGAGTCGTTGGCCCTGATGGATGTGTACGGCCGTGTGGCCCACGTGCTGCTGGAGTCTGCCGCCCATGACGTGAACGGCCAGATGGTCATTCGTGACAAGATTTCGCGCCAGGACGTGGCCAAGATGGTGGGGGCCTCGCGCGAGATGGTCAGCCGCGTCATGAAAGACCTGGAGGAGCGTGGCTACATCGTCAGCCAGGACAATGGCTCGACCCACATCCAGTCGGTGCTGGGTAGCCTGATTTAAACGATTGGCAGTACTGCACGGGCTGTTTGAACACGTTCTTACATCTTGCGGCGAGTGCGTGGCCGCCGTGCCCCATTCGGGGGCTGGGCTTGGGGTAAGCTCAGGGCAGTACTTCTTGCCCATGACTTATTCTCTCAATACCCTCAATTCATCTGGCCCGGTGGTGTCGCCCGTACGCACGGGCCTCAACCGTTTTGCGCGTGAAATCGGTTTGATCCTGGGGCTGCTGGCCCTGGTGTTCTGGCTCATGTCCATGTTGGGCTATACCTTGCAAGACCCCGCTTGGTCCACCTCTGGCCAGAGCGCCGTGGTGCGCAACTGGGGCGGGCGCCTGGGTGCTTGGATCGCAGACCTCAGCTATTTCAGCCTGGGCTTTTCTGTATGGTGGTGTTTTGCTGCCGGCGTGCGCGCCTGGCTGGCCGCCCTGGCCGGCTGGATGCGTGGCCATGCCCCGGATGAGCGTGCCCAGCAGCCTGCGCCACGCCTCAGTGGCAATGCCTGGACTTTCTGGATCGGCCTGGCCGTTCTGTTGTGCGCCAGCTCCGGGTTGGAATGGTCGCGTCTGTACCGGCTTGAGCCGCAGCTGCCGGGCCATGTGGGCGGTGCGCTGGGCTATTTGATCGGTCCGTTTGGCGTCAAGTGGCTGGGTTTTACTGGCTCCGGCCTGGTGTGGATCACGCTGGGGGTGATCGGTGTGTCTGCGGTGTTCCGCTTTTCCTGGAGCCAGGTGGCTGAGCGCCTGGGCGCCTGGACCTATTCCCTGGTGGAAACGCGGCGCGAGAAGCGCGAAGTGGCGGTGGACTTGGCCGTGGGCAAAAAGGCTGCCAAGAAGCGTGAAGCCGTGGTGCGCGAGGAGCGCGTCGAAATCGAGGCCCACCACCCGCAGCCGGTCATGATTGAACCGACTTTGGTTGATCCACCCAAGAGCCAGCGTGTGGCGAAGGAGCGCCAGAAGCCGCTGTTTACCGAGATGCCCGACACCAAGCTGCCGCAGGTGGACCTGCTAGACGGCCCACAGCTGCGCCAGGAAACCGTGGCCCCCGAGACGCTGGAAATGACCAGCCGCATGATCGAGAAAAAGCTCAAGGACTTCGGCGTCGAGGTGCGCGTGGTGCTGGCCTCGCCCGGCCCGGTGATTACCCGTTACGAGATCGAGCCCGCTACCGGTGTCAAGGGCTCGCAGATCGTTGGCCTGGCCAAGGACTTGGCGCGTAGCTTGAGCCTGGTGTCGATCCGGGTGGTGGAAACCATTCCCGGCAAGAACTACATGGCGCTGGAGTTGCCGAACGCCAAGCGCCAGTCCATTACGCTGTCGGAAATCCTGGGCTCGCAGGTCTACCACGAGGCCAAGTCGCTGCTGACCATGGGCCTGGGTAAGGACATCATCGGCAACCCGGTGGTGGTCGACCTGGCCAAGATGCCGCACGTGCTGGTGGCCGGCACCACCGGCTCGGGCAAGTCGGTGGGTATCAACGCCATGATCTTGAGCCTGCTGTACAAGGCCGAGGCGCGCGATGTGCGCATCCTGATGATCGACCCGAAGATGCTGGAAATGTCGGTCTACGAAGGCATTCCGCACCTGCTGGCCCCAGTGGTTACCGATATGCGCCAAGCCGCGCATGGCCTGACCTGGTGTGTGGCCGAGATGGAGCGCCGCTACAAGCTGCTGAGCAAGCTGGGCGTGCGCAACCTGGCCGGCTACAACGCCAAGATCGACGAAGCCGCGTCGCGCGAAGAGTTCATCTACAACCCGTTCAGCCTGACGCCCGACAGCCCCGAACCGTTGAAGCGCGAGCCGCACATCGTGGTGGTGATCGACGAGCTGGCCGACCTGATGATGGTGGTCGGCAAGAAGATCGAAGAGTTGATCGCCCGCTTGGCGCAGAAGGCGCGGGCTGCCGGCATCCATTTGATTCTGGCGACCCAGCGGCCCAGCGTGGACGTGATTACCGGCCTGATCAAGGCGAACATCCCGACCCGGATTTCCTTCAAGGTCAGCAGCAAGATCGATAGCCGCACCATTTTGGACCAGATGGGCGCCGAAGCCCTGCTGGGCCTGGGCGACATGCTGTATATGCCCGGCAGCGGCATGCCGACCCGGGTGCACGGTGCCTTTGTCAGCGACGAAGAGGTGCACCGCGTTGTAAGTTACTTGAAGACCCAGGGCGAGCCCGACTACATCGAAGGCGTACTGGAAGGCGGCACGGTCGATGGTGAGGACGGCGAGGGTGCTGACGGTCTGGGTGGCGGCAGCGGCGGCGAGAAGGACCCGATGTACGACATGGCGGTGGAGGTAGTGCTGAAGAACCGCAAGGCCAGCATCTCCCTGGTGCAGCGCCATTTGAAGATCGGCTACAACCGCGCCGCGCGCCTGGTGGAAGACATGGAAAAAGCCGGCCTGGTCAGCGCGATGAGCGGTGCGGGCCAACGTGAAATTCTGGTGCCGGCGCGCGCGGAGTAAATACATGAAAAAACTGATTGCTACGGTATTCATAGCTGCTAGCGCAGGTATTGCCTGCGCCGGAGGCCTTGAAAGCTTGGAAGACTTCGTGAAGACCGCGAAGACCGGCCGCGCCGAATTCACCCAGGTGGTGACTTCGCCACCCAAGGACGGGCAGGCTGCGCGCAGCAAGACCTCCAGCGGCACGTTTGAGTTTCAACGCCCCAGCCGCTTCAAGTTCATCTACAAAAAACCATTTGCGCAGAGCATCGTGGCCGATGGTCAGACCCTGTGGCTGTATGACGTGGACCTGAACCAGGTGACGGCGCGCAAGCAATCGCAGGTGCTGGGCTCCACGCCTGCAGCGCTGATCGCGGCTGCACCCGATCTGAAAGCCCTGCAGGCCGATTTCACTCTGCAGGCCGCACCTGACCAGGATGGCCTGCAGTGGGTAGTGGCCACCCCCAAGGCCAAGGACGGTCAACTGCAAAGCGTGCGTGTGGGCTTCAAGCAGGTGGACAAAGCGACCGAACTCGGCGCGCTGGAGATTCTGGACAGCTTTGGCCAGCGCTCGGTGATGAGTTTCGCCAAGATGGAACTCAACCCCAGCCTGGCGGCGGACAGCTTTCAGTTCAAGCCGCCGGCAGGTGCCGACGTGGTGCGGCAGTAGCCGTTGCCGCCACTAACCGGGGGCAAGTTCAGCTGTTTGGCGGCAGCTTGCCCAGGGCGCGCTGTACCCGCTCGTGGTGGATGCGCATGCTGTCGGATGCCACGGGTGACTGGATGGCATAGTTTTTCTCCCGCGTGTCGCGCATCACATAAATGCCCAGCGGTAGGCCTTGCGGGTTGACCACGCTGACCACCAGCGGGGTGTTTACTGAGGCACCTTTCTTGGCACTCACGGCTTTCTCCCCATTGGCCAGCAGCACATAGGTGCCGGGCGGGTAAAAGCCTACGGCCGTGGCCATGGCTTTGGCGACCTCGGCATCTTCTTCCCCAGCGCCGACGATGCTGGAGCGTGCAGCCACCAAGGCGGATAAGGCGGGCCGGGTGCTACGTGCGGCCATCTTGGCGATGAAGGCATCTGCCGTATACAGAATGCGCCGACACAGGTGGTTGCGCGCCAGACCTTTGCGGAGATCGCGGTCGTTGTGCAGTGACACGATGTCCAGCAGGTCCTCGTTAACCACACCGAAGGCGCGCAGCATGTCCGCGCTGCGCTGCGGGTGGTCCTGCACCATCTGTTTTTGCGTGGAGTTCAGCGGCGTGCTTTGGGAGGCCAGCGAGTCCTGCAGTTTGGCCATGCTGATGTTCATGGTTAGTGCGGCCTGCATCAGTACCGGACGCACCAGTTCGTCTACTTCCATTTTGCGCGCTGTCAGTTCACATACTGCCGCGCATAGCAGGGCATGGGTGGCGCAGTAGCCCAGCGTGCGGTCGGCCAGGGTCTGGAAGAGTTTGAACAGGCTGTCGTCCGCGTCGTGGTCCAGCAATTCCATCACGCGTTTTTGCACGCCTTGCAGCCTTCCCAGCGGGTTCTTGGCGACCGCGCCCGCGTGCAGGATGGAGCCAAGCACGGCTTGCACGTCGGTCCAGTCGCCGGTGATGTCTTCGCCTACGGTGTAGTCCAGCTCCAGGATTTCTTCCGGCATTTTGGCTTTGGCGATGTCGTCGATGCTCGCGCCGGCGCGCAGCATGGCATAGACCAGGCGGTCGTAACTGTGGGCCCAGGCCTTGAAGTCACTCTGTATGGCACAGGCGCCATGCGCAAACAGGTGGTCGCGGTGGTGTTCAGAGGTGATGGCCTGGCCTCTGCGCAGCAGCAGATTGCCTTTGGAGTCCCAGATATTGATGGGCAGGGGCCGGTCGATCTCGATGTGCCAGACGGGCACGGGAACATAAATCATTTGGGAACAGCGCGCGCAAAAGGTTGCTCGGAAAGTGCCCGAGGATACGGTATCTGGCGGGCTCGGTGCCTGCGGGCTGTTGCGGATGGACCGCATGGCAGAATCAGTGCAGCGCTTGCTGCGCAAAAAAATCCTCCCCATTTCCGCCCGCGCGACACCATGACCTCCACCCCTCCATCCAAGGACGCCCACCGGGCCGATCACCTGCGTCCGAGCAGGCTGGCAGGGGGGCTGGTATGGATTGCGCCGTATGGAGAACTTGCCCGTGGTTTTGCAGGGGTTCGCCATGCTTGATCTGTTCGCACAAGAGCCTTCTGCGCCGTTGGCGGAGGCGCTGCGCCCCAAGACCCTGGACGAGGTGGTTGGGCAGTCCCATCTTCTGGGTGAAGGCAAGCCCTTGAGGCTGGCTTTCCAGTCGGGAACGCCGCATTCCATGATTTTCTGGGGCCCCCCGGGCGTGGGCAAAACCACCTTGGCGCGGCTGACGGCCACTGCCTTCAAGTGCGAGTTCATTGCCCTGTCGGCGGTATTTTCGGGTGTCAAAGACATCCGTGCGGCGATGGAGCAGGCGCAGCAGAACCTGGCCATGGGCAAGCACACCATCTTGTTCGTGGACGAGATTCACCGATTCAACAAGTCCCAGCAAGATGCGCTGCTTCCATATGCGGAAAGTGGCCTGGTGACCTTCATAGGCGCGACCACCGAGAACCCTTCGTTTGAAGTGAATTCGGCCTTGCTGTCGCGGGCGCAGGTCTATGTGCTGAAGTCGCTGACTGACGAAGAATTGAAGCTGCTGCTGAAGCGTGCGCAGGCAATGGCCTTGGGCCATCTGGAGTTTGATGACCTGGCACGAGACACCATCATTGGCTACGCCGACGGCGACGCCAGACGATTCTTGAACCTGCTGGAGCAAACCAGTACGGCCGCCAGGGCGACAGGTCTGAGTGTGATCACGGCCGATTTCCTGCAGAACGCCCTGAGCTTGAACAGCCGGCGTTTCGACAAGGGCGGCGACAATTTTTATGACCAGATTTCGGCCTTGCACAAATCGGTCCGTGGTTCACATCCCGACGCCGCGCTCTACTGGCTCACAAGAATGCTGGACGGTGGGGCCGATGCACGTTATCTGTCGCGACGGATCGTGCGCATGGCCTGGGAAGACATTGGGCTTGCGGACCCTCGCGCCATGCAAATTGCCAATGATGCCGCCCTGACGTACGAGCGCTTGGGCAGCCCCGAGGGCGAGCTGGCACTGGGCCAGGCGGTGATCTATCTGGCGGTGGCGGCCAAGAGCAATGCGGGCTACAACGCCTACAACCAGGCAAAAGCCTTCGTCAAGCAAGACAAGAGCCGTGAAGTACCAGTGCACTTGCGCAATGCCCCCACCAAGTTGATGAAGGAGCTGGGTTATGGGCATGAATACCGCTACGCCCATGATGAACCCAATGCCTATGCGGCGGGTGAAACCTATCTTCCGGATGGCATGCAGGAGCCGGCTTGGTACCGGCCCACACCCCGTGGCTTGGAAGCCAAGATTGGCGAGAAGCTGGCCCTGCTGAGGAAGTGGGATGACGAGGCGGGTACATCGGACAAATAGCTGCAGTTGCGCAAGCGGCTGCCTGTGCGCGGGCCTGCGCATGCCGGTGGATATGCACCCACCACTGGCTGGCGCTGCGCTGAATTGGTGCTGACCCGCCGTATCTCTCTGCCGTCCGGTTGCGCTGGCCATGGAAACGCTTCGCTGAAAGCAGGGCTTTTGAAGCGGGGACTTGTATCAAGGTATTTCCAGTCCGAAAAGCCAGAACGCTTTGCAAGGCCTATGTCCTATAAGTTGTGCTCGTTAATGTATTTGCATAATGAGTCAGACTAATACTTGTGAAAAACCGCTTATCCGTCTGTTTCCGAGGGTAAACACGGCATAAAACCCTGGTTTTGGCCCGATTCATGCTCGCTACAATCCCGGCAGAACCCGACCAGGGATGGACCTGGCGGGTTTTTTGCTAGATGGGTGCTTGTGTATGAACGCCGGCCCCGGATCGCGGGCTATGCACTGACGCTGGCTGTGGTGCATTACAAAATGGAGAATAATTTTTATGGATATCTTGCTTCAGCAGATCATCAACGGTCTGGTACTGGGCAGCATGTATGCCTTGGTCGCCTTGGGTTACACCATGGTGTACGGCATCATCAACTTGATCAACTTCGCGCACGGCGAGGTACTGATGGTCGGCGCGCTGACCAGCTGGACCATCATCGGCTTGATGCAGGACGCCATGCCGGGAACACCCGGCTGGATCATGCTGTTCATCTCGATGATCATTGCCTGCGTGGTTGCAGCGACACTCAATTTCGTCATTGAAAAAGTAGCCTACCGGCCGCTGCGCAGCAGCCCGAAACTGGCCCCCTTGATCACCGCTATCGGCATGTCCATCCTGCTGCAGACGCTGGCCATGATCATCTGGAAGCCCAATTACAAACCCTATCCCACCTTGCTGCCCAGCACGCCCTTCAACGTGGGCGGCGCGGTGATCACGCCCACCCAGATCCTGATCCTGGGCCTGACAGCGGTGTCCCTGGCGGTGCTGGTGTGGCTGGTGAACTACACCAAGCTGGGCCGCGCGATGCGCGCTACGGCCGAGAACCCCCGTGTGGCGGCACTGATGGGCGTTAAGCCTGACATGGTGATCTCCGCCACCTTCATCATTGGCGCCGTGCTGGCGGCTATCGCCGGCATCATGTATGCGTCCAACTACGGCACGGTGCAGCACAGCATGGGCTTCCTGCCCGGTCTGAAGGCCTTTACGGCAGCCGTGTTCGGCGGCATCGGCAACCTGGCTGGTGCGGTGGTCGGCGGTATCTTGCTGGGCCTGATCGAATCCATTGGCGCAGGCTACATCGGCCAGGTGACTGGTGGCATCCTGGGTAGTAACTACTCGGACATTTTTGCCTTCATCGTCTTGATCATCGTGCTGACACTGCGTCCCTCGGGTCTGCTGGGTGAGCGCGTGGCCGACCGCGCCTGACCGGAGCACTTCCATGAAACAGAACAAAACAATTACCTTCATCATCGCGGCGCTGGCTGCGGTGATTCTGCCCCTGGTCCTGCAAGGCTTCGGCAACGCCTGGGTGCGTATCGCCGACATGGCGCTGATCTATGTGATGCTGGCCCTGGGCCTGAATATCGTGGTCGGCTTTGCTGGTCTGCTGGACTTGGGTTATGTGGCCTTCTTTGCCGTGGGTGCCTACACCTACGGCCTGTTGGCTTCGCCCCAGTTGACGGATGCCTTCCCGGCCATCGCCGCCATGTTCCCCGAAGGTCTGCACATGCCCTTGTGGCTGATCTTGCCTGTCGGGGCGGTGATAGCCGGCTTGTTCGGCATGTTGCTGGGGGCTCCAACCCTCAAGTTGCGTGGTGACTACCTGGCCATCGTGACCCTGGGTTTTGGTGAAATCATCCGCGTGTTCCTGAACAACCTGGACCACCCCATCAACATCACCAATGGCCCCAAGGGCTTGGGCCAGATCGACTCGCTGAAGTTCTTCGGTATCGACCTGGGCAAGCCGCTGACAGTGTTTGGTTTTGAGGTGGCATCCGTCAGCCTGTACTACTACCTGTTCCTGGCGTTGGTGGTGATCAGCGTCGTGCTGTGCTCCCGCCTGGAGCTGTCGCGTATCGGCCGCGCCTGGATGGCCATCCGCGAAGATGAAATCGCCGCCAAGGCCATGGGTATCAACACCCGCAACATGAAGCTGCTGGCCTTCGGCATGGGCGCTACTTTTGGTGGCGTGTCCGGCACCTTGTTCGGCGCGTTCCAGGGCTTTGTGTCGCCCGAGTCTTTCAGTCTGATGGAGTCGGTGATGATCGTCGCCATGGTGGTGCTCGGCGGTATCGGCCATTTGCCTGGCGTGATTCTGGGCGCGATCTTGCTGTCGGCCCTGCCTGAAGTGCTGCGCTATCTGGCCGGCCCGCTGCAGGCCATGACCGGTGGCCGTCTGGATTCGGCCATCCTGCGCCAACTGCTGATTGCTGTGGCCATGATCATCATCATGCTGTTGCGCCCCCGTGGTCTGTGGCCTGCGCCCGACCATGGCAAGTCGCTGCAAGGTAAGTAAGGAACACACATGACTGATACAAATAACACCGATGTGGTCCTGCGCGTCGCGGGCATTTCCAAGCGTTTTGGCGGCCTGCAGGCCCTGAGCGATGTAGGCATCACCATCAAGCGCGGCCAGGTGTATGGCCTGATCGGCCCGAACGGCGCCGGCAAGACCACGTTCTTCAACGTGATCACCGGCCTGTACACGCCTGACAGCGGCAGTTTCGAGCTGGCGGGCAAGCCGTACTCCCCCACGGCGGTGCATGAAGTCGCCAAGGCCGGTATCGCACGCACGTTCCAGAACATTCGCCTGTTCGCTGAAATGACGGCGCTGGAAAACGTGATGGTCGGCCGCCATATCCGCACCCATTCGGGTCTGCTGGGCGCCTTGTTCCGCACCCCTTCGTTCAAGAAGGAAGAGCTGGAAATCGCCCAGCGCGCCCAGGAGCTGCTGGACTATGTCGGCATCGGCAAGCTGGCCGACTACAAGGCCCGCACCCTGAGCTACGGCGACCAGCGCCGCCTGGAAATCGCCCGTGCCCTGGCGACCGACCCGCAGCTGATTGCGCTGGACGAGCCCGCTGCCGGCATGAACGCGACCGAAAAGGTCATGCTGCGCGAACTCATCAGCAAGATCCGCAAGGACAACCGCACCATCCTGCTGATTGAGCACGATGTGAAGCTGGTAATGGGCCTGTGCGACCGTCTGACCGTGCTCGACTACGGCAAGCAGATTGCCGAAGGCACACCTGCCGAAGTGCAGAAGAATGAAAAAGTGATCGAAGCTTATCTCGGAACCGGAGGACATTGATAATGGCTGCAACACCCAACAAAAAAGCGGGCGAAGTGCTGCTGAAGGTCAGTGGGCTGAAGGTTTCCTACGGCGGCATCCAGGCCGTTAAAGGCGTGGACTTTGAAGTGCGCGAAGGCGAGCTGGTCTCCCTGATCGGCTCCAATGGTGCTGGCAAAACCACCACCATGAAGGCCATTACCGGCACCCTGCCATTCGTGGCCGGCGACATCCAGTACCTGGGCCAAAGCATCAGGGGCCAGGGCGCATGGGATCTGGTCAAGAAGGGTCTGGCCATGGTGCCGGAAGGCCGTGGCGTGTTCACCCGCATGACCATCACGGAAAACCTGCTGATGGGCGCCTACATCCGCAACGACAAGGCCGCGATCCTGGAAGACATCGAAAAGATGTTCACCATCTTCCCACGCCTGCGCGAGCGCAAGGACCAACTGGCCGGCACCATGTCCGGTGGCGAACAGCAAATGCTGGCCATGGGCCGCGCGCTGATGTGCCGTCCCAAGGTGCTGCTGCTGGACGAACCCTCCATGGGTCTGTCGCCCATCATGGTCGACAAGATCTTTGAAGTGGTGAAAGACGTGTATGCCCAGGGTGTGACCGTGCTGCTTGTGGAGCAAAACGCCAGTCGCGCCCTCGGCATTGCCGACCGTGGCTATGTGATGGAGTCCGGCATCGTCACCATGAGCGGCGACGCCAAGGAAATGCTCAGCGATCCCAAGGTCCGCGCCGCGTACCTGGGCGAGTAGGCATCAGGGCGGGCAAGCCCGCTCTGCAAAAACAATAGCACCTGGCGCAGATTCCATCTGCGCCAGGTGCTTTTTTTATGTCCAAGTGCAACGCCAGTGGCAGGCTGATTTCTGTCGCTTGATAAAAGCCCTTCACCGTATATTCCACCTACACTGTCCGCTATGAATACTGTAGTGGAAACCTCCGGCAGCTTCCGTTTCATCCACGCCGCCGATCTGCACATCGACAGCCCCTTGCGCGGCCTGAGCCGCTATGCGGGGGCGCCGGTGGAGCGCCTGCGCAACGCCACCCGTCGTGCTTTGGAAAACCTGGTCGATCTGGCGCTGGCCGAGCAGGTGCAGTTCGTGCTGCTGGCCGGCGATCTGTACGACCGCGACTGGCCCGACTTCCACACCGGCCTGTTCTTTCGCGAGCAGATGGTGCGGCTGGGCCGGGCGCAGATTGGCGTCTACATCGTCCAGGGCAACCACGACGCCCAAGGCACCATCACCCGCGAACTGCCTCTGCCCGAGCACGTGAAAGTGTTCTCCAGCCGCAGTGCGGAAACCGTGCGCATCGACGCGCTCGGCGTCGCCATCCACGGCCGCAGCTTTCCGCAGCGCGCGGTGGACGAAGACTTTGTGCCCGACTACCCGGATGCCGTGCCCGGCCAGTTCAACATCGGCATGCTGCATACCAGCCTGACGGTCGGCGGCGGCATCCACGATACCTACGCGCCCACGACCTTGCCGATGCTCAAGACCAAGGGCTACGACTACTGGGCGCTGGGCCATGTGCATACCCGCGACGTCGTTTGCGAGTCGCCGCGCGTCGTCTTCCCCGGCAACCTGCAGGGCCGGCATGCGAACGAAACCGGGCCCAAGGGCTGCGAACTGGTGAGCGTGCAGGGCGGGCAGATGGAGGCGCGCTTCGTGCCGCTGGACGTCGTGCGTTGGCACCAGCTGCAGCTTGCGCTGGACGGCATGGACAGCCTGGCGCAAGCCACCCAGCTGATCGCCGCCACGCTGGCCGACGCCACCCGTGGCGCCGGCGACCGCCTGCACGCGCTGCGCGTGGTGCTCACCGGCCGCAGCGCCTTGCACGGCACCGAGGCCCAGCAACCCGGCACGCTGGAAGCGGCGGTCCATGCCGCCGCCCAGGACGTGGCCGGCGCCGAACTCTGGATCGAGCAGGTCCAGCTGCGCCTGGCCAGCCCCATCGACCGCGCCCAGCTGGCCCAGGGCGAGGACGCGGTGGCCGAGCTGCTGCGCTTGGTCGACGAGCTGGCTGCCGACCCCGCGGCGCTGGCCGCCTGGACGGCTAAGGCCTGTGGCGACGTGCTGCACAAGCTGCCGGCCGAGGCCAAAACCGATGCCGACTGGAGCACGCCCGCCGCCATGCAAGCTCTGCTGCTGGACGCCGAAGCCACGCTATTGGCCCGGCTGGGGAGCGCCGTATGAAGCTGCAAAAACTTTTCTTGAGCGCCTTCGGCCCATTCACCGGCAAAGAGCTGGACTTCAGCGCTACCTCGGCCAATGTGCACCTGCTGTACGGCCCGAACGAGGCTGGCAAGTCCTCGGCCCTGCGCGCCATGGCCGACTTGCGTTTTGGCATTCCGCTGCGCAGCGCCGACAACTTTGTGCACGACAGCGCCAAGCTGCTGCTGGCCGGGGTGTTCGCCGATACCGATGGCCAGCCGGTGGCCGTGGCCCGGCGCAAGAAGAACAAGGATGCGCTGACCGCTGCCGACCCCGCCACCGGCCTGCCGTTGGCCACACCCGTGTCGGCCGCCATTGCCCAGGCGCTGACGGGCGGCCTGGACCGCGCCGGCTTCGAGCGCAGCTTTGGCCTGGACCATACGCGCCTGCGCCAGGGCGGCGAAGATTTGCTGAAAGGCGAGGGCGAGCTGGGGGCTGCGCTGTTCGAAGCCAGTGCCGGCCTGCAAGGCGTGAAGGCGCTGCTGACCAGTCTGCAGGACGACGCCAAAAGCTATTACAGTCCGCGCGCCACCCAGGCCACCATCCCCGAGGCGCTGCGCCAGATCGAGGAACACAAAGCCGCCTTCAAGGCCGCACTGGTGCGACCCGCCGAATGGAAGGACCGGCAGCGCGCGCTGGAGTCGGCCAATGCACAGCTGGCCGACCTGAAGCAGCAGTTGGCCCACCAGACCAAGCGCATCCACGCGCTGACCGAGCTGCGTGCCGTGCTACCTTTATTGCAGCAGCATGCGCAGGTAGATTCTGCGCTAGAGGCACAAAACACTATAAAGCTGTTGGCGCTGGACGCACGCGAGCAGCGCCTGGCCGCGCAGCACAGCCTGCACACCGCGCACAGCCAGTGGGATACCGCCCAGGCCGAGATCGACCACTGCGCCCAGGCCCAGTCCGGCCTGCGGCTGGAGCCGACCTTGCTGGCCCACGCGCCGGCGATCGAACGCCTGCTGCGCGACTGCGCGGCCGTGCGCCAGCAGCGCAGCGAACGCCTGCAGACCCAGGCCCAGGTGGAGCAGGGCGCGGCCGCGTTGGCCGCCATGGCCCAGCGCATCGCCCCGCAGCAAGATCTGGCCACGGTGCTGGCAGCCGTACCGGGCACGGCCGACCGGGTCGCGCTGGACGACTTGCTCGACAACTTGGCGCGCCAGACCCAGGCGCTGGCGCAGCAGCAGGCGCGGCTGGCGCAGATTGATGCACAACTGGCCGACACCACCGATGGCGAGGTACACGGCGTGGCCCCGCCGCTGCAAGCCGCCTTGGACACGGCCGTGCAGCAGGCCCAGGCGCTCGGCGATACACCCAAACGCCTGGCCGAGGCCCAGCGCGGGCTGGACGCAGTGGCGCCCCGTCTGCACCAGGCCCTGGCCGAGCTGCGTCTGCCCGACACCGCAGCCCTGTACGCGGTGCGCCCGCTGCTGCCAGCCGAGATCGCCGAGGCCGAAAAAGCCCAGACCGCGCTGGCCGCGCTGAGCGATGCCTTGCAGCAGGAGGACGCCGCCCTGCAACGTGCCCTGCAGGCCTACCAGCTGCGCCAGCAGCAGCTCGCAGCCGTCGGCGAACTGGTCACCGCGCAGAGCCTGCAGGCCGCACGCCAGCAGCGCGACAGCCATTGGCTGCAGCTTAAGCATGCCTATGCCAACCCGGCCGCCGACCCGGCGCTGCTGGCGGCTTTCGAACAGGCCCAGGCCGAGGCCGACCGCCAGGCCGATCTGCTGCGTGCCGGCGCCGAGCGGGCCACCCAGGCGGCCGAATGCGCGCTGCAGACCAGTGAGGCCCAGAGCCGGCGCGCCGCGATTGCCGAGCAGCGCAGCGCCTGCGCCGCCCAGACCGCGCAGCAGCAAAGCGATTGGCAGGCCGCCCTGGCCCAGGCGGGCCTGCCGCCGTACCCGCCAGCGGCGTTGCGCGAGTGGCAAGGCCAACGCCAGAACGCGCTGGCCCTGTGCGAGCAGCACGACACATTGCAGCGTGAGCTGGCCGATCTGCAAGGCCGTGCGCAGGTAGCAAACCAGGCTTTGGTCGCGGCGCTGCGGGCGGTCGGGCAGGGCGCGTCCGCCGACCTGGCGGTGCTGCTGCCGCAGGCCGTGACCTGGCTGCGCAGCACGCTGGAAGCCGACACCCGCAGCCGCGAGCGCAGCCGGCAACGCGGCCTGCTGCAGGCCGAGCGCAGTACGCTGCAGGCCAGCCTGGCCGCGCAACAGCAGGCGCTGGACGCGCAGGCGGCTGCCCAAGCCGGCTGGACCGCGCGCCTGTTTCTGCCGGCGGCCAGCAGCGCGGCGACCATCAAGGCCCGCCTGGCCGAACTGGCGGCGCTGGACCAGGCCCAGGCGGAACAGAGCCGGCGTGTCCAGGCGATTGCCCAGCTGCAGGCCCGCGAGGACGCGTTGCAGACCCAGGCCCAGGCCTTGGCCGGGCTGTTGCAGGAGCCGCCGGTGCAGCACGTGGACGATTTTGTCGACGGGCTCGGCACCCGCGTGGCCCAGGCCCAGGCGCATGCCACGCAAGCGACCGAGTTGCAGCGGCGTCTCGATGTGGCCCTGCGCCAGCAGGCGGCAGCGGGCCAGCAGAAGTCGGCCAGCCAGAGCGTGCTGCAAGCTCTGTGCGCGGCGGCATCGGTAAACGATGCGGCCGAATTGCCGGAGGCCGAGGACCGCTCCCACGCCAAGCGCGCGCTGCAAGAGCAGCTGCGCACCCTGGAAGGCCAGTTGCAGCAGGCGGCGACACGGCCCTTGGCCGAGCTGCGGGCGGCGGTGGTGGGCCAGGATGTAGTGGACTTGGATGCCGAGCGCAGTGCCTGCGAGGCCCGCGTCGCGCAGCTGGACCTGGACATCGCCCAGGCCAGCGAGGCCGCGCAGAATGCCCGCCGTGCGCTGCAGGCCATCGACACCTCGGCAGCGGCCGCCGAGGCGCGTGAACAAATGGAGTCGGCTGTCGCGCGCCTGCGCGGCGCTGTCCGGCCCTGGGCCCAGCTGCGGCTGGCCGAGACCCTGCTGCAAGAGGCTTTGAGGCGCTTCCGCGAACGCGCCCAGGCGCCCATGCTGCGGTTGGCGTCGGAGTACTTTGGGCTGATCACCGGTGGGCGTTACCCCAAGCTGCTGGTTGACGCCTCGGCTGACAAGCCGGTGCTGCAGGCCGAAGGCGCCGACGGCCGGGTGATCGGTGTCGAAGCCATGAGCGAGGGCACGGCCGACCAGCTGTACCTGGCGCTGCGCCTGGCCGCGCTGGAGTTGCAGCGCGAGGCCGGCAAAGCCATGCCGCTGGTGCTGGACGATGTATTGATGACTTCCGACGACGCCCGCGCCGCCCAAGTGTTCCAGGCCCTGGCCCGCTTCGCCCAGGGCGGCCAGGTGCTGCTGTTCACCCACCACCAGCATCTGGTGCAGGTGGCCCAGGCAGCTTTGCCAGCAGAGGCGCTCGCCATCCACTATTTATAGAAAAAAAGGGCTGCAGCGCAGTTAGATTCTGCGCAAGTAGCTATCAAAAAATAGCGACTGAGATTGCTCTCAGCCGCTATGCTCCGATGGTGTGGCCCTAAGCCGCTGTGACGTACTTCACTTTCAGACGCAACGGACCTTAGCCCAGAACACCGCAGAACTGGCTTTGCCAGGCTGCTGGTGTTGCCCCCTGCAAGGGGGTTGGCGGAAAGTGCGCAGCACTGGAGCCTGGGGGTTAGCCCAGTTCCCCCATCTGGCTTTGCAGGTAATTTTGGATGCCGACCTTGCCCAGCAGGTCGATCTGGGTTTCCAGGAAGTCGATGTGCTCTTCAGTGTCGTCGAGGATGCCTTGCAGCAGGTCGCGGGACACGTAGTCGCGCACGGTTTCGCAGTAGGCGATACCGTCCTTGATGGTGGCTTGTGCGCCATACTCGGCCTTCAGGTCGCATGCCAGGCATTCGGGCACGTCTTCACCGACCAGGATTTTGGCCAGGTCTTGCAGATTGGGCAGACCGTCCAGCATGAAGATTCGGTCCATCAGCTTGTCGGCGTGCTTCATTTCGCCGATGGATTCTTCGTATTCCTTCTTGGCCAGCTTGTCCAGGCCCCAGTGCTTGTACATGCGGTAGTGCAGGAAGTACTGGTTGATGGCGGTGAGCTCGTTCTTGAGTTGCGCTTGCAGATGCGCGATGACTTGTGGGTCGCCCTTCATGGTGTTCGTCCTCTAGCGTAGGGGTGAAAAGATGGGCCATTGTCGCTGCAGTCTGCGGGACTATCAAAAGAAATGTGCCTGCTTTGCCTCCCTGCTACACGGGGCGTTGTGGTTCAGCGGTCAATGCTTTGGGTAGGTATCTGGTAGGCCCGTTCGTCAAACAGGTCGATACCGCACGCGAGTGACTCGGCCCATTCGAAAAACACCGTTATCGCTGGGGCTCCGACAATCGGTGCGCCGTGTTGTGGCACTAGCATGGAAATGTCCAACTGGCGTGCCATGCGGACCCACAGGCGCAGCACTTTGTTGGCCACCATGTAGCGGCGGTGAAAGCCTTCCATGTGCGGGATATGCTTGCGCAAATCGGTAATGGCCTGCTTGGACTCTTCGCCCGTGAGCACGGAAGCGCCCAGGTCGCCCGTGAACAAGATGCGGCTGATCGGGTCGTAAAAATGGAAGTTGCCTTCGGAGTGCAGAAAGTGCGCGGGCAGCAACCAGAGCTCGCTTTTGCCCAGCGGCAGGCGGCCGCCTGCATCGGCCACACCGATGATGCGGTCCTCGGTTTTACCTACCTTGGTGAAGTGCGGCACAAAGCGTTCCCACACTTTGGAGATGACGAGCTGGGCCCTGGTCGAGGTGAGCCAGCGGTCCAGCGAGGCAATGATGTCCGGGTCGGCGTGCGAGGCCATGACGTAGGACAGCTTGTGTGGGCTGAAGTAACGCGTCATGCCCAGGAATAGCTCGTTGAAGGCCAGGTTGCCGCCCGGGTCGATGATGGCGCCCGTGCCGCTGTCTACGATCAGGAATTGGTTGGCCTGCACGGCTTGTCCGCCTTCTTCGATCAGGTCGGCAAACATGAGGCAAGTGTGTTGAGGGTCGCGGTAGAGCTCGATGGGCATGTGGGGTCCGGGTTGGGCCGTCCACTCTATGCCGATACAGGTTGTGGTGACTTGATAAAAATCAGAGATGAATCAATTGACGCAGTCACAATTGCCATATGCATGCACACCCCGCTCCCGCCGTCCTGGATATCGAAGCCTCTGGTTTGGGGCGTAACAGCTATCCGATTGAAGTGGGGTGTGTGTTGTCTGACGGTCGCAGCTTTTGTTCCTTGATCAAGCCCGAACCGGAGTGGACCCATTGGGACCCAGCGGCTGAACAACTGCACCATATTTCCCGTGATCTGGTTGTGCACAAGGGGCGCTCCGCGCTGGAAGTGGCTCAGTTGCTCAACACCCAGTTGCGCGGGCAAACCGTGTACTCCGACGGTTGGGCGAATGATTACAGCTGGATCAACGCGCTGTTTGAAGTGGCCGACCTCAGCCCCTATTTCAAGCTCGAAAACCTGCGCTCTTTGTTGCGGGAAGATGAACTGTCACAGTGGCATGGCATGAAGCAGCAAGTGTGTATGGAGCTGGGGGAGCAGCGCCACAGGGCCAGCAACGATGCCCGTTTGCTGCAGCGCACATTGCAGCGTCTGATCGACCTGCGCGTTTAGAGCTCAGACGGGTTGGTCGTGTAGTTAAGCGACTTATACGATGCGCCGCTCTATGGGGGCGGCAGCGTAGAAGCGGTTTTTCTCGGCAAACATGCGCTGGTCGGCCAGATGCAGGCTTTCGTCGATGTCTCCCGCGGCGCTGCAGGTGGCCATGCCTATGGACAGGCTGATGAGGTACTCGGGGTCATGCAGATTGCTTTCGCTCACCAGCTTGGTGATGCAGTCGATCAGAGCTTGCGCCAGCAATTCGTTGCAGCCAGGCATCAAGGCGGCGAATTCGTCTCCACCAATACGGACCATGGAGCAGGCAGGGTGGGACATGGCATGCGCCCGGCGCAACAGGTCTCCCACGCGCCGCAGCACTGCGTCACCGGCCGCATGGCCTTGCGCATCATTGATGCGCTTGAGCCCGTTGAGGTCCATGACCACTACGCACAGCGGCCACGTGCCTTGGCGCGCAATGCGCTCCAACTCCGAGGTATAAAAAGCGCGGTTGTACAGACCTGTCAAAGAGTCGTGGGTGCTGACATATTCCAGGTTGGCGGCGATTTTCTTGCGGATCGTGATGTCCTCCAGTGTCACCATCACCCGGCTCCAGCTTTCTTCGTGGCCGGGCAGCACGCGAACATGGATCTGCGCTTCAATACGTCTGCCGTCCAGCGCGTAGTTCACGGTCTCCTTGGTGAAATGGAAGACTCCGCTCCACAGGTTTTCCAGCTCGGTGACAAACGACTCCAGCATGTCGTCGCGAAAAATATCGGACAGGCGGGCCACCAGTTCTTCTTGGCTCTGTGCTGCGCACAGGATCAAGGTTTGGCGATTGACCCGAACCAGGCGGATCTTGCGCGAACACTCCAGCAGCCGCTCAGGCGCAGCTTGCAGGTGAGCACGTATGTCCACTACGCCTTGCTTACGCCAGGCATCGAACAGATTCTTGAGTTCGCCGTAGTCTTCCAGCCACAATGAAATGGGCGCCCATTCGAACATGCTTTCGCAATCGGCTGACGCGACATAAGACTCCATGTGCTGAACCTCCGCAGATTTTTTGGGGGCCTTCAATAGCGGCACCACGCCGAAAAATAATTTCTATTCGCCTATTTCATGCCATAGACAAGAATGATACAAGGTGTTACACCGGCGGCCTGCTTTGTGCCTCGTGCGGTGAGCCATTTGTGCAGGCCGGCCAGCACTAGCAATAAGGAAGGATCTGACTTGAAAAGCCTGTTTACCTTATCACGACGAACATTTATCCAGACCGCTGGAGCGGCTAGTTTATGCGTTGTGTTCAATCGTTTGGCCATAGGTGCCACTGATCCCACCGCAGTGCCGCCACCGACGGGCCAACCCGCGTGGGGCGATACTCCTGGCAAGGCCCGGTTTCGTATCGATGGCATTGCCAAGGTGACCGGGCAGAAGATTTATGCGCGCGATTTCCGTGCCCGCGATATGCCCGGCTGGCCAGCCCAGGAGCAGGTGGGCATGGTCCTGCGTGCAACCGTGGTGGATCGATTGTTTGAGCGCATAGACCTGTCGATGCTGCCGGAAGCGCTCAGGCCCACCAAGGTTGTGACGCAGGAAGATTTGCTGCGCGACCACATCGACGTTCCCTGGTTTGCCCAGCCACCGGCTACATGGCCCAGTGGTTTGCTGGTGGGCAAGGGGCAACGCCCTGTCTTCTTTGGGCAGCCTGTGGCACTGCTGCTGTTTCGCAATTTTGAAACCTGGCGCCAAGCCAAGCGCTTGCTGCAATTCAACCCCGATGTGCTGCGCTACGGCGATGTCGCCCGCATCCCGGAGGTCCACCAGGGATATGCACCTACCACCCAGTTGACACGTTACGCAGATGCAGCGGGCGTTGGCTTCTCGCAGGTGGAGAGCGGCAAAAGCAATCCATTTGCCCATCCTCCTACCGCCGTCGATTGGGTAGCGCGCACTCTGCGGGGCGATATAGACCAGACTTTTCGCAAGCCCGGTATTCGCAGCTTTGAGGGTACGTATTCCACGCAGGTGCTGGACCCGATGTTCATGGAGCCGGAAGCAGGCCTGGCATGGCGCAATGGCGATACGCTGCATTTGGTGATGGGCACGCAGGCGACTAATGGTGACTTGTCATCCACCTTCGGCCTGTTTCAGAACAAGGACTGTCCCATCAAGGTGAAGATGGTGGTGCTCAATTCTTGCTACCCCGGCGGCGGCTTTGGCGGGCGAGATACATCTACATTCCCTCCTTTGCTGGCCCTGGCTGCGGCTTATGCTGACGGGCCGGTGCGTATTGCACAAGACCGGTACGAGCAATTCCAGTCTGGTTTGAAGCAGTTGGACTCCACCATGCGGCAGCGTATTGCGGTGGACCGCGACGGTCGCTTCGTGGCTTTTCAGAGCCACCAAGACCTGCGCTCGGGTGGCAATAACAACTACAGCCAGTATGTGGCCGAGCTGGCCGCCTACTGTGGCACCGGAGGCTACAACATTACTCAGGCGGCTGTGGATGCTCGAGCCGTGCCGACCGATGGTGTGGTGGCCGGCTCCATGCGGGGGTTTGGTGGCCCACAGGCCAGCTTTGCGGTGGAGAGCCTGGTGGACGAAGTGGCAGTGCGCCTGAAGCTGGACCCCATTGCCTTGCGTGAACGCAATGTACTGCGCAAGGGTGACCGTACGGTAACCGGCACACCGTTGACCCAACCTATGCAATTGGCTGAGATTTGCCGTCTGGCGCGCGAGCATCCTTTGTGGGCACAGCGCCACACACACAGGCATACGGCCGAGCATTTGTATGGAGTGGGCTTTGCGCTGGCCAACCAGGCCTTCGGCACGGGTACGGATGGCGTGATGGCCGAAGTCTCGATTGCGCAAGACGGGCAGCTCACGGTGCGCACCAATTGCGTGGACATGGGCAATGGTTCTGCCACCACCTTGGCCATCAGCACGGCCAAATACGCCGGTGCCAATGCCACGTTGGCCAATATGGGGGAGGCGGCGTATTTCACGCAGCCATTGGGTTTCACTGATACGTCAGACACCAATGCCTGGAACAACCCGCGTTGGACCGCGAGCTGGGCCATGTCGTCCAGTGCCTGTTTGACGGCGTTTCACCAGGTCCATGTAGCGGAGCAGGCCAGCCTGGTTCTGTTTGAAACTGGTTTGCTGCCGGCTGCTGCGCAGCTGTGGGGAGTATCGATTGACACCTTGCGTGGGCACACCCAGTGGCACGACAGCCAACTGGAGGCGCCCGGTTTGCCGCCGCTGGATCTGGTAAGGATTGCTGGCCAGTTGTATGCCGGTGGTCTGCCTGCTGCGGCAATGGTGCATGCGGTTTACCAAGGGCAGTGGGTGTCGGCCGACTACAAAGTCGGGGACTGGAGCGGCAGCTTGCCTTTGGATGGCTTGTCCACCAAGCTGGCCAATCAACATGATTGGCGGCGCCACGACCGGACCCATACCGTCGCCCCCCCTGCGAACGCCAGTTTGTATGGGCGTAGTCTGTTTTCGCCTTCGGGTGCACTGGCTGCTGTGCAGATCGAACGCCGAACCGGCATTGTCAAGGTTCTGCAGATTGAGCTGTTTTTGGATGCTGGCAAGGTTATTCAGCCTGATCTGCTGCAAGGCCAAGCCCAAGGTGGTGTGGCCATGGGTATTGGCTACGCATTGCTGGAAAACATCCCCTTGCGAGGGGAGGGCGGTGGCAACGGTCGCTGGAATCTGGATAACTACCACGTAGCTTTGGCTGGCGATGTGCCATTGAAAAGGCTGGGGCTGACCGTCCTGCCCACTACTGAGTCCACTGCCAAGGGTATTGCTGAGGCCGTGCTGTGCCCGATTGCTCCGGCGATTGCGAACGCGGTGGCGTTTGCCACTGGCCATCGGTTTTATGAACTCCCTATGACCCCTGAAAAAGTGCGCAAGGTATTGAGAAAATGAACCAGTCCATCGCTATCCATATCAATGGTCAAAAGGTGCAGCGCGAGGTGCCAGACGATCTGGCGCTGATCGACTTTCTCCAGGAAGACTTGGGGATGACCGGAACCAAGCTGTGCTGCGGCATCGGTGTTTGTCGGGCTTGTACCGTGGCGGTGCAACGCACCCCACAGAGCCTGCCCCAGCCATTGCTGGCGTGCTCGACCCCTGCGGTGCTGTTGGACGGCGAAAGCATCACCACCATCGAAGGCATAGGCCAGCCTGAGCAGCTGGACCGTATCCAGCAGGCCTTTTTGGACCACTTTGCCTTTCAGTGCGGGTACTGCACTCCAGGCTTTGTTATGGCCACCCATATGCTGCTGGAGCGTCTGCGTTTGGCCCCGATTCCTGCCTCGGATCTGGACGCGGCCATTGCCAACGCATGTGGTGCCCATATCTGCCGCTGCACCGGCTATGTGCGGTATTACGAAGCGATCCGTGCGCTGGTTACAGCGGAGAAAGGGCTGCTTGTATGAAGCGTTATTTACTCAGTATGGTGCTGCTTATGGCGGGGGCTGCGCATGCGCAAGGCATTATCGAATACGGCCAGGAGTGTGCAGACAAGGTGGCTCCCATACCCGCATTCAGTTGTGAAACCGGTGTGGCTGTACCCATCACCGTGGATGGACGTACACCCGATAAGTACACCAAGAACATGCTCTGCGACCGGCCCTCTCTGCTGCCGCCAGACAAAGGGCAGAAGACCGATGGTCAATGCGTGCCGTACTCGCGAGCGCTGGTGTTGCGCGACGATGACCAGGCACAGATCAGCGCCTTTTGCCGGCAGAAGATGATTCGCCCCGCTGACACTCATTTGTATGATGAGGTGGATATCGTGGCCCACAACGTGCGCACCGGCAGCACCTGCTGGTTCCAGGCCAGCACACGTAAGCCACTGAAACAAAACGAGGGCGTCGATGGCCGCAAGGTACCGCCGCCCAATCAGGCGCAGCCTTTGCCCGGCTATCCTCCAGCGCAGACCTTCTGGAACAAGCCGAGTCTGACCGCTGCGAAGAACTGCGTGCAGTGCCACGACAGCGGCCCTTTCATGTACAGTCCCTTTATCGCCCAGACACGTATGGTGCCTGGTGATCCCTTTGGTTTGTACAAAAATGATATTGGTAAAGATTTTCAGCGCTGGGCTGTACCTTTTTCCATCAGCACCCGCGGCAACGCATGTACCACCTGCCATCGCATAGGCAACATGAATAGCTGTAACGTGGCCATGTGGCAGTCCATTGGCCAGGGACATACGGAAGGGCTGGATGCTTGGGGTAGGAAGTTCCCCCAGTCACATTGGATGCCGCCTGGCAATCTGCACAGCGAGGCGCAGTGGAATGAACAGTTTGTCCGCAGCGTGCGCATGCTGGCCGCATGCTGCCAGGATCCCAAGGGGGCAGAGTGCCTGACCGGAGGCTACACGCAGTCGGGCAAGCCCTGAGTTGTTTCAGCCACGGGTGCTGGGCATCCGTGGCTGGACGTCTACTGGCTTGGTCTTCAGGCTACGGCGGGGGATGAACTGCGGATCAGGTGGTCAAATGCACCCAGCGCGGCCTTGGCGCCATCGCCCGCGGCGATGATGATTTGCTTGAAGGGTACGGTCGTCGCGTCACCCGCCGCGAACACTCCGGGCACCGAAGTCTGACCCCGGTTGTCCACGATGATCTCGCCGTGCTTGCTGAGTTCCAGTGTGCCCTTGAGCCATTCGGTGTTGGGCACCAGGCCGATCTGCACAAAGCAGCCTTCCAGCGCTATGTGGTGGCTTTGGCCGCTGGTGCGGTCGGTGTAGGTCAGGCCATTCAGCTTGTTGCCGTCGCCGGTCAGCTCGGTGGTTTGTGCTGATACATGGACGGTTACGTTGGTCAGGCTGTGCAGCTTCTTGACCAGCACGGCATCGGCACGCAGTGCTTCGCCGAATTCGATCAGGGTCACATGCTCAACCAGTCCGGCCAGATCGATGGCGGCTTCTACACCCGAGTTGCCGCCACCGATCACCGCCACGCGCTTACCCTTGAACAGTGGGCCGTCACAGTGCGGGCAATAGGCCACGCCTTTGTTTTTGTATTCCTGTTCACCGGGTACGTTAACGTTGCGCCAGCGCGCACCGGTGGTGACGATCACGGTCTTGGATTTGAGGGAGCCGCCATTTGCCAGCTGCACCTCGACCAGGCCGCCGGGCGTGGTGGCGGGGATCAATTTGTCGCCACGTTGCAGGTTCATTACGTCTACACCGTAGGCCTTCACATGCGCGTCCAGGCCCATGGCGAACTTCGGACCATCGGTTTCCAGTACGGAGATGAAGTTCTCGATCGCCAGTGTGTCATTCACCTGCCCGCCAAAGCGTTCGGCGGCAATGCCGGTGCGGATGCCTTTGCGGGCTGCGTATACGGCTGCTGCGGCGCCGGCAGGGCCACCGCCGACCACCAGCACATCAAAGGCTTCTTTGGCGGAGAGCCGGGCGGCGTCTTTGTCGGCTGCGCCAGTGTCGAGCTTGGTCACAACCTCTTCCACCGTCATGCGGCCCGAGCCGAAATGGCTGCCGTTCAGGTAGATGCTGGGTACGGCCATGATTTCACGGGCATTGACTTCGTCTTGGTACAGCGCGCCGTCGATGATGACCGTTTTGATTTTTGGGTTAAACACCGACATCAGTGTCAGCGCCTGTACCACGTCCGGGCAGTTGTGGCAGCTAAGGGACATGTAGACCTCGAAATTGAAGTCGCCGTCCAATGCCTGGATGCTCTCGATCACACCGGGTTCGACCTTGGGCGGGTGGCCACCGGTCCACAGCAGAGCCAGCACCAGCGAGGTGAATTCATGGCCCATGGGGATGGCGGCAAAGCGCAGGCTCATAGCGCTGCCGATGCGGTTCAGGCTGAAGGAGGGTTTGCGGGTGTCCGTTCCATCCGTCTTCAGCGTGATCTTGTCGGATAGGGCTATGATGTCTTCCAGCAAGCCACGCATTTCACCAGCGGCCTTGCTGTCATCCAGGGAGGCCACCATTTCAAATGGTTGTGTCACCCGTTCCAGGTAGCTTTTGAGTTGTGATTTGAGGCTATCGTCCAACATGGTGTTCTCTTCCTATCTCGACTATGCTGCCCATATTTTGGGCGTGGTTATCCATTGCCCGCTACCCACCTTGTGGGTGGGTAGCGGGTTGTAGCGGCCTTTGCAAGCTGCTTACTTCATGCAGATTTAGATCTTGCCGACCAGGTCCAGCGAAGGGGTCAGGGTCGCGGCGCCTTCATTCCACTTAGCGGGGCAGACTTGGCCCGGGTGGGCGGCGGTGTACTGGGCAGCCTTTAGCTTACGCACGGTTTCCTTCACGTCGCGGGCAATTTCGTTGGAGTGGATTTCGGCGGTCTTGATCACCAACTCGGGGTTGATGATGAAGGTGCCGCGCAGTGCCAGACCTTCTTCAGGGATGTGCACGCCGAAAGCGTTGGTCAGGGTGTGGGTAGGATCACCCACCAGAGGGAACTTGGCCTTGCCCACGGCAGGCGAGGTTTCGTGCCACACCTTGTGCGAGAAGTGCGTGTCGGTGGTAACGATATAGACCTCGGCACCTGCCTTTTGGAACTCTGCATAGTTTTCAGCCGCGTCTTCGATTTCGGTAGGGCAGTTGAAGGTGAAGGCGGCCGGCATGAAGATCAGCACAGACCACTTGCCTTTCAGTGTCTCATCGCTCACGGTAACGAACTTGCCGTTATGGAAGGCTTCGGTCTTGAAAGGCTGGACTTGGGTATTGATCAGAGACATGTGGTATTCCTGTAAAACGTAGGTTGCTAGTGCGGGATGCATTGGCTACGGAGTCGCATATTAAGCTATTAATGGATGGTTGTTGATAGATAATTTTTATTATCTCGATAGCGATGGTAGGTTCTGCTTGTCACAAGTTCTACCAAGCATTTGCTACAAATGATTGCATATTTTGGCTCTATGTTTATTCTTGCTGGCCATTCGGATTTGTGTAGTGGGGATTCACTTTGCCAGCTAAGTCCGCGCTAACCTGTTGTTGCCTCTTTTCAACTTCTGTCAGGTGTCGTGGTGGATCCTCACTAGTTGTGGCGATTCCGAAAAATGCTCAGCCGTGGTTGTTGATCTCACTCCGGATCTGGCTTTGTCGGTTTCGTGTGACTCAAAAACAAGCATGCTGGCGGCATAATTGGCGAGGCTACGGAATAATGAGGCTTGACGGTACGTCAAGTCGATGCGAGTTCTTGCAAGGGTTAAAAATGATCAAAAAGATATTTGTAGCCGGTCACCGGGGCATGGTTGGTGGAGCTATCATGCGAACCTTACGGACCCAAGGCATACCTGCCAACCACATCATCACCCGGACGCATGCCGAGCTTGATCTTACCGAGCAAGCCCAGGTGCGCGCTTTTTTTGCATCTGAGCGCATTGACCAGGTCTATCTAGCCGCAGCCCGAGTGGGCGGTATTCACGCCAACAATACCTACCCTGCAGACTTCATCTATAGCAACCTCATGCTGGAGACCGTTGTAGTGCACGAGGCCTTCAAAGCGGGCGTCAAGCAACTGCTGTTTTTAGGATCTAGTTGCATCTACCCTCGTTTGGCTCCCCAGCCCATGGCCGAAGACGCGTTGCTCACCGGCAAACTGGAGCCCACTAACGAGCCATACGCGATTGCCAAAATTGCCGGTATCAAGCTATGCGAAAGTTACAACCGTCAATACGGCAGCAGTCATGGCATTGACTATCGTAGCGTCATGCCCACCAATCTATATGGCCCTGGCGACAGCTATCATCCTGAAAATAGCCATGTGCTGCCTGCCATGATCCGCCGCTTTCACGAGGCCCGCGTTGCCAACCTACCCAGTGCCAACATATGGGGTACTGGAACGCCCAAACGAGAATTTTTGTATGTAGACGACATGGCCGCAGCCTGCATTCATGTTATGCAACTGCCCAGAGCTACTTTTAATCTACACGTACAACCGATGCAAGGCCATATCAATGTGGGCAGCGGACAAGATCTTTCTATTGCCGAACTTGCTGAATTGGTGAAAAACGTGGTGGGCTATAAGGGCAGCATTGAATACGACACCACGAAACCAGACGGAACTCCGCGCAAACTGTTGGACGTATCCTGCCTGACCGAGCTGGGTTGGAAAGCCAGCACCCCGCTAGAAGAAGGCATAGCCCGCGCCTACGAGGATTTCTTGCAAAGCACCCGGACCAGTGGCTAAGCCATGAAATTAACGGACTGTGCTCTCATTTGGACGTGGTTCGTGGCTCACTTATCTAGGATGCAGTCATGGGCGAGTCCATGTGCTGCAACGGAATGCCGACATTGATAGCGAAGTAATGCTTTAAGTCGAATAACCCAGGCGGCGTGCTTCGCGGCTTTGGTATAGGCCTCGCAGATGATCGGCATGACAGAACCCCCAACAGAAATCTTTATTGAGGGTACTGCGACCGCCGCGTGTGCATACGTGCTGACACCCCCCATAGTCGAGGTATTGCTTGCACTTGTGGTTGTGGTTGTGGTTGTGAGCATATCTTGTCCTAGCGCGCAGAATTCCAAAGTGGAGCAGTCGTTGGGGTTGATGGCCGCATCTGAGGGGCGGGTTTAAGAGTTTTTGTGAGGTTCGCAACAACTCGGAGTCGCGTGAGGTGGATGTTGTGCAAAGTGGTGTGGATGACCCACGCAGCATGCGTAAAACGGTTACGAAGCATGGAGTTCGTGTGAGCTCGCGTCTGACATAATGTGATCCAGGGGTAAGCCGATATTGATTAAGGTAATCAGACGGCGGGTGTAAATTTACATATTAGTTGGTGTAGATAATTTTTATGAAAATCTCGATGAAGATAATCCTGTTTGTTTCCAAGAGAACTGTGGTTAGTCATGGTTGCTGAAGTTGAAATACACAGAAAAAATGGTCCAGCAGACCATACGCCTTCCAGTGATCTTTGTTTCGGTATGGCTGCATATACAGTTTGGGGAACTTTGGGTTGGCATGATATACGCCAGCGCTATCGCCGTTCAGTACTTGGTCCTTTCTGGTTTACATTGAGCACACTCATTATGGTCGTTGTCTTGGGGTTGCTGTATTCGCAATTGTTGCATCAGGAAATAAGTAGTTATTTGCCTTATTTGGCTGTCGGCCTTGTTGTGTGGCAGTATCTGGCTTCGGCGGTAACTGAGGGTTGTACGTCATTCATTGGCTCTGCTTATTTGATTAAGCAGATACGATTACCCCTCACTGTCCATGTGTGTCGCATTGCATGGCGTAATTTTGTCATTCTCCTGCATAGTTTGCCGGTAGTGATACTTACTCTTTTGGTTTTTGGACATTGGCCTACTGCAGAGATATTGTTGCTGCCATTTGCATTGCTTATTCTCTGGTTGCAGGGAATTTGGATAGGCGTTGCACTTGGTATACTTTGCACTCGCTTTAGGGATATAGCGCCCATCGTTGCTAATCTCGTGCAGGTAACTTTTTTCTTTACACCTGTGATGTGGTCGCCAGACATATTGGTTGACCGTGCCTGGGTGGCTGAATTTAATCCGCTCTACCATTTAATAGAAATTGCACGCGGCCCAATTATCGGCCGCCCGGTTCCCTTGGAGTCTTGGGTTTGGGCTATTGGGCTTCTTGTCGTGGGGTTTATCTTTGCACAGTTTTTAATGAAACGGTACCGCAATCGCGTGCCTTATTGGTTGTAATAACGTGAGTACTTCAATTGTCGCCAGCGGGCTAGGCGTAGAGTTCCCGATTTATGAAAACTCACACCGCTCTCTCAAGAAAACTGTTCTGAATCTTTCTACCGGAGGAAAAATTGGCCAGGACACAGGTAAGCACTCGATCGTTACCGCACTGGATAGTTTGAACTTCCGGTTTGAGGAAGGTACGCGAGTGGGGCTGCTGGGGCACAACGGTTCGGGCAAGACAACTTTGCTGCGAGTCCTATCCGGGGTTTATGCGCCTGTGCGTGGTCAGCTTAAGGTGACGGGGTCGATTGCATCGTTGTTGGATGTGTCCATGGGGCTCGATCCGGATGCTACTGGTTTTGAAAACATCTATCTCCGGGGTATTCTGGACGGATTGAAACCTGCCAAGATACGTTCCAAAATTGACGAGATTGCAGATTTCAGCGAACTTGGCGATTACCTCAATCTACCCGTGCGTACGTATTCCAGCGGCATGATGCTGAGGCTTGCGTTTGCAATTTCGACCAGTATCGAGGCAGACATCATCATCATGGATGAGTGGCTTAGCGTAGGTGACGCAGCATTCAGTGCCAAGGCAGCTATCCGACTTGAAAGTCTTGTTGGTAAGGCTTCGATTCTTGTGGTGGCATCGCATGACCCAAGTCTTATCCAGCGAATCTGCAACCGCAAGATCACTATGGAGCATGGGCGGATTATTTCGGATGAGCTAGTAACGACTGTAGTTGACGCATGATTAGTGCAGACCATCCGGTTCTTCGTGCAGGAGCAATTGCATTCTCCTACCAGCCGCTTAAGTTACTTAAGGGGCTGTTCAGTGCCAACATTGCATATCCTTACGCTGAAAAGCGAGAGCAGCGTGAAGTTCGCCCCAAACTTGAAGAGCTGAGACGCTTTTATAGCCAGGACAAAGCCCAGCGCCGCAGCATCGCTACCAATCGCTTGGCCGATGCCCTTTGTTTTGCCGGAACTTCGGTACCTTATTACCGAGACCTTTTTGCCCAGCACGCATTCAATACCGAGAAGGTCCGCGCGGATGTGCGGTATCTGAATGATCTTCCCTACTTAACCAAAGATATTATTCGCGAGCAAGGCGACCGCATGCTGTCGCGGGCGCTGGACCAAACTCGCCACCACATCTGCAAGACGGGGGGGTCAACGGGGCTATCGAGCGTAATTTATTACGATCAGGAAGGCGCTGATTATTCGGCTGCGGTTACCTTGTATGCGCGGGAGCGCATCGGCAAACGCAAGTACAAAACAGAGCTGCATTTCGCCTGTCGCTTTCCAGATGCCATGGTGCCCCAATGGCCTACGCGCGAAGACTTCAAATGCTTTGCGATGAACCGCAGCAATATTTTTTTCAGCAGCGTCGATGATGACGGGCTAGAAGAAATATGGCAGACCCTTCTTCGCCGTCGACCCTACTTGGCGCACGCACACCCCTCCACCATTTATGCTTTGGCATGTTATGTTGAGCGTAAATACGGTAGTGGTAAAGCCTTTGAGGTTTTTGAGTCTAGCGGTGAGTTGTTGGAGCCTTATCAGCGAGAAGCCATTGGCCGTGCGCTGCGTTGTCGTGTTGTAGATCGTTATGGCTTGGCGGAGTTGGGGGTTGTTGGTTATGAACTGTCTGGCGCAGGCAATGGGCAGCAGGTGCTTGAGTCTGAAGCCTGGCCAGAGTCATTTGAAGTAGATGGTGCTGAAAACGGTGAACATGAACTGGTATTTACTGGGTTTCGCAACAAACTCATGCCACTCATTCGTTATCGTACTGGTGACCTTGCCAAGGTGGAAGATGGCCCCCAGGGGTTTTTCTTGACCAACGTGGTTGGGCGCATACACGATTTGGTGTCCATCAATGGCGTCGATCATCCAACACACCATATCCAGGACATGCTGGATCATCGTGTGGGTGGTATTCAAGAGTTTCAGATAGACCTTCGATCAACACCTCCTGTACTGAAAATCGTGCCAGAGGTGTTCGCTGATAAAGAAGAAATACGCCGTAAGGTTACCAGTTTTTGGAGGCAAGGTTTTGAGCTACAGTTTGTGGACCACGACGCATTTGTTCGAGTTGGTCGTCACGCTAAATTCAGGCATGTCGTTCATCCATGATTAATGTCATTTGTCCGGGCTCACGTACCCAAGCAGGAGAGATAGTTGCTCTTGCATTTGTGCGCAGCTGCACCCCCCATTTGGTGACGCGCTCAACCATAAGCCAGATGGCCTATCCAACCAAGGTTGGCATGCCTTGCTGTTGGGTTTTAATTGATCCTCTAAACGATTGGATCGACAGCATTATTGCCACATTGAGCGCCTCCAAAAGTAAGGTCATTGTTTTTGGGGCTTTGCCTCCCAAGTTGGCGCAGTATTTAAATGTTGCAATATTGCCGGTAGGCGATGCGTTGGTGAATGCCGCAAAGTGTGCCCCAGCTCTTTCCGGGCGGTTTTCGCAAAGTGCGGCGACTGTGCGATACATCTCTGCTCTGGGCGATAAGGCTTCTCCACTGAGGGAGCGGCCATTTTTACGATATGACTTTACCGATGAGTGGAACAATCTGGGCTATGGCTCCATCCATGTGGATGCAACGCATTCGTCCATTTGGGCGTTGGCGCAATCTGTGGCTGCGCCTCCTTCTAACGTTATTGCAGAAGTGCACGCTGATCATGTAGTTTTGAGTGCCTATGTAGGGGTTTGGGACACACCCCAAAGCAGCCTGCTGTGGTTTAACCGTGCAGTAGGACCGGTGGACTCGCAGGAGTGGGCCTTGGTCGAACACTTTATAGCCAGCTACCGATCGGCCGAGTTATCTTGTTGGCCTGTATTGCGCGAAGTACCGTACGGATTTGATGCTGCCGTCACCATGCGGTTGGATTGTGATGAAGACGTAGAGTCTGCTCGCCCTTTATGGGAGGCTTATCGTGCAATGGACGTGCCGTTTTCATTGGCACTCCACGCCAAGGTATTGGCAGATCCTATCCATCATGCATTGCCCAAGGAGGTGCTGTCACTTGGCGGAGCGTTACTATCGCATACTGCCACACACGCTCCGGACTGGGGCGGTAGTTATGAGGCCGCATTTGCTGAGGGCATGGCATCGGCTGCGTGCATTGATGGTGCCATCGCCTATCGGGTCAAGTATGCGGTGTCTCCATTTCACCAAACACCAGGCTATGCCCGCGCTGCATTGGCTGACGCAGGATATGCCGGTTGTATAGGTGGCATCATCCGAAATGATCCAGATTTTTTGACAGCGAGGTCCGGTCAAGTGCCTGCAGCGGGTGAGGGTTTTATTGGGCATAGCCAACAATGCATGCTGCATGGTGACTGCGTACTTCAGGATGCAGATTCACATTCCGTATTCAAACAAGCGTTTGACATCTCTAAAGAGGGGGGGGCTTTCTTTGGCTATCTAGACCATCCATTTTCGCCCAGGTATCAATACGGGTGGCAGACAGAAGCACAGCGAATTGAGTTCCATCAAGCATTTGTCGGCTATATGAAGCAGACAAAAAAAGTGTTGTTCTGTAATGAGACTGACGCAATGGACTTTCTGCACTATCGGTCCTCTATAAGACTATCAGTTGCAGGAGCTCAATATGCAATAGCCCCTGGTGTAAATGTGACTCCGTGGGCTGTTGCTGTGGAATATCGCGGCAAACTGCTTGAGGTCACTGAAGATGGTGTTTTGTTATGAAATTGATGGTCATTTTTGGCACCCGTCCAGAGGTCATTAAGCTTGCACCTGTTATTGCGGAGGTGCAAAAGCACCCTTCAGCCATTCACTTGACGGTGTGCTCTTCTGGCCAGCATCGCCATATGCTGGACCAGGCGCTGGCCGTTTTTGGTATCACCCCGCAGGTGGACTTGTCGGTCATGCAAGAAGGTCAAACTTTGGCTGGATTGACCACCAAACTCATAGACCTCGTAACAGAAGCATTGCTTGAATATCGTCCCGATGTGCTGATGGTGCAGGGAGATACCTCCACGGCATTCGCATCTGCATTGGCTGCCTTCTATTTGCGTATACCGGTTGCACACGTGGAGGCTGGTTTGCGCACTGGCATTTGGGACAGCCCGTTTCCAGAAGAGTTCAACCGTGTTGCTATTAGCAGGATTGCAAGCTGGCATTTCGCGCCTACCCTTAGCGCGGCAAACTGCTTGCGCTCTGAAGCAGTAGACGCGGAAAAGGTTTTTATAACTGGCAACACCGTGGTGGATGCCATTGGCATGGTTCAACGCCGTTGGGCGGAGGCAGGTCGTAAGCACAAGTTTCCGGCGTACTTTGAAAACAAACGCATGGTGCTCGTTACCACGCATCGCCGGGAAAACTTCGGGCAGGGCTTAGGGCAAATTTGTGCCGCTATCAAAATGCTATGTACCAATCACCCGAACGTCGGTTTTGTGTTTCCGGTGCACTTGAACCCTGAGGTGCGCAAGGTGGTGTTCGCGGAGTTGGACAGATTGCCCAATCTGCGTTTGATTGAACCTTTGAACTTTGAGGCCAATCTGTATCTGCAAAGCCAGTGCGCACTCATCATCACAGACTCAGGCGGCATACAAGAAGAAGCACCAAGCTTCGGCGTGCCGACCATTGTGATGCGAGAACACACAGAGCGTAATGACGGCGTTACGGCTGGTTTTGCAACTTTAACCGGTACCGATACCCGTCTGATTGTTTCCACTGCGGAGCGATATTTGGGTAACCCGGGCCTGCAAGCCGAATTGCAGCAAAGAGGCAACCCCTACGGTGACGGACTTGCTAGCCAACGTATCGTTGCCATATTGTTGGGCAGCTGCGTAGAGGGCTTTAATGGCTGAGCCAGAAGCACCCAACTCCAAAGACTGTGTGTTATTTGCTACAGCAGACTGGGACGCCCCCTATTGGACCAATAAACAGCATACGGCTCACCACCTCGCGCTCGCGGGACATCGAGTCTTGTATATCGAGAGCATAGGCTTGCGTGCGCCCACAATGAATGGGATGGACCTTAAGCGTATTTGGCAAAGGCTAAAGCGGGGACTGCGGCCCGCAAAACTGGTAGAGCCCAATGTGTGGGTTATGTCGCCATTGGCTATACCGTTTAAGCAGCACTTGCCAATTGTTCGGGCTATGAACCAAGGCTGGCTCAGAATGCGCATCAAGCTGTTTATGCTGCGTCAGGGTTTTAAGTTGCCCATGATTTGGACTTACCACCCTTTCATGCGTGAAACGATATCCAAGTTGCCCCATGGCAAGCTCGTTTATCACTGTGTTGACGACCTGTCGGCTGTGCCCGGTATTGATCCGGATAGCTTCAATAGTGAAGAGCAACGGTTGCTTGCAGAATGCGCTGTTGTGTTTGTTACCAGCTTGGCGCTTAAGGACAAGTGTGCGCCGTTTAACGCCAATACATATTATTTTTCTAACGTTGCAGATTTGGACCACTTTGGTCGTGCACATAACCCTGGCGCATTGCCGCCAGATATTGCGGCTATACCGTCGCCACGAATCGGCTACGTGGGAGCACTGTCGGATTTCAAAGTGGATTTTGCATTGATGCGGGGTGTTGCCATTGCCCGGCCGGATTGGCATTGGGTGGTGATCGGTGCCGAGCGCGAAGGGCAGCAAAGCTCTCTAGCTGAAGCATTGCGTGCGTTGCCGAACGTCCATTTTTTGGGGGACAAACCATATGCAGTGTTACCCGACTATCTGCGTGGCTTTGATGTCGGCACGCTCCCAACGTTGATCAATGAGTACACCCGATCGATGTTTCCGATGAAGTATTTCGAGTATTTGGCTGCTGGTGTGCCCGTGGTCGGTACGCGGTTAGAATTCACAAAAACCAACCAAGCCGGTCTGCTGGTGGCCGACACCAGCGAGCAATTCATTGAGCATATAAACGCTCAATTAGCTCGCGGCGGCTTTACCGTCTCGGAGTCATACGAGTTTGTATGCGACAACACCTGGTCGGCAAGACTAAAAAAAATGCTTGAGTTGCTATTCGTTCATCCATGACATCCCCCATGATTCACAACAAGTCAGGCCAGTGCAAAAAAGGGCTCACCACGAATGCTTAATGGCCAAAAATTAGGAATCAACTTTTTCGGCCCTTCTGAAACAGCGGATGGTATCGGTCGTGCTGCATCATTGAACCTGCAGTGCTTGAGCGATACGGAATTTAGCGTCGAGAAATTTGTGCTGTCCCGTCCTGTAGCCCTGCAAAAGACCAGCCAGTTGGTTATCTCTGACGCGCTGGTTAAAAGTCTGCCTCATAAGATCAACTACTTTCATTTCAGTGCACGCTGGGTTCCGCACTACTTCGCGCAGTTGTCTGCCGGTGCTTTAGATGGCTTTCATAATATCGGCTACTGGGAATGTGAAGTGCCTGAGATTCCAGAGCAATGGGCGAAGCAGTTCCGGTTTTTTGACGAGGTCTGGACTGGTTCCGCCTTTTGTCAGCAAGCCATGTCTAGATCATCCAATATCCCCATTCTGTTGATGCCCCATCCCATCGAGGAATTCGCGGTAACAGACCGAATGAAAGATCGTAGGGCTGGCGTCGATTGCGGAGCATTTTCATTTCTTACCATTGCCAATGTGTATAGCGATGCCGAACGCAAGAACATCCTGTTCTCCGTTCGAGCCTTCCTGAATGCCTTTGGCGACCGCCAGGATGTTAGGCTAGTCTTGAAGATTAGTAATCTGGAATACGACCTGCTGCTCGATGCTAAGCTCAAGTCGATTGCCGAAAAGCACCTCAACGTCCAGATTGTCCCCGGTTACGTCGAGAATGAAGTGATCCATGGTCTGTACGACCAGACGGATGCCTATGTGTCCTTGCATCGCGCAGAAGGCTTCGGCTTCACTATCTCTGACGCTATAAGTCGTGGCATTCCAGTGATTACGACCGGTTACTCTGGAAATGTGGATTTTTGCAATGGCGCTGACACCATGCTTGTCGATTACAAACTTCGAAACATTGGCCATGAGCGTCTTCGCTATAAAAAACAAGACATGTGGGCTGAACCGGACATGGAATCTGCAACTCGATGTTTTACTGAGATGGTTGAGCGCTACGGAGAGCGTTTAATGCTGGCCGACAATGCCAAGATTCGTGTAAATCGGGATTTCTCTCTGCGCAGCGTCAGCAAGCTCATGCAAGCCAGACTCTCCTTGATCGACAGGCAGTTTAATTTCGACAACGACCTCGACGGTCGTATTCTGGATCATGAAGTTGGCATTAACGAAACCTACGGCTTCTGACCATGAATATTTATCTGCTACGGCACGGCATTAGTGTCTCAAACGAAAAGCGCATTGTTTGTGGAGCGTCTGACTACCCACTCTCCACACGTGGCCTGGTGCAGGCGATATCTATCTGCGCTGAGCTCGATAAGCTGACCTTCTCGCGCATCTATTGTTCACCCCTGCAGCGCGCCCAGCAGACCATTGCGCACCTGAAGCAACAGATCTCCGTCACGACGGTTCCCGCGCTGGTCGAGTTGGACACTGGTGATGTGAGCCATATCACGGTGGCTGAGTTGTATGCGCACTCTCCACGCTACCAATACCAAGGCCTGAGCCCAGACCTTAAATATCCCGGCGGTGAATGCCTCAACGAAATGATGGCCCGCGTTACGGGGTGGTTCGACCAGGAAAAAAAGAATTGGGCCGAGGACGAGGACATACTTATCGCCGGGCATGAAGGCACTGTGTGCTCCATTCTGCATCACCTGCTTGAACTTGATATAAGCAACTATCCCACGTTTGCCATTGGCAATTGTGACTATGTTTATATCAATGTGACAGTTGACGGGCAGACACGATATCGCTTCGTCAACTTCGACGATCCGACTTTGAAGGCTATGCAATGAAACGTATCCTGCTGACTACTTCCCCCGGCGCCTACCTCTATCACGGCGGTGGAGAGCGGGAGATTTTTTTGTTGCGCGACGCCTTAAATAAGGTTGGCCTGATTGCGGACCTATACGGCCCTGATTCACGTCCTGTTTCCGAATACGATACGGTGATTCACTTTTCTTTAGCGGCTGGTACTGAGCAGCTGCTGGACCAGCTGGCGGGAGACGAACGTCAGATGATTCTGTGGCCAAACCTATGGTTTGTAGAGGAACCGTCAAAAGACACAGTGGCGCACTTGCAAAAGTTGGTGAACCGATTTGATGTGATCGTGTTCAAGTCCAACGCTGAATGCGTGCACTTTCGGAAGTATTTCGCTATCGAGGATAAAAAAATCATCTTCGTATTGCCGGGTGTGTCGAATGAGTTTGTGACCGCCAAGCGGACCACGCTCTTCACAGATGTCTATGGTGCAAAGGACTACATTTTTTGGCCCGGGATCATCGAACCACAGAAAAATCAGCTGAAAGCAATTCAGGCGCTCTCCGACTTGGATATCCCGCTGGTTGTCTCGGGTTGCGTCAGAGATCAGGCTTATTTCCGGCTTTGTCGTGAAAGTGCAGGTGCCAACACCCTCTTTGTTCCGGAAATGCCTTTTGGCTCGGAGATATATATATCGGCACTAACAGGCTGTAAAGTGTTTTTGGAGTTGCCTCTAGATTTTCCAGGTGTTTCAGCGATGGAAGCATTTCAAGCAAATTGCGAATTGATTCTTTCAGATTGCGATTGGTCAAAAGAATTTTTCGATGGTAAGGCCACCCTAGTAGATCCTGGATCAGAAGAAAATATACGTCAAGCTGTACTGTTGCAGTTGGAAAGAAAGTTTGTAGTAGCGTCGAGAGAGAAATCAAATGAGTTCCTTCTTCCTCGTGCTTTTTCTAATCTCTACGACTATCTGCTTTTTGAGACTCGTGCCTAATAATGCCAAAAATTTTCTATGATGTCACGGAGATTTCTCGTCTGAATAGAAAGACGGGAATTCAGCGCGTCACTTGGGAAATATTCCAGGCATTAGAGGCCTTAACGTCGCTTGGGCCTTGGGAAATCGAACCCGTGATCGGTAGCGCCAGTTCAAAACACTTCTACAAAGCCGATATCGATACAAAGGCAGAAAACTTCGTGGCTACCACCGATGTGGTCGCTATCTATCCTTCATCTGCTGATATATTTCTGGGTGTTGATCTTCATTACCAAATAGAACCAGCACTTGTGTCGGTATTGGATGGTTATCGAGGCGACGGCTGTTCTATATTTTTCGTTGTTTATGATCTTCTTCCGATAACGCATCCAACCCTATTTCCTGCTAATGAAAAATGGTTTGCTAACGAAGACTTTGTAGCCCAGTTCACATATTGGTTGTCTGCTGCGGCCTCTCTATCAAGTGCATTGATCTCTATTTCAATGACTACTCAGTCATATCTCGAAACCTGGCTTGATGGGCAGTCTATTTCCAGGAGTAGACGTCCACGCTTGGATCACTTTCGCTTGGGATCTAGTCAATTGCAGCGCCTCGAAGAACCGCCTACGGCACGGCTTTGCGGTGTCTTTGACTCGCGAACGACGTTCCTCATTGTGGGTACGCTCGAGCCTAGGAAAGGCCACATGTTGGCGCTCGATGCTTTTGACCTACTTTGGAGTGAGGGTAATGAGCAAAAACTTGTGATTATTGGAAGGCCCGGCTGGAAATCTGAAGCACTTCTGCGGCGTATCGACACTCACCCTCACTTCGGCACCAATCTGGTTTACATAAACGCGGCTACAGATGAAGAGCTTGCTTATAGTTATTCTCACGCAAGTGCACTTTTGTCCATTTCCGAAGCTGAGGGCTTTGGATTGCCGAACATTGAGGCAGCGTCATATGGTCTACCAATACTGGCACGTGACATTGACGTGTTCAGGGAAGTATGTGGTGATGGGGCCTACTATTTGCCAAAGGATTTACACCCAGGTATCCTCGCCCAGCACGTGCAAACTTGGATTGAGCTCGCTGCAGCAGGTAATGCGCCATCCCCTTCTCAAGTAAAAATGGTTTCATGGCAAACCAGTGCGTTAGAGTTACTCAATGCGATTGATGTCAAGATTTGATTCAGGTCTGCGGCATGTCGGTCTTTAGCCATAATAAATGAACGTTCTCTTTAATACTTATCCCACGGCATTTCATACGCCTGGTGGAGGAGAAGTCCAATTGATGCAGTACAGGAAGTACCTGTCTGCTGAATCGGTTGGTGTCACGCTATTTGACCCGTGGAATCCCGGCTTCCTGAGGTTTGACCTAGTCCATTTTTTTTCCAGCATGGGTGGGTCGGTGCATTTTTGCGCGTTTGTTAAAAACCTCGGTTTGCCATTGCTGGTCTCGCCCAATTTATGGATTACGGAAGAGAACAAAGGCAACTATCCTGTTGAAGAGATCCGCACCCAGTTTGTCTTGGCCGATCGGGTGATCTGTAATTCTGATATGGAATGTGCACTGCTGGCGCAGGTCTTCAATATTCCGCGTGAGAAATTTTCTACCGTTTACAACGGCGTTAATGAGGCATTTTTTGAGCCATCGGATCCGGCACTGTTTCGCAGTACTTTCGATTTCGATGGCCCGTTTGTGCTGAATGTCGCCAATCTCGAGCCGCGTAAGAACCAAATTAACCTAGTGCGGGCAATGAAGGCATTTCCCCATCTCCAATTGGTGTTAATCGGGTACCAACGCGATCCGGATTACGCCAAAGCCTGCATATCCGAAGGCGGTGAGCAAGTACGCTACATCGGCTCGCTGCCACATGACTCGCCCCTCCTCAAGTCGGCCTATGCTGCTTGCGAACTGTTTGCGTTGCCTAGCACCCTAGAGACTCCCGGACTTGCCGCGTTGGAAGCTTCGGCATGCGGTGCGAAAGTAGTCATCACTGGCGAAGGGTGTGCACGCGAATATTTCGGCAAAGGTGCTGAATATGTCAGGCATGACGATGTACACGATATTGTGCGCGGAATTGCCCAAATGCTGTCGCAGCCTCACAGCCTTCTCTCCACCCTCGTCACGCGTGCCAACTTCACCTGGCGTCAGGCTGCGCGCACTCTGGCAGGGCTATATGCCGACGTCAGTGGTGACGCGGCGGAACTGTCGAGAGCTAGCGGATTTTATGAGGTCGATCACGACGGACACCGGCTGTTCGCATGGTCACTACCTGAATTCAGTTTCGTGTCGGCGTCCGGTGTTTTGAGCTTTCTTTGGCGCGCAGTTAGTCAGACATCTGTCGATATCTTCATGGATGGCGTGATAGTGCAAAAAGATCTGAAAGTCGCTGTGGAGTGGTCACGATTTGCCTTGGAAATTCCGCACTGCTCAACGTCGACCAGAGATTTGTTATTCAAGGTCAGGATGCCTGACGCGATTACTATTGCCGGCGTTAGTAAGTATTCTGGCGTGGCCGTTGCCGAAGTGAGTCTGGACTCGCTTCAGGCGTTGCAAGAAGGTCTTGCATTTGCTGCGTCTGACGCCCCTTTCGTCAAGAACCTTACCAACTTCTACCCCACTGATACCACGCCGTTCAGGCGCCAGGCCTGGGCCAGAAGCGATGCGGCCTTCGATTGCGAACCTGGCACTTTGAGTTTCTGGTGGCACTCTCTTGCCGGAGCCAATGTAGATATCTTCATTGATGATATTGCCGTCCAGCGGCAGGTCCATGTTTCATCCAATTGGGTATTGAATACTGTACTTATTCCAGATAACGGCCGCACTTATCGGCGTGTTCGGTTAGCCGTTGATGCCGAGCAATTAAAGGTGGATGGAGACTCCCGTGAACTTGCGGTTCTGCTTGGCGCGTTCTCTCTGGAAAAATCAACGCCTCACTAATGGCGCTCGTGGCCAAGAGCCCCTGCATGTCTTTGGGAATAGTAAATGCATATTGTTATTGATCTTCACGCTGTTCAGGGCGAAAGTGGTTTCAGAGGTATTGGCCGGTACGCGCTGTCGCTGGCGCGCGCGATGGCCATCGAGGCTAAGGCACGCAAACATCGCGTAACCTTGGTGCTCAGCGACATGTTTCCCGAATCGGTCCCAGTCTTGAGGGAAACGTTCGCTGGTATCGTGGATCAAGAAAGAATATCCATATTCGCCACTGCGGGGCAAACCGCAGAAATGGTGCCGGAGAACATCTGGCGTGCGCGCGCTTCGGAGATTCTTCGTGAACAACATATCGCAGCTCTGCAACCCGATGTTCTGCATGTGGCGAGTCTGTTCGAAGGGTGGCTGGACAATGTGGTGACCTCGGTGCACGCCAATGCCTCGTTGAAAATGCCCACAGCCGTAACACTGTATGACTTGATTCCCTATGTCATGCCGGAACTCTATCTTCAGGATGCCGGTTACCGGGCTTATTACCTGCATAAGTTGGAGTCGCTCAAGCGGAGTGAGTTGCTGCTAGCCATTTCTGAGTCTTCTCGGGAAGAGGCCATTCGGCATCTGCACATGGACCCTGCACGCATAGTCAATGTCTCTGCAGCCGTTGACAGCAGCTTTCAGCCTCAAAATCTTTCACCCGAAATGGCGGCGACGCTCTTGTCAAGGTACGGTATTGCTCGCACTTTCTTCTTTTATGTTCCTGGCGGTTTCGATCCCCGCAAGAATTTCGACCGATTGCTCGAGGCGTTCGCTGCGCTACCTCTACGACTTCGCATGCAGCATCAGTTGGTAATCGGTAGTAAGGCACCGGATGTCATTCGTGATCATCTAGTCGCTAAAGCCGAATCTTTGGGACTTAAAGCCGATGAGCTTGTTCTCACCGGCTATGTCGATGATGCAGATCTGCGGGGGCTCTACAGCCTGTGTAAGCTTTATGTGTTTCCCTCTCTTCACGAAGGCTTTGGGCTGCCAGCACTCGAGGCAATGGCATGCGGTGCGCCAGTCATTGCGTCCAAGGCGACCAGTCTGCCTGAAGTCATAGGTCGTGAAGATGCCTTGTTCGATCCGCAGTCGATCGAGGATATGTCTCGACTAATGCTCAGGGGAATGACGGATGAGGCGTTTAGGAGGTCGTTGATCGTGCATGCACTTAAGCAGGCAGCACTATTTTCATGGGATCGAAGTGCTCGGATTGCATTAGATGCGTTTGAGGACAAATTTGTCCCTCGTTTTGCTGTCGAAACGGCGTCGGCGATTCGCAGTGTCAAGCAGCGAAGCGCCCAGCTCGCCACGCGCTTGAACACGCTGAGACTGGCCGTTAGCCCCGCGCCATCCGATATGGCTCGTGTGCAGCACGCTTTGACCGTCAACCAACCGAGGTCGCAGCAAAAGCAGCTGCTGGTCGATATCTCCGAGTTGGTTAACCGCGACGCCAAGTCCGGTATCCAGCGGGTTGTACGCAGCATCCTCTTGCATTTACTGAGCAACCAACCAGAAGGCTACCGCGTCGAGCCGGTTTACTCGGAGACGGGTTTCAGCGGACTGCGCTATGCGCGCCAGTTCGCAGCCCGCTTCGTTGGGTCGATGCAAGAGGCTGGAGAGAATGCGCCTGTTACCTTCGCCAAAGGCGATGTTTACATTGGCCTAGATCTGACCGCTCATCTGTTTCCGGGTATCAATGCCACCTTGCTCCAAATGCGAAGTACGGGTGTGAAAATTCATTACGTCGTCTACGATTTGACCCCATTGAACAATCGCCAATGGCATTCGGAAGGCATGACCGTCGCTTTCACCGGTTGGATCGATGCATTGACGCAATATGCTGACAGTCTCGTTTGCATCTCCAAGGCCGTCGCAGATGAAGTCAAGGCCTGGCTGCTTCGTCACCCGCCTCAGGCGGCCCGGCGGTTGCCGGTCAGCTATTTTCATCTCGGCGCGGACATTCAAAGTAGCCAACCAACCAACGGGTTGCCGGAGAGCGCGGAAGTCACGCTTCGAATGCTGGCCGCTAACCCGTCATTTTTGATGGTGGGCACTGTGGAGCCTCGCAAAGGCTATGCACAAGCGCTCGATGCCTTCGAGCAGCTATGGAAGAGAGGCTTGTCTATCCATCTGGTGATCGTAGGTAAGGGTGGTTGGAATGTTGACGCACTCATTGACAAATTGCGTAGCCATCCAGAGAGGGATAACAGATTGCACTGGCTAGAGGGTATTAGCGACGAGTACCTACAAAAAATCTATACCGCCAGCACTGCACTAGTGGTGGCCTCACAGGCTGAGGGTTTTGGATTGCCACTTATCGAAGCGGCGCAGTACGGACTACCCATCATTGCGCGGGGACTACCGGTCTTCAGGGAAGTCGCTGGCAAGCATGCCTACTACTTCGATGGTGTCGGCGGGAGGACCCTCGCTAGCGCGATTACGGCGTGGCTTAAATTGAAGGAAAAAAATAATGCGCCATCCAGCGCAGGTATGAGGTGGCTGACCTGGGCGGAAAGTAGTGAGCAATTGCTGAAGAAAACGTTGCCTAAGCGCCGTCAGCCATGAACGCCTTAGTCCGACAAAAAGAAGGCCAATTCGCGATTTCAGTGCGCCGCATCACCACGGTCAGCGTACTCGCACTTCTGGCTGTAGCATTGCTAGCGTTTCTCACGGCGAGAAATGCTGGCATGTATCCGTCCGTCTTCGCAGATGAATGGTTGTATAACCTGTTTTCACGTCTTTACGACATCAAGTTCGCACAGCGTCCCTCCTACCTCTACTTTCGCGTCTACAGTCTGACCAACCAATGCGGCGATGGTTTTCTTGAGTGCGCGCGGCTGATCAATGCACTGTTTTTCGTAGCGACCATTCCGTTGATCTATAACTTGGCCCGTCAGTACCTTTCAAGTGCATTGGCACTGTGGGTAACTATATTGTCGGTTTTTTCGCCTGTTAACGCGTACTCGGCTTACTTCATGCCTGAGTCTATGTATTACTTCGGATTTTTTCTTTTTGCATGGATTACGCTGAAAGGTGTTCATAGGAAACCACTGGCCTCCATCATCCTCGCTGGCTGTACCTTGGGAGCCATGACTATGGTCAAGGTCCATGCAGTCTTTTTGTTACCCGGTCTTTGGGTTGTCGTATTTTTGCCACTGTTGTCCACGCCGAGCTATAAACTCGCGGCTAAGACTTGCGGGCTGATCATTGTTTCGATCATTGCTTTTCTAAGCTTTAGACTCTGCGTTGGCTATTTAGCTGCGGGAAAGGCAGGTTTTGACATTCTGGGTACCGACTACACCGCAACGGCGGTATCGGCCAGTGGGATGGAGCAATTTCGCCACCTCCTACCGTTGATTGTCTACAACCTTTGGGGGAATATTCTCGCAGTGGCGGTAATGTTCGCGTTGCCGTTAGCGCTTCTATTCAATATCGACCTCTTTGGCATTAGGGGCGACAACAGGCAACATTCCGAATTAAGGGCTCTCCAATTTTTCACCGTTACCCTGCTCATTCTGTTGATTCTGATAACCGCCGTTTTTTTTGCCCGGGTACAAGGTACAAGTCCTTATGAAAACATAGAACGTCTTTCTCTCCGGTATTACGACTTTCTCTTTCCCTTGCTTTTCATTGTTGTGGGTGCCGCAGCCCGCCAAATCGGAGATGTCGGTGACAAGTACAAATTTAAAGTTGTATGCATTGGCGGCACTTCGCTCATTTCGGCCTATGCTGTCGTAACCGGCCTGGGTGGTTATTTGCCAGGCATTGCAGATAGTCCAGAGTTGCGCGCCTTTACCTATAACCCTTACGTTTATTCGATATTGGGCTCGCTAGGCATCATCTGTGCCATCACGGCGTTATTTCGTCTTCGGACTGGCGTAGCGCTCTATATATGGTTTTTTTTGCCGCTGACCATGGTGTTATCAGGTCATTTCACCAACAAGGAAATGCGCTTGCGCTTGGTGCCCGATGCCTATGACCAAGCCGGGCAGTTTGTTCAGCGCTATCTGGGGTCGGACGTAGCTAAGCTCGTTATCGTGGCGCCGGAATTGAGCAGTATATTTAGGGCTCATTTTTATATGAGCAGTCAGCAAACCGAATTCATCAACCTACCCAACCACAGCCGCATTGATCCCGACTCACTACCTGTAAATAAGGAGTGGATGTTGATGATGGGGCCCTACGAAAATCCGTTTGATGTGAAGGAATTAATCCATATACCAGTAAAAGAGGTAGCGTTCAATTTGGCTAATTCCAACGTAATGGCATCTGAAAGAGGTATAGATGCCTACACTTTGGTGCGAGTCGCCTCAAACTTGACGCTGGATTTCCTCCACGGGCCTTTACCTGCTGGCTTGACGAGAGTTGACGGTCTGTCGGCTTCGGAGCCGATCGGTAGCTGGTCCACTGGCGATGAAATAGTGTTGACCTTTTCCAAGCCGCTACCGAAACGATTTGAAGTTGCAGTAGACGCCTTTGCATTCGGTCCAAATGTTGGGCAGCCGATCAAACTTAGCGTGGGGGGGCAGCAGTATCATATGGTCCTCTCTGGGCAACCTTCAATAGCTAAAATCGCTGTGGCATCGGATCGCAATGACGACAAGATAAGAATTGAAATCCCGCAGCCGATTTCGCCTAAAGACTTAAGCTTGAGCGCAGACACCAGAAGACTGGGCGTTGCGCTGAGACACATCACTATACGTGAGCCCATCCAAATTACTAAATAGTCTATGCCGCCGTCTATCGCCATTATTCTTCCTGCTTACAACGAGGAAGTGACAATTGAGAAAGTCATTCTCGAATTTCATGCCGCATTGCCTGAGGCTGCGATTCATGTTATCAATAACAACTCAAAAGACCGCACCGCAGATATTGCGCTAACCACGCTGAATAGAATAGGTTGTGTAGGTTCAGTTATCGACGAATACCGGCAAGGGAAAGGCTATGCAATGCGTCGGGCGTTCCAAGATATTGATGCTGAAGTATACGTTTTGGCTGATGCCGACCTGACCTATCCGGCGAACCGAGTCAGAGATCTTATGGCACCAATCATTACCGGTCATGCCGATATGGTTGTGGGCGATCGCCATTCCGGTGGACACTATTCTGAGCAGAATAAGCGCAGCCTTCATGGTTTTGGCAATGAACTTGTTAAAAAAATGATCAACATGTTCTTTCAGTCGTCGCTGAAGGACATCATGAGTGGCTACCGGGTTTTCAATCGAAAATTCGTGAAAAATTATCCCATTCTTGTAGCAGGATTTCAGGTTGAAACTGATTTGACTCTGCATGCATTAGATAAGCGATTTCGAATTGTAGAGTTGGAGGTTGAATATGTCGATCGACCGGAAGGGAGTTATTCGAAACTAAATACCATCGCCGATGGCGTGCAAGTCATTTTTACCATTTTTCATATTCTTCGTCATTATAAACCATTGCGGTTTTTTGGACTGATTTCACTCATTGTGTCATTTGCTGGACTGGTTTCGGCATTGCCAGTCTTTCAGGACTGGGTCATGTACCGGTATATTCACCACGTACCACTTGCCATTCTTGCGACTGCATTTGAAATTGTTGCTGTGATCACTCTGTCCATTGGGCTTATTCTCGATGGTATTAGCCATCAGGAAAAAATGAATTATGAGATGCGATTGCTTTCGTGGCGCTCTTAAAATTATGGCTAGCACTGAAATCCGCGGGGTTGGAAATACGGTTGTTCGCCTCCCTCTTTGGTGGTGCGACTAGTTCCCTTAATAGTTCTTGTGTTGTTACCTTTGTTGCGAGGTTTGACGGTCAATGATATTGGCTAGGTTGTCGAACTTTCTGCCAACTGCTATGGTGACGCGCATGCCTGATGTGAATATTGCGTTCAAGGATGAAGGTCGGCTCTGGCGGAAAATGGAGTACCTCAATGTGCTACTGCCTAAGTAGTGGTAATGATTATGGAATTTTGGGGGTATTTATATAATTTGGAATTTTTTAGGGTTGCAGTAATCGCCTATTATTTATTGGGGTGAGGGTTGCGATGGTTTTTAATTTTGTCGGTGTCATTTTTTTGTCGATATAATATATTAAATATATTAAATATAAATTACAGGATTTTCATGAAAGCACTCATCACCGGCATTTCCGGCCAAGACGGAGCCTATCTCGCCGAACTACTTCTGGGAAAAGGCTATACCGTTTATGGCACTTACCGCCGTACCAGTTCCGTAAATTTTTGGCGGATGGAAGATTTGGGCATTCAGAATCATCCCAATCTCCACTTGGTCGAGTTCGATTTGACCGATCCAGGCTGCATCATTAATTTGCTGCAGAAAGTTCAACCGGATGAGGTTTATAACCTTGCGGCTCAGAGCTTTGTGGGGGTGAGTTTTGACCAACCCGCAACCACAGCTCAGATCACCGGAGTGGGAGCGCTTAACCTTCTGGAGGGTATCCGCCTGGTTAATCCGAAGATCAAGTTTTACCAAGCAAGTACATCCGAAATGTTTGGTAAGGTGCAAGCTATTCCTCAAGTTGAGGAAACACCTTTTTGGCCTCGTAGTCCCTATGGTGTCGCTAAGCTGTATGCGCACTGGATCACCGTTAACTACCGTGAAAGCTACAATCTCTTTGCAACCAGTGGCATCTTGTTCAATCACGAAAGTCCGTTGCGTGGGCGAGAGTTTGTTACGCGCAAGATCACAGATGCTGTAGCAAAAATCAAGTTGGGTAAATTGGATTGCCTGGAGCTAGGCAACATCGATGCCAAACGCGACTGGGGGTTTGCCAAAGACTATGTGGAGGGTATGTGGCGCATGCTGCAGGTGGATGAGCCGGATACTTTTGTACTCGCTACGAACCGCACCGAAACCGTTCGCGACTTTGTGGAAATGGCTTTTAAGGGCGTAGGCACTATCGTTGAGTTTCGTGGTACTGCTGAGGCAGAAGTTGCAGTGGACGTAGCAACGGGCAAAACGGTAATGTGCGTTAACCCCAAATACTACCGCCCGGCGGAAGTGGAGTTGTTGATTGGCAATCCTGCCAAGGCTAAGTCCAAGCTCGGCTGGGAGCCCAAGACGACGTTGGAGCAGCTGTGTCAAATGATGGTTGCAGCGGACATGCGTCGGAATGAACAAGGGTTTTCGTTTTGAAAATTCTGCTGACCGGAGCCAGTGGTTTCACTGGTCTGCATTTTGCCAAGCTTGCCCAAAGCGCAGGACATGAGATCGTGGCGTGTGATGTCGATTTGACAGATATGTCCGCCGTGCAAAATGCCGTCTCGGATACGCGGCCTGATGCAGTTGTACATTTGGCTGGCATCAGTTTCGTAGGGCACGCGGACGATACAGCGTTTTATGCCGTAAATGTGGTTGGTACAACCAATTTACTCAGCGCCTTGGTCAAACTCCCCTACAAGCTGCGCTGTGTGTTGCTTGCTAGCAGTGCCAATGTGTATGGCAATTGCATCAACTCTCCTATTGTTGAAAGTCAATGGCCTTCTCCATTGAACCACTATGCGTCGAGCAAATTGGCCATGGAGCATATGGCGCTGACCTTCCAGGATCAGCTTCCTATTGTGATAAGCCGGCCGTTTAATTACACGGGTTCTGGGCAGCATATTAATTTTGTTATTCCGAAGCTGGTGGAGCACTTCGCACGGCGTGCGGACAGTGTCAGTCTGGGAAATTTGCAGATAGAGCGCGAGTTCAACGATGTGCAAATGGTTTGCAACGCTTACCTGGCACTGCTTCAATATGGACAGCCAGGGGAGATTTATAACGTATGTTCGGGCAAGCCCTATGCGTTGGTCGAGGTGGTAGAGGCGCTTTCCCGCATATCCGGACATACGCTTAAGGTAAAGGTTAACCCCGCTTTTGTGCGACTCAATGAGTTGCACCGTTTGTGCGGCAGCCCTGATAAGCTGTGGGCACTCTTGGCGCAGCACGGTGTTGAGTTAACTGTGCCAACCTTGGAAGATACGTTGCAAAGCATGTTGGTGGCGGCTCGTGTTGAGTAATCCTGATAGTTAACATGTTATCTCGGCCACCATGAAGGTTCTTCACGTCTATCGGACGTATTTCCCGGATCCACCGGGCGGTCTGCAAGAGGCTATTAGGCAGATATGCCTTGCTACGGGCTCTTTTGGCGTAGCGTCAAAAGTGTTTACTCTGTCTCCTCAGCCTAATCCAAAGCGCTTGGTCCGGCCTGAGGCTATTACTGTACGCTCTCTTTCTTGGGCAGCGCCCGCATCTTGCGATTTGGGTGGGGCCGACTCCTTTGTGGAGTTCTATCGTCTACAGAAGTGGGCAGATGTAGTTCATTTGCACTATCCGTGGCCATTTGCGGATGTCTTGAACATGTTCAAGGCTTCGGACAAGCCCGCGGTAATGACATATCACTCAGACATAGTGCGGCAACAAGTTTTGAGCAGGCTGTACCGTCCATTGATGCGGCACACTATGCGTGCCATGTCTGCTGTTATCGCAACCTCTCCTGCGTACGCGAAAACTAGTTCTGTATTGACCCGCGATGTGCCGTCGGGGCGCTTGCGCACCATTCCTTTGGGTATTGTTGATAAGCCCGAGGCCGCTCCCGGCTTTGAGGGACAGTTTGCCAGTGCGGACTTTGCGGGATACACGCCTTTTGTGTTGGCATTGGGGGTGCTGCGCTATTACAAGGGGTTGCACACTCTGATACACGCAGCGCGTCAAATTAATGGAAACATCGTCATTGCTGGCTCCGGGCCGGAAGACGCAAACCTTAAGGAGCTTGCACGGCAGCTCGGCGTAACAAACATTGTTTTTGCAGGCCAAGTGACCGAAGCGCAAAAAACCGAGCTTTTGCGTCAATGTACGGCGTTGGTGTTGCCCTCGCACTTACGCTCTGAGGCCTTCGGCATGGTATTGGTGGAGGCGTCCATGTTCTCGAGGCCTATGGTGTGCTGCGAAGTTGGATCGGGCACGTCCTATGTTAATTTGGATGGAGTTACCGGGTTCGTCGTACCACCGGAAAGTCCGTCTGAGCTTGCTAATGCATGCAACCGTATTCTTGGAGATCCAGTGTTGGCCAAGTCGATGGGTATTGCAGCACGAGCACGGTATGAAAATTTGTTCTCGGGCGCAGCACTGGGGCGCGCTTATTTTGATTTGTATCGAGAAGTCAAATCCCCCCTGGTTTCGAGGTCGTAACGCGAGGGGGGGGGGCTGTGCGGTGGTTCTATCTGGAGCAGCTGAATGACACCCCAGTCGCTTGGTTGTATTGGCGGAAGCTTAGGGATTCGAACCCTAGAAACCTTTCGGTTTGCCGGTTTTCAAGACCGGTGCAATCGACCACTCTGCCAAGCTTCCTATCCGATCATTCTAACCCTGGTAATTACCCCAAAAGGATCCAATGGATGCGATTTAGATTAGATTCAGGACACAGCTGTCACCCAATGCGTCACGCCATACCCGTACGCTACTCACTTTGGGGCGAACGTCGGCCAGTTGCTCTGCGATAAAGGTGCAAAGGTTTTCCAGGGTGGGCGTCCCCAGCTTGGGTACCTCGTCCAGCAAGTGGTGGTCCAGTTGCTCCCGCACACCCTCCAGCCGCTGACGCAAAAAGCCCAGGTCCAACACCATTCCATTCACCGGATCGCGCGGCCCAGTCACGCTGACCTCTGCATGGTAGGTGTGGCCATGGATGCGGCGACTACCTGCTGTTTCAATTTCGCGTTGAAGTGTGTGGGCGGCGTCGAAATAGAAGCGTTGGCTGATGGTCAGCTGCATGGGAATACTCGCAAACAAAAATGGGGGATCAGCGGATGCCGCTGATTTTGTGGGTCTGGATGCTCAGGCGCCAGGTGGGCTGGCGCATGCAGGTGTCTATGCACAGGCCCATATTGGCCAACTGTTCCGGGCCGTCCATGGGCTGCAGGAAGCGATGCGCGAATTGGCCGGTGCGGGCCAGCGTGTCTAGATCCAGGCCGGGTTGAGGCCATACCACCTTGAGTTCCTGCCCTTGCTGTTGTATCCAGGGCGCACCGGCTTTGGGGCTGATGCAAAGCCAGTCTATGCCTTCGGGAGCGCGGACAGTGCCGTTGGATTCCACTGCAATGCGAAAGCCCCGGGCGTGCAGAGCTGTGACCAGTTCTGCATCTACCTGCAGCAAGGGCTCTCCACCGGTTAAGACGGTCAGGCGGTTCTGGGTTTCGCCAGCGGGCCACTGGGCCTCGATGAGATCGGCCAAGTCATCGGCGGAGGCAAATTTGCCACCCAGGGTACCGTCGATACCTACGAAATCGGTATCGCAGAAACGGCAGACTGCGGTGGCACGGTCGCTTTCGCGGCCGGTCCAGAGGTTGCAACCCGCAAAGCGGCAGAACACGGCGGGGCTACCTGCCTGGGCGCCTTCGCCTTGCAGGGTGTAGAAAATCTCTTTGACGCTATAGGTCATGTGTGAACACCGCTGTAAGCGGTGAAACTTGCTAAGCCCTTGATTTTACGAGGCCAGCATGCCCTTTGTCTCGATGAAGGAAACCACCTCGGCCAGCCCGGTCAGGGTTTTCAGATTGGTCATCACAAACGGCTTGAGGCCCTGGCCGCTGGTGCGCATACGCCGGGTGTCGGATTCCATGATGTCCAGGTTGGCGCCCACGTACGGCGCCAGGTCGGTCTTGTTGATGACGAACAAGTCGCTCTTGGTGATGCCGGGGCCGCCTTTGCGCGGGATTTTTTCGCCCGCCGCCACGTCGATCACGTAGATTGTGAGGTCGCTGAGCTCGGGGCTGAAGGTGGCTGCCAGGTTGTCGCCGCCGCTTTCTACAAACACGATGTCGGCATTCGGGTGCTCGACCAGCATGCGGTCAATGGCTTCCAGGTTGATGGAGCAGTCTTCGCGGATCGCTGTGTGCGGGCAGCCGCCCGTTTCCACGCCCATGATGCGGTCGGCGGGCAGGGCGCCGCTGACGGTCAGCAGGCGCTGGTCTTCCTTGGTATAGATGTCGTTGGTGATGGCCACCAGATCGTATTTGTCGCGCATGGCCTTGCATAGCATTTCCAGCAAGGTGGTTTTGCCCGAGCCCACCGGCCCGCCGATGCCGACACGCAGCGGTGGCAGTTTCTTGGTGCGATTTGCGATGTGGTGCAGTGTGCTCATGATCTAAACAGTCTGGAATATTGCACTTCGTGCTGGGATGAAAGAATGGCCAGCATCGGCGAAAACGCCTGGCGCTGGCTGTCGGGAAGCTGGATGGCCTGGTCTACGGCGGCCGGAATGTCGGCGGCCAACCGTGCCAGTATGCGCTGGCCGGCGCTCTGGCCCAAGGGCACGGATTTGATGGCCGACTGGGTCATGTTCTCGGCCCAACCAAAGGCGTAGGCCAGCAGGCAGTCGCGCAGCGGGGCCTGGGTGGCGGCCGCGGCCAGGGCGTAGGCGATGGGGTAGGTGGGCTGCATCTGGGCGCAGGCCGCAATATGGTCTGGCGTGGCGGTGTTGTGGTTGCGCAGCCAGTCCAGCAGCGACCGGCCCATTTGTTCGGCCTGGGCGCGGAACTCGCTGCTCTCGCGGGTCTGCAGCACCCAGGCGTTCAGTTCGGCGACATCCTTGACGGCGCCGCGCCGCCAGGCGGGAATGGCTTTGGCGATGGCTGCCAGGTCACCGCGTGCCAGGCTTACATGCAGTTGATCCACCAACCAGTCAGATGCTCTACTTTCTGTAGCTACTCCCGCACGGTCTACTGCCGCTTCCAGGCCTTCTGAGTAGGAAAAACCACCCACAGGCAAAGCCGGCGACGCAAGCCAGATTAGCTGCAATAGACTGGGCGTGGTCGATTCCTGCGGGCTGGCAACGCGGCTAATTGCTTTGGCGGGGTGGCGGCGTGTCGGGGGCGTTAGCGGGCGGACTCTGCGCACGGTCATGGGCTCAGTGGGAATGGCCGTGTCCGTGGTCATGTCCATGGTCGTGGCCGCAGCCGGGGCCGTGCACATGCGGTGCTGCGGCGACGGGAATGTTCACCGGCTTGCGCGTGGCGGGGGCGTGCTCATGGCTATGGCCATGTGCATGGTCACCATGGCTGTGCCCGCCGGAAGCGTAGGCGCCGCCTTCGGGCTCGAACGCCACGTTGGCTTCCACCACGTCCAGGTGCATGGCGCGCAGCATGTCGGCCAGCACGTGGTCAGGTTCTATCTTCAGGTGGTCGGGCTGCAGTTCAATTGGCACATGGCGGTTGCCCAGGTGGTAGGCAGCGCGTGTCAGGTCAAAGGGCGAGCCGTGGCTGGTACAGGCGGTAATGACCAGCACGGATTGGGGGGCAGCCAGTACCCGCACTAGCGAGCCGTCTTCGGCGACCAGCACGTCGCCGCCGCGTACCAAGGTACCGCGTGGCAAGAACACGCCGAGCTGGCGGCCCAGCGAGTCGGTGGCGTCGAAGCGGCTTTTCTGCCGTACGTCCCAGTCGAGCTCGACGGTGCTGGCGCGTTTCAGCAGGGCAGGAGCCAGGCCCTTGCCTTGGGAGATGAGTTTGGAGGTTTGGAGCATTAAAACAAGAAGTAACGTTGTGCCATAGGCAAGCTTACTGCGGCTTCGCAGGTTAGCAGTTGGCCGTCGGCCCGCACGCTATAGGTTTGCGCGTCGATCTCCATCTTGGGAAGATAGCTGTTGTGCACCATGTGCTGCTTGCGCACGCCACGGATGTTCTTTACCGCGCTCAGGGTCTTTTTCAGGCCAAAGCGGTCCTTGATGCCGGCGTTCAAGCCAGCCTGCGACACAAAGGTCAGCGAGCCGCGCGCCAGCGCGCTGCCATAGGCGCCGAACATCGGGCGGTAGTGCACCGGCTGGGGCGTGGGGATGCTGGCGTTCGGGTCTCCCATGGCAGCCATGGCGATGAAGCCGCCTTTCAGCAGCAACGCCGGCTTCACGCCGAAGAAGGCTGGCTTCCAGACCACCAGGTCGGCCCATTTGCCGACCTCAATGCTGCCGACTTCGTGGCTGATACCGTGGGCAATCGCCGGGTTGATGGTGTACTTGGCCACATAGCGCTTGGCGCGGAAGTTGTCGTTGCGGCTGTTGTCCTCGGGCAGGCTGCCGCGCTGCTGCTTCATCTTGTGCGCCGTCTGCCAGGTGCGCAGGATGACTTCACCGACCCGACCCATGGCCTGGCTGTCGCTGCTCATCATGCTGATGGCGCCCAGGTCGTGCAGCACGTCCTCGGCGGCAATGGTTTCCTTGCGGATGCGGCTCTCGGCAAACGCCAGGTCTTCGGGGATGCTGGCGTCCAGATGGTGGCAGACCATCAGCATGTCCACATGCTCGTCCAGCGTGTTCACGGTGTAGGGCATGGTCGGGTTGGTGCTGCTGGGCAGGAAGTTCGCCTCGCCCACCACCCGCAAAATGTCGGGTGCGTGCCCGCCGCCCGCACCTTCGGTGTGGAAGGCGCACAGGCCACGGCCCTTGGTGGCGGCAATGGTGTTTTCGACAAAGCCGCTCTCGTTCAGCGTGTCGGAATGGATGGCGACCTGGGTGTCGGTGGCGTCGGCCACGTCCAGGCAGTTGCTGATGGCGGCTGGCGTTGTGCCCCAGTCTTCGTGCAGCTTCAGGCCGATCACGCCGGCGTTGATCTGCTCGTGCAGCGCGGCCGGCAGGCTGGCATTGCCCTTGCCCAGAAAGCCCAGGTTCATGGGGAAGGCGTCCGCCGCCTGAAGCATGCGCTCGATGTTCCAGGGGCCGGGCGTGCAGGTGGTAGCAAAGGTGCCGGTGGCCGGGCCGGTGCCGCCGCCCATCATGGTGGTCACGCCGCTGGCCAGGGCTTCCTCGATCTGCTGCGGGCAGATGAAGTGGATGTGGCTGTCGATGCCGCCGGCGGTGACGATATTGCCTTCGCAGCTGATGACTTCGGTACCCGGGCCGATGATGATGTCCACGCCGGGTTGCACGTCGGGGTTGCCGGCTTTGCCGATGGCGACGATGCGCCCGCCCTTGAGGCCGATGTCGGCCTTGACGATGCCCCAGTGGTCGAGGATCAGCGCGTTGGTCATCACGCAGTCCACAGCGCCCTCGCTGTTCATGCGCTGGCTTTGCGCCATGCCGTCGCGGATGGTCTTGCCGCCGCCGAACTTCACTTCCTCGCCGTAGGCGCCGGCATGCAGGGTCAGGTCTTTTTCGACCTCGATCAGCAGGTCGGTATCGGCCAGGCGTACCCGGTCACCTACGGTGGGGCCAAAAATTTCCGCATAGGCGCGTTTGCCAATGGTTGCCATGGTCAGAGTTTCCCTTGCGTCAGTCCGCGAAAGCCATACACCGTGCGGTCGCCCGCGAAATCGACCAGCTCCACCGTGCGCTGCTGGCCGGGCTCGAAGCGCACTGCGCTGCCGGAGGCGATGTTCAGCCGCATGCCCTGGGCGGCTGCGCGGTCAAAGCCTAGCGCGCCATTGGTTTCGGCAAAGTGGTAGTGCGAGCCGACCTGGATCGGCCGGTCGGCCGTGTTGTTGACCACCAGGGTCACCGTGCGGCGCCCGGTGTTCAGGGCGTGCTCGCCCGCGTCTATTAGGAGTTCGCCTGGGGTCATGGCCAATACCTCTTAAACCAGTTGCAGCAGAAATGCGCCGCCCAGCAGCGTGACCAGACAGCCGATGGCGCGCGGCCACCAGGTGCTATGCGCTCGCATCGCCAGGCCGATACCCACGCCCGCCAAGTGCAAGCCGGCGGTAGCCACCAGTATGCCCACCAGCGGCAGCCAGCCGTTGTCGCCGCCGGCCAGTTCGGTGCCATGCGCCACGCCGTGGAACACCGCGAATGCGCCGACCAGGCCCGTCGCCAGCGCAGCCGGCAGCTTGGCTTGCGTAGCGACCAGCAGGCCTAGCACCAGCAGGGACGCGGCGATCATCGGCTCCACCGCCGGCAGCGTCAGCCCGCCCAGGCCCAGCAGCGCGCCCACCAGCAGCATGCCGGCGAAAGCGATGGGTGCCAGCCAGACGCGGCGTGCCGTCATGGCACTCCACAGGCCCACGGCGACCATGGCCGCCATGTGGTCCATGCCGGTCAGCGGGTGCACCAATCCGTCCAGAAACGCATGGTGCACCCCGGCATCAGTGCCTAAATGGGCGCTGGCACCCGTAGATACTGCGGCAGAAGCTATCAAAACAATAGTGCGTAGAGAGGGCGTGCGCATGGTGTGGGTGTCCAGAGGGTTAAACGGTGGTTAAACAATGGGTTGGTGCACGGTGACGAGCTTGGTGCCGTCGGGGAAGGTGGCCTCGACCTGGATGTCAGGAATCATCTCGGCGATGCCGTCCATCACGTCGGCGCGGCCCAGCACGGTACGGCCCTCGCTCATCAGCTGGGCCACGCTTTTGCCGTCGCGCGCGCCTTCCATCACTGCAGCGCTGATGAAGGCAATGGCTTCGGGGTAGTTCAGCTTCAGGCCGCGCGCCTTGCGCCGCTCGGCCAACAGGGCGGCGGTGAAGATCAGCAGCTTGTCTTTTTCGCGAGGTGTCAGTTCCATTTCGTTTCACTCAAGTATTTGCTCGCGCGGCCGCCAAAGGCAGGCCGAACACGAGGCGTTAGTTCTATAAGGGCTCAGTGTGTGAAAGTTGCATCGGATTATTAGACAAGTATGTAGCAATCCCTGTGCCCCGGCGTACGCCATTGGGCGCATTGCGGGCGGTGCGCATGGCCTGAAAGCTGCGTGGGTCTACAGGTGCAAGAAGCCGAACATATACCTCTGAACGATGCGCCACAGCATGTGGTGAAGGTGCGGCGCGACTACAACAGCTGGGTGGCGCGCGAGACGCTGGAAGACTACGCCCTGCGCTTTGCCCCACAGCGCTTTCGCAAATGGTCCGAATGGCGGGTGGCCAACACGGCTTTTGGTGCCGCGTCCTTCCTGGTGCTGGAGGCGGTGGGCGCCACGCTGCTGGTGCAGTACGGCTTTGTGAACGCCTTCTGGGCCATTCTGGCCACGGCACTGATCATCTTCATGGCTGGCCTGCCCATCAGCATTTACGCGGCGCGCTTTGGTGTGGACATGGACCTGCTGACGCGCGGCGCGGGCTTTGGCTACATCGGCTCCACGCTGACCTCGCTGATCTACGCGTCTTTCACCTTCATCTTCTTCGCGCTGGAGGCGGCCGTCATGGCCTATGCGCTGGAGCTGGCCCTGGGCATTCCACCGCGCTGGGGCTACCTGGTGTGCGCACTGGTGGTGATACCGCTGGTGACGCACGGGGTGTCGGCCATCAGCCGGCTGCAGGTTTGGACCCAGCCACTGTGGCTGGCGCTGTTGGTGGTGCCGTTTGCCTACGTGTGGATGCGCGAGCCGGGCGTTTTTGGTGCGGTTGCGCACTATGCTGGTGTTTCCGGCCAGGGTGAGGGATTTAATTTGCTCTCATTTGGTGCATCCCTCACGGTGGGCATTGCCCTGATTACCCAAATGGGGGAGCAGGCCGACTATCTGCGCTTCATGCCGGCGCAGACCGCCGCCAACCGGGGGCGCTGGTGGTTGGGTGTGCTGGCCGGCGGGCCGGGCTGGGTGCTATTGGGCATGGTAAAGATGCTGGGCGGCGCGCTGCTGGCCTACCTGGCCATCACCCATATGGTGCCACCGGAGCGCGCGGTGGACCCGAACCAGATGTATCTGGCGGCCTACGAGTACGTGTTCCCGCAATACGGCTGGGCGGTGGCGGTCACGGCGGCCTTCGTAGTGCTGTCGCAGTTGAAGATCAACGTCACCAACGCCTATGCGGGCTCGCTGGCCTGGTCCAACTTTTTCTCACGCATCACCCACAGCCACCCTGGCCGGGTGGTGTGGGTGGTGTTCAACACGCTCATCGCCTTCATGCTGATGGAGATGAATGTGTTCGAGGCGCTTGGCGACGTGCTGGGCTTGTACTCCAACCTGGCCATCGCCTGGATGATGACGGTGGTGGCCGACCTGGTCATCAACAAGCCGCTGGGCTTGTCGCCGCCGGGCATTGAATTCAAGCGCGCCTACCTGTACGACATCAACCCGGTCGGTGTGGGCTCGATGGCGCTGGCGTCCATGCTGTCCATGGTGGCCTATATGGGGTTGCTGGGGCCGCTGGCGCATGCGTTTTCGGCGCTGATAGCTTTGGGCACGGCCCTGGTGGCGTCGCCGATATTGGCGTGGTGGACCAAAGGCCGCTATTACATCGCCCGCGGCCCGCAGTCGGATTGGCGCAGCGTTGCTGCTGACCCCGTGGAAGCCGGCAGCTACCAGCGCCTGAAGGTGCAGCGCTGCGTGATCTGCGAGCGTGAATACGAGTCGCCTGACATGGCCCATTGCCCTGCCTACCAGGGCAGCATCTGCTCGCTGTGCTGCACGCTGGATGCGCGCTGTGGCGATCTGTGCAAACCCCAGGCTAGCCTGTCGGTCCAGTGGGCGGCGGCGCTGCGCTGGCTGCTGCCGCAGCGCATATGGCCTTACCTGGACACCGGTCTGGCGCACTTCATTTTGCTGATGCTGGTGGTGGTGCCGGTGCTGGCCACTTTGTTTGGCTTGCTATATTTTCAAGAGCTTCGTGCGCTGGTGGAATCTGCGTCAGAGCTTGATTTTGATCCTAGCCAGGCGCTGCGTTCCGGTTTCGTCAAAGCCTATATGGCCTTGATCGTCACGGCTGGCATCGTGTCCTGGTGGCTGGTGCTGGCGCATAAAAGCCGCCAAGTTGCGCAAGAGGAATCGAACCGCCAGACGCACTTGCTGCAGCGCGAAATCGCCTTGCACCAGCAGACCGACCGCGCCCTGCAAGAAGCCAAGCTGGTGGCCGAGCAGGCCCGGCAGATCGCCGAGCAAGCCAAGCGTGCGGCCGACCAGGCTAACCAGGCCAAGAGCCGCTACATCAGCGCCATCAGCCACGAGCTGCGCACCCCACTCAACAGCATCCTGGGCTACGCTCAGTTGATGGGTGAAGACGTCAGCGTACCGCCGCACCGGCAGCAGGCGGTCAGCGTTATCCGGCGCGGCGGGGAGCATCTGCTGTCGCTGATCGAAGGCACGCTGGACATTGCGCGCATCGAGTCCGGCAAGCTGACCCTGGCCACCAAGCCCATGCCGTTCGCCGATTTGCTGCACGAGATGGGCGATATGTTCGAACCCCAGGCGCGGGCCAAGGGCCTGGCCTTCCATTTCGACCCGCAGGGCGTGTTGCCCGAGCAGGTGCGCGCCGACGAGAAGCGGTTGCGCCAGATCCTCATCAACCTGCTGGGCAATGCCATCAAGTTCACCGCCAGCGGCCATGTGCGCCTGCGCGTGCGCTATGCGCTGGAGATGGCGGTGATCGACATCGAAGACACCGGCCCGGGCCTGAGCGCTGACGAGCTGGAGCGCATCTTCGAGCCGTTTGCGCGCGGCACCTCGTCCGCCCCCGCCAATCCGGGCGCGCCCGGCGCCGGCCTGGGCCTGACCATCGCCAAGATGCTGACCGACCTGATGGGCGGCGAGATGACGGTCACCAGCACGCCGGGGCAGGGCGCGGTGTTCCGCGTCAAGCTGTTCCTACCCGAAATTCGCGGAGGTGACGCCAAGGCCTTGCGGCCCGCCGTCCCGCGTGTGCGCCGCGCCTACCTGGGGCCGCGCCGCAAGCTGCTGGTAGTGGACAACGAGGAGCCCGACCGCGAGCTGCTGGTGCAGCTGCTACAGCCCCTGGGCTTCGAGGTGCGCACCGCCGCCAGCGGCCATGACGCGCTGGATCTGCTGGCTGCCGGCTACGGCCCTGATGCTGTGCTGATGGACCTGGCCATGCCCGGCATCGACGGCTGGGAAACCATACGCCGGCTGCGCGCAGATGGCCACATCCAGGCGCATGTTGCAGTCGTATCGGCTAACGCCTTTGACAAGGGGCTGGACAACGATGTGGGCATACGCCCCGAAGACTTCATTACCAAGCCGGTACGCCACAGCGAGCTGCTGGACTGGCTGGAGCGCCGCCTGGGCCTGCAGTGGACGGACGCCGCCGCGACGGTGCCCGCTGCGCCCCAGCCGCCGCCGGCGCGGGTCTGGCCCGATGCGGCCAGCCTGCAGGCTTTGCGCGAGGTGGCCGAACTCGGCTTTTACCGCGGTATCCTCAACCAGCTGGCGGCGCTGGACGCCGCCCAGCCAGCATGCCAGGGCCTGGTGCAGGAAGTGCGCGCCCTGGCCCAACAATTCCAGTTTGAAGCCATAGGCCAGTTGCTGGCCCAGGCACCCGACAACGCCCATGCCCGTTAAGCCGATTTCCTCCGCCATGCCTGACCCGCTGGGCACCACGCTGGACCGTCGCAACAGCGACGTGGTGCTGATCGTGGACGACGTGCCCGACAACTTGGCCGTGCTGCACGACGCGCTGGACGAGTCCGGCTACACCGTGCTGGTCGCCACCCGGGGCGAAGCCGCCTTGCAGCGTGCCGTCCAGGCCCTGCCCGACATCGTGCTGCTGGACGCCATGATGCCCGGTATGGACGGTTTCGAGGTGGCGCGCCGGCTGAAGGCGAATCCGGCTACGGCGCACATCCCCATCATCTTCATGACCGGCCTGACCGAGACCGAGCACCTGGTGGCCGCGCTGGACGCGGGTGGTGTGGACTACGTCACCAAGCCCATCAAACCCAAGGAGGTGCTGGCCCGCATGAATGTGCATTTGCAAGGCGCCCGCCAGGCCCGCCAGCAGGTGCACCAGGCCGGCCAGGCACGCAATGCGCTGGACGCTTTTGGCTACGCCAGCATCACCGTGCGTGCCAGCGACGGCAAGCTGATGTGGCAAACCGCGTTGGCCCGCGATCTGCTGCTGGACTATTTCGGCACCAGCGCACCGCAGACGCCCCAGCCGGTGATCGATTGGCTGCAGCAGCATTTACCGGCGGCAGAACAGCAAATTGAGCCGCCGCGCCTGAGCTTCGAGAAAGGCGCGCGCCGCCTCAGCTTTCGCCTGCACCAGCAGACCGGCGACAGCGAGGGCGGGGGGGATTGGCTGATCGTGATGCGCGAGGTGTCCGACGCCGCTGTGATCGAGGCCATGAGCCTGAGCTTCAAGCTTACCGGCCGCGAGGCCGAGGTGCTGTACTGGGTGGTCAAGGGCAAGACCAACCGCGACATCGGCGAGATCCTGGGCAGCAGCCCGGCCACGGTGAAGAAGCACCTGGAGCGCGTCTACGTGAAGATGGGGGTCGAGACACGTACCGCCGCCGCCGGCATGGCCATGACCAAGATTCGCCAGCTGCACCCGCAGTTTGAGGGCTAGAACTTATAAGATTTTATGCCTCTGACGCAGGTATTGCCGACGCTGGTAGCTATGAAATAGATAGTAATTAAATCGTTTGCAGCCTGCATAAACACCGAGGTCCCTGCAGGGTGCTAATTCAGCACCCGGCAGGGACCTCGGTGTTTGCCGTTGGCGGGCCGTGTACGCGCCCGCCGATGTTTTTAGAAGCTGCCCCAGCCATCAGTGCCCGTCGCAGCAAGCGCGGCTTTTTGTGTGAAGGGCTTGGGGGCTGCAAGCTTGCTGGTAGCGAACGTGGGGCGTACAACATTGTTGGTGCGCTTAGGGCTGCGCTGTTCTTGCCGGTGCGTGGTCGGCGTGGCGTTTGCATTTGTATGCGTACCCAGATTGAATACGGCCACCGACTGCAGCAATTGCTCGGCCTGGCTCTGCAGGCTGTTGGCGGCTGCGGCCGACTCTTCGACCAAGGCCGCGTTCTGCTGCGTGACCTGGTCCATCTGGGTGATGGCTTCGCCGACCTGGGCCACGCCCTGGCTTTGCTCGCTGCTGGCCGAGCTGACTTCGCCAATGATGTCGGTCACGCGGCGGATGGCGGTGACCACCTCGGTCATCGTGGTGCCGGCCTTGGCCACCAGGGTGGTACCTTGCTCCACCTGGGTCACGCTGTTGTCGATCAGGGTCTTGATCTCTTTGGCGGCAGCGGCGCTGCGCTGTGCTAGGTTGCGCACTTCACTGGCCACCACGGCAAAGCCGCGGCCTTGTTCGCCGGCACGGGCGGCCTCCACGGCGGCATTCAGTGCCAGGATGTTCGTTTGAAAGGCGATGCCGTCGATCACGCTGATGATGTCGCTGATCTTCTTCGAGCTGTCGTTGATGCCCTTCATCGTGTCCACCACCTGGCTGACCACCTCGCCGCCTTGGATGGCAACAGTGGATGCATTGACGGCCAATTGGTTGGCCTGGTGGGCGCTGTCGGCATTCTGCTTGACAGTGCTGGAGAGTTCTTCCATGGAGGCGGCGGTTTCTTCCAGCGCGCTGGCTTGTTGTTCCGTGCGGCTGGACAGATCGCTATTGCCCTGGGCGATTTCGGCGCTGGCGGTAGCGACGCCATCGGCGCTTTGGCGCACATTGGACACCACGCTGACCAGGCTGTCCTGCATGGCTTTGAGCTGTGCCATCAGGCTGGTGCTGTCGCCGGGCTTGACGGTGATGGGCATGGTCAGGTTGCCTTGGGCCACGGCACGGGCCAGGTCTGCTGCAGCTGCGGGTTCACCACCCAGGGCGCCCACCAAGTTGCGGGTGATGAGAACACCCAATGCTACGGCTGCAGCTATCGCTACCAGGCTGGCGGTTATCAGCAAAAATTTTGCTTGGCTGTAGTCGGTTCCTGCGACGGCGACACTTTCGGCTCCGCTCTTGGCGCTGAACTCTTGGTACTTTCTAGCCGCTGTAAGCAAGGCGGCCAGCAGGGGGCGGCATTCCTTGTTCATCTTGGCAATGGCTTCTTCTTTTTTGCCATCCAGCGCCAGCTTTACGATGTCGAGTGCCACTGGGCCATACAGGGTTTCGACATGGTTTATTTCATCGACCAGGCGGCGTTCTTCGGCGCTGATCTGCGGGTTTTGTTTGATGGCGTTATTCAGTTTGAGCAGGGAATCCTGGGTGTCCTGGTGGGCCTGCGTCACCGCTTGTTGCTCTGCGGCAAGATCTTCGGGAGTGGTGACCAGTACCAGATTGCGTGCTGCGATGGCTCGGCGGTTGACCGCTCCACGCACATCTGCCACCAGTTGGGACTGGGCAACATTGACATGGTTGTATTCCGTGAAATGGTTGTTGGTGTTGTTCAATGTGAACAAAGCTGCGCAGGAGATGGCCAATACCAATGCAGCCAGTAGCCCGAAGGCAAAACCCAGTTGGCCTTTGACGGTGAAGTTCTTGAAGTTCATTTTGATTCCTCTTTGAATTGAATTGTTCGGAAATAACGGGCTACTAGTGAACGGTGAGGTTTTGGCTAAGTTCGGCGCTGCCCAGAAAGGATTCGGTATCCAGCAGGATCAACATCCGTTCTTCCAGATTGGCCAGGCCGGTGATGAAGCCTTCGTCGGTACCCATCTGCAGACCGGGCGGCGGCTGGATGCAAGTGGGCTCCAGTTGCACCACGTCAGACACCGAGTCGACCACCACGCCGATGACTTGGTGGACGAGGCTTAAAACAATCACCACGGTGGACGCCGTATAGGCGGCTGTGGGGCAATGCAGCTTCAGCCGCAGGTCGATGATCGGCACGATGACACCGCGCAGGTTGATGACGCCGAGCAATTCGTCGGGTGCGTTGGCGATGTGCGTAGGCTGGGTGTACGAGCGGATCTCCTGCACTTTCAGGATGTCGATGCCGTATTCCACGGTACCGAGCTGAAACGAGAGGTACTCGCTGGTTGTGCCACGCGCTGTTGGCGCGCTGGTATTCGGGTGGGGGGCCGGTTGGGTCATCGTGGCATCCTGGGTGTGTGGGTAGATGTGTGTATTCTAATTTTTTCGTTTCATTTTTATCGTTAAAAAATGCACATTTTGATAAAAAGGAATATTTGATATCAAATAATTTGTCTTATTGAAATAATTTGATATTAATGATTCGTCTGCTAGTGGCGCATTGGTTTGTCGTAAGAAGGCTTGGGGGTATGTTCGTTTTCGCCGCTGCCCGCTACGGCGCGGGTATGCATATTGCTGCTGGCTTGTGAGGCCGTTGGCCCAGTTGCCTCTTCACCACTCCATGGCGTTCCATGAACATCGACTTTTCCACCCTGACCGAATACCAGCGCTACAAGATGATGGCGAGCCTGATCGTGCCGCGCCCGATTGCCCTGGTCACCACCCTGGGGCCTACCGGCGTGGTGAATGCCGCGCCCTTCAGCATGTTCAACATGATGGGCGAGGAGCCACCCATCGTCATGCTCAGCATCAACCGCCTGCAGGACGGTTACCTGAAAGACACGGCCGCCAACATCCAGCGCAGCGGGGAATTCGTGGTGCACATGTGCGACGAAGACCTGGCCGAGCAAATGCACCGCTGCGGCGAGCGCCTGCCACCCCACGAGAGCGAGCTGGAAGCCGTGGGGTTGACGGCCGCGCCGTCCTGCGCTGTGGCGCCGCCGCGCATCGCCGAGGCGCCCGTGGCGTTTGAGTGCACGCTATGGGAAACGCTGGAGACCGACAGCCGCCAGATCTTCATCGGCCAGGTGCGCTGGATGCATGCACGCGACGAGCTGATTGACACCGACACTTGGCGCGTGCGCCTGCAGCATTACCACCCGGTGGGTCGCTTTGGCGCCAGCTTCTATGTGAAGACGAATGAGCGCTACGCCCTGGAGGCACAGGCCCAGTCGCGCTCCACGCAGATAGACGAGATGTAGCCGCTGCCAATCCACCGTAGCGCGAGAGCTTGTGCATACGCCCAACTTTGTGTGGCACCAAGTTAGCAATGAAATAGGCCTCTGGCGCAGGTATTGTCTGCGCAAGCAGCTATCACATCGATAGCAAATGATGGAGGGCTATCGCGCCGTAGCCAGCAGCTGCCGGTAGACCTCGGTGGACACGCGGGCCAGCTCGGCCCGGTCGGCAGTGGTCGAGAGGGCGTAGCCCAGGCCCCCATCTACCCAGTAGAAGACGTTGACCTTGCCCTCTTGCGCAAAACGGAAGGCGGTGTCGCTATTGCGTACCCCTGGTGTGCTTGGGCCATCCTGGGCCGCACCCAGATCGCCCAGGTCGTTCGACACATATAGCGTGAGCCGTTGGCCCGTGTCGGCGGTCTGCCGGTACATGAATTGTGCGACCGGCCCGCGCCCGCCGGGCAGCAGGCGACCACCTTCCAGCGCATAGCCCTGGGCTTGCAGATGCGGCGGTTTCATGGGCACGCCCATGCGTTTGGACAACCAGGTCACCAACTGGTCTTCATGTGCGGCGTCTACTTCCACGGGGCGGCGTTGTTCGGGGCTGTATACCGCGTGCGCCACGGCGGCCCGCTGTGCAAAGCCGTTGGCGGGCAGTGTCGGTGTAGCGGTGGCCAGCAGCGGGCCGGTGGGCTGCACCAGGCCGCGCAGACCCCAGCCACCGGCCGCGCCGACCACGGCAATCAGCGCGGCTGCGGCCAGCCGCTGCAGGTACCAGGCGGTGTGTGGTGGTGCGCCCTGGGCCGTCTGCCGCACACGGGCGGGCAGGGCCTCGTCCAGCACCGGGTCGAACAGGTGGCGCAGCGCGAGCTTCTGGGTTCGATAGCTTTCCAGGCGCTCGGCTTCGTCGGGGCGTTGGGCCAGATAGGCGGCGACTTCGGCTTGGCGGCCCAGGGGTAGTTGGCCGTCGATAAAGGCGTGGAGCTCGGCTTCGGTGACCGGCGAGGTGGGGGGAGGGGTTATGCGCATGGTGTTGTCACTTCACGATCTTCAGCCGCGTGGGGGCGGCGCGGCCTTCCATCACGGCGCGCAGGCGTTCGCGCCCGCGCGACAGGCGCGACATCACGGTGCCCAGGGGGATGCCCAGCGTGGCGGCAATGTCGGCATAGGCCATGTCTTCCAGGGCGACCAGCAGCAGTATTTCTTTTTGCTCCTGCGGCAACTGGTCTAGCGCAGCCTGCAGGTCCATGACCGCCAGTTGTTCTTGCTGGCGGGGCGGGGTGGCGATTTCGGGCGTGTCATGGTCCAGTGGGGCGGTTTGCAGTCGGCCACGGCGCACACCGTCCACATGCAGGTTGTGCATCAGGCTGAACAACCAGGCGCGCATATCGACCACGCCGTGCCACAGCCCGGACTTGGTCCAGGCGCGTTCCAGCGTGTCCTGTACCAGATCATCGGCATCGTCGCGGTTGCCCACCAAGGCCCGGGCATAGCGGCGCAGGCGGGGCGCCCATGTCAGCAGGGGGTGTTCGTCTTGCATGGGCTGGTTGGCTAAGGCGCGTTATTCCTTGATGAGGTGCCAGACATCCTTGAAATTGTCGCCGCTGCGGTCACCCGCCTTCTGGTCGCCTTGGTAGTAGTACAGCGGCTTGGTTTTGTAGGACCACTGACGGCTACCGTCGTCACGCGTGGCTATGCCGTAGGCACCCATGGGCTGGTCGCTGGCGGTGGCGGCCAGTGGCGGCCACACCTTGGTGCAGGGGCCGTTGCAGTTGCTTTTGTCGGCGGCATCTTTGTCAAAGGTGTAGAGCGCCATGCCGTTGGGGGCTACCAGGATGCCGTTGTCCACTTTGGCAGGAGCGTCGGCGGCGGCTGCGCCGAATGCCGCTAAACACAGGCCGAGGGCTGCGATGAGCTGACCAGCGGCGGGACGGCGGGTGCTGGATGGGGCGGACTGGAACATGGTGCAACTCCTGAGGTGGTGAAGGATAGTCGGGTGTGTGCCTGGGGCCCACCAAGGTGTAGACGCGGAGCCTTGCCGCTTTATTCCAGACCGGCCATTTTTTTGTGCCATGCTGCATCACCCCAGCAATAGGCCCACCCAGTGGTTGATCAGCGCACCACCCAGCACCAGCCAGACAAATAGAACCAGGGCCAGTAGCAGCGGCCTGGCGCCGGCTCGGCGTATGGCGCCTAATTGGGTGGAGATGCCAAGGGCCGCCATGGCCGTGGCCAGCAGGCCGGTATCCAAATCGGTCGCCAGGCTGAGCACCGGATGGGGCAGCAGTTGCAAGGAATTGAACAGCACCGTGGCGACAAAGCCCAACGCAAACCACGGCACCGCCAGCTTGGCCGGGGGCTGGTGGTCGCAGTGGTGGCCGGATCTGCCATTCGCCAGCCAGGCCGATAGCGCCAGCAGAAACGGCGCTAGCATCATTACGCGCACCATTTTGGCGATGACGGCGGTGTCTGCCACGCTGGGGTCTATGGCGCGTGCGGCAGCCACCACTTGTGCCACCTCGTGGATGGTCGAGCCCGCATAGATGCCGAAGCCTTGGGCGCCGCCGGGAACCAACTGCCAATGTTGGTTCAGCATGAACAGCAGCGGGTAGAGAAACATGGCCAACGTGCCAAATACCACCACGCTGGCGACGGCCACGGTGACCTGCTCGGGCTTGGCCTTGAGCACCGGCTCGGTGGCCATGACGGCGGCGGCACCGCAGATGGAGCTGCCTGCGCCTATCAGCACCGTGGTGTTGCGGTCCAGGCCCAGCCAGCGGGTGCCGATGTGGCAGGCCAGCAAGAAGGTGGAGCCCAGCACCAGCGCATCGACCAGCACGCCCGCCATGCCGACGTGGCTTATGTCTTGTACCGTCAGGCGCAGGCCATAGAGCACCACGCCCGCACGCAGCAGGGTTTGCCGGCAGAAATCCACGCCGGCGCCGCTGGCGCCTGCAAACTGCGGGTACAGGGTGTTACCGACCAGCATGCCCAGCAGGATGGCCAGCGTCAGCGGGCTGAAGCCATGTTCTTGCAGCCAGGCGATGCGGCCCAGTGCCATGCCGGCGGTGGCCAGTGCGCCGCTCAAGGCCAGGCCTGGCAACAGGTGCCGCAGAGGGCTAGGGACTGGTAGCGTGGCGGCGGGGTGGGGCAAAGTCGTGTTCATGGGGGCGAGTCTGGTTCTTGTAGATCAACCTGTCCAACGACTTGTCTTTGTAAAATATAGCGATTCAATCGATAAATAAGAGGCTGCTTGCCATGGACGTGCTGCGACTCACCCTGCGCCAGTTGCAGATATTTGCTGCCGTGGCGCGCAGCGGCAGCACCACAGCGGCCAGCGCCGAGCTGGCTTTGTCGCAGTCGGCCACCAGTGCGGCGGTGAATGAGCTGGAACGGCTGCTGTCGCTACAGCTGTTCGACCGTGTGGGCCGCAGGTTGCTGCTGAACGACAACGGGCGTGCGTTGCTGCCCCGGGCGCTGGCCTTGCTGGACGGTGCGGCGGGCATAGAGCAGATGGCGCGCGATGGCAGCGCGCAGCGGCAGTCTTTGCGCATCGGCGCCAGCACCACCATCGGCAGCCATGTGCTGCCGCGCTTGCTGGCGGGCTTCATGGGCGGCCAGGCCGCCAGTGCGGAGGCCTGGCGTTCGCAGGTGGTGATAGGCAATACCGCCGCGATCTGCGACGCCGTGGCGGCTTTTGAGCTGGATGTCGGGTTGATCGAAGGGCCGTGCCACCAGGCGGTGTTGTCGGTGCGTGCCTGGCTGCAGGATGAGCTGGTGCTGGTGGCCGCGCCGTCTGCCAGGGCGCCGGGCAATTCGGGCCACTCGGATAACTGGTCGGTTGCCGATCTGCAGGAGCAGGTCTGGCTGCTCCGCGAGCCGGGCTCGGGCACCCGCGAGGCCACCGACCAAGCCTTGCTGCCGCATCTGCACAGCTATCGGCGCAGCGTGGAGATGGGCAGCTCCGAGGCCATCAGGCACGCGGCAGCGGCCGGACTGGGTGTTGCCTGCCTGTCTGCTTGGGCGGTGGATGCCGCCGTCCAGGTTGGCCAGTTGCAGCATCTATCCACCACCTTGCCCAAGCTGCAGCGCCAGTGCTATGTGGTGCTGCACCGCGACAAGCAGGTGACGCCGGCCCTGCGGGAGTTTTTGCAGCAGGTGGATGCCGAGGCCCGCCGCGACTGAGCGGGCATCGGCACGGGGCGGATGCTTACATCTGCTCCATCTGCTCGATCATCACATCGCCAAAGCCCGAGCAGCTGACCTGGATCGCGTCTGCCATCATGCGCGCGAAGTCGTAGGTGACCTTCTTGCTGGCGATGGCGGCTTTCATGGACGCGATGATCAGGTCAGCGGCCTCCAGCCAGCCCATGTGGCGCAGCATCATTTCGGCGGACAGGATGACGGAGCCGGGGTTGACATAGTCCTTGCCCGCGTACTTGGGCGCCGTGCCGTGGGTGGCCTCAAAGCAGGCCACCGAGTCGGACAGGTTGCCGCCCGGCGCAATGCCGATGCCGCCCACCTGGGCTGCCAGCGCGTCGGATACATAGTCACCGTTCAGGTTCAGCGTGGCGATCACGCTGTACTCGGCCGGGCGTAGCAGGATTTGCTGCAGGAAGGCGTCGGTGATCACGTCCTTGACAATGATCTGCTTGCCGTTCTTGGGGTTCTGGAAGCGCATCCAGGGGCCGCCGTCGATTTGCTCGGCACCGAATTCCTTCTGCGCCAGGCTGTAGGCCCAGTCGCGGAACGCGCCTTCGGTGTACTTCATGATGTTGCCCTTGTGCACAATGGTCACATTGGGCTTGTCGTTGTCTATGGCGTACTGCAGCGCCTTGCGCACCAGGCGTTCCGTGCCTTCGCGCGACACGGGCTTGATGCCGATGCCCGAGGTATGCGGGAAGCGGATCTTCTTCACGCCCATCTCGTCCTGCAGAAACTGGATTAGCTTCTTGGCCTTGTCGGACTCGGCTTCGAACTCGATGCCGGCGTAAATGTCTTCGGAGTTCTCGCGGAAGATTGCCATATTGATCTTCTCCGGCGCCTTGACGGGGGAGGGCACGCCGTCAAAGTACTGCACCGGGCGCAGGCAGACGTACAGGTCCAGCTCCTGGCGCAGGGCCACGTTCAGCGAGCGTATGCCGCGGCCCACCGGCGTGGTCAGCGGCCCCTTGATGGATACCAGGTATTCGCGTATGGCGGCCAGGGTTTCCTGGGGCAGCCACTGGTCCGGGCCGTAGATGGTGGTGGATTTTTCACCCGCATAGATCTCCATCCAGTGGATCTTGCGTTTGCCACCATAGGCCTTGGCCACGGCAGCATCCACCACTTTCAGCATCACCGGGGTAATGTCCTGGCCCGTGCCATCACCTTCAATGTAGGGAATGATGGGGTTGGCCGGCACATTGAGTGTGGTGTCTGCGTTGACGGTGATTTTTTGGCCTTCAGCAGGTACGGTGATGTGCTGGTACATGGGGGTAAAACTCCGGAGGATTAGGAAACGGGCACGCAATGCTCCTGGCGGCAGCACTTGCCGAGGACTGCTTATAAAGTTTAAGGCAACGCTGAATAAGTCCCGAGCTGGCGCGTGATTTGCATGTTTGCGTTCCTCATTCTTGAGGAGGTAGGGATGAA